>NZ_JASGFM010000055.1:0-40989 GCF_047605565.1 Labrys sp. (in: a-proteobacteria)
CTTCAACGAGGTCGACATGACCAACGTCATGGCGCTGCGCAACCAGTACAAGGACCTGTTCGAGAAGAAGCATGGCGTGAAGCTCGGCTTCATGTCCTTCTTCGTGCGGGCTTGCACCCAGGCCCTCAAGGAGATGCCGGCGGTCAATGCCGAGATCGACGGGCAGGACATCATCTACAAGAACTATTGCCATGTCGGCGTCGCCGTCGGCACCGACAAGGGCCTCGTCGTGCCGGTGATCCGAGATGCCGAGACGCTCGGCCTGGCCGGCATCGAAAAGACCATTGCCGATTTCGGCAAGCGGGCCCGTGACGGCCAGCTCAAGATCGAGGAGATGCAGGGCGGCACCTTCACCATCTCCAATGGCGGCGTCTATGGTTCACTGATGTCGACGCCGATCCTCAATGCGCCCCAGTCGGCCATTCTCGGCATGCACAAGATTCAGGAGCGCCCGATGGTGGTCGGTGGCCAGATCGTGGCACGCCCGATGATGTATCTGGCGCTGTCCTATGATCACCGCATCATCGACGGCAAGGAAGCGGTCACCTTCCTGGTGCGCGTGAAGGAGAGCCTGGAGGATCCGGCTCGCCTCGTGCTGGACCTGTAAATCTTCACCCTCCCCTGGAAGGGGGAGGGTCGACGCGCAGCGTCGGGGTGGGGTGGTGGTTCGATGTTGCGGAGAACCGCCGCGCCTTATCCAGTTGGTGCGCGCGGAAGTCACCCCACCCCGGCCTTCGGCCGACCCTCCCCCTACAGGGGAGGGTGAAGTGAAAGCGAGCCCCCATGCCCTCTCATGATCTCGTCGTTATCGGCACTGGCCCCGGCGGCTATGTCTGCGCCATCCGCGCCGCCCAGCTCGGCATGAATGTCGCCGTGGTCGAGAAGCGCGCCACCTATGGCGGCACCTGCCTCAATGTCGGCTGCATCCCGTCCAAGGCGCTGCTGCACGCCTCCGAATTGTTCGACGAGGCCGGGCATGGTTTCAAGGCCTTCGGTATCGAAGTCCCCGCGCCGGTGCTCAATCTGCCCCAGATGCTGAAGCACAAGCAGGAGACCGTGGACGCCAACGTCCAGGGCGTTGCCTTCCTGTTCAAGAAGAACAAGATCACGGCTTATCGCGGCACCGGCAAGATCCTGGCTGCCGGCAAGGTCGAAGTGACGGCCGAAGACGGTTCGAAACAGACGCTGGACACCAAGTCGATCGTGATCGCCACGGGCTCGGACGTTGCGCAGCTCCCCGGCGTCACCATCGATGAGAAGACCGTGGTCTCCTCCACGGGCGCACTCGAACTGGCTGCCGTGCCCAAGAAGCTGGTCGTCATCGGCGCCGGCGTCATCGGCCTCGAGCTCGGCTCGGTCTGGCGCCGCCTCGGCGCCGAGGTCACCGTGGTGGAGTTCCTCGATCGCATCCTGCCGGGCATGGATCTGGAAGTCGCCAAGCAGGCCCAGCGCTTGCTCGGCCGCCAGGGCATCGAATTCAAGCTTGCCACCAAGGTGACCGGCGTCGAGACCAGCGCCTCGGGTGCCGTCGTTTCCGTGGAGCCGGTCGCCGGCGGTGACAAGCAGACCATCGCGGCCGACATCGTCCTCGTCGCCACCGGCCGCCGCCCCTATACGGACGGCCTCGGCCTGGAGGAAGCCGGCGTCGTCACCGAGCGCGGACGCGTGATCATCGACGATCATTTCGCCACCAATGTCCCCGGCATCTACGCCATCGGCGACGTGGTGCGCGGGCCGATGCTGGCGCATAAGGGCGAGGACGAGGGCATCGCCGTCGCCGAGATCCTGGCGGGCCAGCACGGCCATGTGAATTACGACGTCATTCCGGCGGTGGTCTACACCTATCCCGAGATCGCTTCGGTGGGGAAGACCGAGGAAGAGCTCAAATCGGCCGGCATCGCCTACAAGGTCGGCAAGTTCCCCTTCACCGCCAATGGCCGTGCCCGCGCCAACCGCACCACCGAAGGCTTCGTCAAGGTGATTGCGGATGCGACCACCGACCGCGTGCTCGGCGTGCATATCCTCGGCGCCGGCGCCGGCGAGATGATCCATGAGGGCGTGGTGCTGATGGAGTTCACCGGCTCCTCCGAGGATCTCGCCCGTTCCTGCCACGCGCATCCGACCATGTCGGAAGCCGTCAAGGAGGCGGCGCTGGCCGTCGAGGGGCGCGCGATCCATATTTGATCGCGGCTTCTGCACCGCTTTGTTGTCACAAAGCCGCTAAAAGGCCATAGACACGCTTTAGGGCACACTTCCCAGAGCAAAGCGCGTTTGGTGAAAACGCCGCTTTGCTCTAGTTCTTCGCTTTGACGCGTCTTTGCGATTCTTGGTGAGACCGTCGAATCGCAAAACGCTATGAAGTGTGCCCACACTGTTTCTGTCGCCGGTTCCGGTCCCTCAGGCCGGCCGTCCCGGAGTTTGCAATGCCTTTTGCCCGTACCGTTCTCGTCGCTCTTAGCCTGTCCTTGCTGGCCGGCACAGCCTATGCGCAGAACGAGTCAGGCACGCCGCCTGCCGAAACGGCGCCTGCTCCCGCGGATGCGTTGCCGCCGGCCGACCTGGTCGCCGCCAATCAGCCGCTCGAGATCGACACCCATCGCATCAATCCCAAGGCGCTGAGTGCGGCCGACAAGGCGACGCTCGACCAGATCGACAGCTATTTCAACAATATCAAATTCTTCTCCGGCAATTTCGTGCAGGTCGGTTCGGACGGCAAGCGCATCAACGGCAAGTTCTGGGTCTCCAAGCCCGGCCGCATGCGCTTCGACTACGACCCGCCGTCCTCGCTGCAACTCCTGGCCGACGGCACCTCCGTGGCCGTGCGCAACCGCAAGCTCAACACCCAGGATCTCTATTTCATCAAGCAGACGCCGCTGCGCTTCCTTTTGGCCGACAGGCTCGACCTGATCGAGGATTCCAGAGTGCTGGCGGTCGGCCGCGAGCCGGCCGGAATCAGCGTCATCCTGGAGGAGGGCTCGGCTGCCAGCGGCGGCAAGTCGCGCATCCAGCTGACCTTTCCGGCACCGAATTACGAGCTGAAGCAGTGGACCGTCACCGATCCGCAGGGCTACGACACCACGGTGACGATCTCCGGCATCGACCGCAAGCTGCAGCTGCCGGACAAGATCTTCTATATCGACCAGACCAAGATCCTGAAGTAGCCGGGCGGGAGCAGGGCGCCCCATCACAGGCGTCTCAATGCGAATTCGTACAGCGCGCGCCCGGGTTACCTCCGAGGTTTCGCCATCAGGGCGATCCGCATCAAGGCGCGCGAGACGATGGCCTGCCCCAGAACGGCGTTGCGGCGGGCATCGAGCACGGCTTCCGACAGATCGGCTACGATGCGGTCGAGCCGAGCCATGGTCAGGGCAGAGAGCTGAGCCGAGACGCCGGCCTTGCGGCGGAAATGTACCTGCATGCCCATCGAATCGACCACATTGGCGGCCGGGCGGCCCTTCTCGACCTCCCCGCGCAGGCGGTGAAGCAGGAGTGCGTGACGCAGGGCCGTACCCGCCAGCTGCGAGGTGTTGACGCCTTCGTTCCAGGCCTTGGCGAGGGTGGAATCGAGCAGATCCGCCCGGCCGGAAAAGGCGGCATCGATGATCTCGTCGGTGGCGAGCGCACTGGCATCGCCCACCACGGCCTCGACGTCGCTGAGCTCGATGCGCCCGGCGCCATGGGCGTAGAGCGTGAGTTTCTTCAATTCGCTGCGGGTCGCCAGGCGATCGCCGCCGAGAAGCCCGATCAGCGTCTCCCGGGCTTCGGGCGCGATGGTGAGGCCTGAAATGGCGACTTCCTCGGCAATGATCTGGCCGATATTGGCATTCTCGTCGCCGAAACAGGCGATCACCGCCCCGGCGCGGGACTTCTCCACCAAGGAGACCAGGGCATGGTTCTTCTTGAGGTCGCCCGCCTCGATCACCACCCGGCAGGCTGTCGGCGGGTTGGCGAGCACGGGCTCGACCGCCGGCACGATGTTGCGGCTGCCGGCGCGCAGGCGTACGGCGCGGCGTCCGCCGAAGAGGGGAATGGTGAAGACCTCGTCGGCGAGCCGCGCCGGATCACTGCTGATCTCGTCGCCGTCAAGGCGAACGAGCTGGAAGGGATCCTCGACATCGTCGACCGAGGCCGCGACCAGGGCACGCACCCGCTCGCTCACCAGGCCGGTATCCGGCCCATAGACCATGATCACCGCGAAATGGGCGTCCGGCTTCTTGATGAAGGCATCGACGGCGCGCCGTTCGATGGAGGCCATGTCTCAATCAGCCATCAGGGATGGTCGGCGAGCCAGGTCGCCAACCTCAGGCGGATCTGGTCAGCCATCACGTCGGCCGCATCGTTCTCCGCATCGCGTCGGGCACGCACGGTGGCGAAACGCTGCAGGCCGGAATTATAGGACTTGCGCGTGAAGTTCTTCGCCTTGAGCAGGATCTTGTCCGTGGCCGGGTCGAGCAGCGTGTAGTCGGTCGTCAGTGTCACCGTGTCGATTTGCGGCGTGGCGTTCAGCGCGTCGACCAGCGCCGAATCGGAGCTGGAGGAGGTTACAAGCACCAGCCGGTAGCGCGCCGGCGGAGCCTCGGCGCCGCCCGTGAGATTGAACGACAGCCGGTTGCGCACCTGCTGGCCGACACGATCCTCGACCGGGTCGATGGCGATGGCGGCAAGCCTCCCCTTCAGCCCAGGCGAACCGTTGCCGGGCTCGGCCAGCATCGGACGGAAGCAGCCACCCAGCATCACCGCCGGCAGGAGGGCGAGGGCCAACAGCGCGCCGCGGCGCGAGGTCTGACTAGACGACGACATTCACAATCCTTCCCGGCACCACGATGATCTTCTTGGGAGCGCGCCCTTCCAGCACGCGCTGGACGGTTTCGTTCGCCAATGTGGCAGCTTCGACTTCCTTTGGCGATGCCGATTTCGGCACCGTCAGATCGGCCCGCTTCTTGCCGTTGAACTGCACTGGCAGGGTGACGGTATCGTCCTCCAGCAGCGCAGGATCGGCCACCGGCCAGGAGGCCTGCGCCACCAGGCCCTGACCGCCGAGCACGCTCCAGCATTCCTCGGCCAGATGGGGCATCATCGGCGCGATCAACTGCACCAACATGACGCCGGCTTCCTTCAGCGCAGCGGCCAGATTGGCAGGCACGGCCTCGCCGTTCTTGGTGCCGTCCAGCGTGCGGCCGAGGCTGTTCACCAGCGTGTAGATATGCGCCACGCAGCGGTTAAAGCCGAGACGTTCGATATCGCCTTCGACGGCTGCCAGGGCGCGGTGCGCCGCCTTGCGCACGGCGAGGATGTCATCCTCGCTTGCGGCAGGGCTAGCCGGTGAGGCCGAATGGGCGGCGATCTCGTTGACGATGCGCCAGATGCGCTGCACGAAGCGGCCGGCGCCCTGGACGCCGTCCTCGGTCCAGATGACGTCGCGCTCGGGCGGCGAATCCGACAGCATGAACCAGCGCGCAGTATCGGCGCCGTAGTCGGCGATGATGTCGTCGGGGTCGACGACATTCTTCTTCGACTTCGACATCTTCTCGATCGAGCCGATCTCGACCGGCTCGCCGGTGCGGTTGTTGAAGGCGCGGCGCTCGGCACCGTCGCCCTCGATGCGCACGTCGGCCGGCACCACCCATTCGCCATTTTCAGCGCGGTAGGTCTCGTGCACCACCATGCCCTGGGTGAACAGGCCCTTGAAGGGCTCGTCCAGGCCGACATGGCCGGTCTTCTTCATGGCGCGCACGAAGAAGCGGCTATAGAGCAGATGCAGGATGGCGTGCTCGATGCCGCCGATATATTGGTCGACCGGCAGCCAGGCATCGGCTTCCTTGCGCACCGTCGGCGCCGTCTCGATCCACGGATCGGTGAACCGGGCGAAATACCAGGAGGAGTCGACGAAGGTGTCCATCGTGTCCGTCTCGCGACGGGCCGGCTTGCCGCATTGCGGGCAGTCGACATGGCGCCAGGTCGGATGATGGTCGAGCGGATTGCCGGGCCGATCGAAGGTGACGTCGTCGGGCAGCTTGACCGGCAGATCCTTCTTGGGCACCGGCACCACGCCGCAGACCTCGCAATGGATCACCGGGATCGGGCAACCCCAGTAGCGCTGGCGCGAAATGCCCCAGTCGCGCAGGCGGAAATTGACCTTGCGCTCGGCCACGGGTGCATTGCCATGCGTCCGGCTTTCCAGGCGACGGGCGACCTCTTCCTTGGCTTGCTCGATGGTCATGCCGTCGAGGAAACGCGAATTGATCATCAACCCGTCGCCGTCATAGGCGACGTCGGTGATCACGAAGCTGGCCGGGTCCTGGTCGGGCGGGCACACCACCGGCGTGTTGCCCAGGCCATAGGCATTGACGAAGTCGAGGTCGCGCTGGTCATGCGCCGGGCAGCCGAAGATGGCGCCCGTGCCGTATTCCATCAGCACGAAATTGGCGACGTAGACCGGCAGCTTCCAGTCCGGATCGAAGGGATGCACGGCGCGGATGCCGGTGTCGAAGCCCTTCTTCTCGGCCGTTTCGATCACGGCTGCCGAGGTGCCCGTGCGCTGGATCTCCTCGATGAACGCAGCCAGTTCCGGATTGTTCGCCGCAGCGGCCTTGGCGAGCGGATGATCGGCCGCGATCGCCATGAACTTGGCGCCGAACAGCGTGTCGGGGCGCGTGGTGTAGATCAGCAGTTCGTTCTCGCCCGCAGGCGCGGTGGCCGCGTCGAGCTCGAAGCGCACCTGCAAGCCTTCCGACTTGCCGATCCAGTTCTTCTGCATCAGCCGGACCTTCTCCGGCCAGCGATCCAGCGTGTCCAGGGCCGAGAGCAGGTCCTGCGAGTAATCGGTGATCTTGAAGAACCACTGGGTCAGCTCGCGCTGCTCGACCAGGGCGCCCGAGCGCCAGCCGCGGCCGTCGATCACCTGCTCATTGGCCAGCACGGTGTGGTCGACAGGATCCCAATTGACCTTGGAGATCTTGCGCTCCACCAGGCCTGCCTGCAGGAAATCCAGGAACATCGCCTGCTGGTGGCGATAATAGGAAGGATCGCAGGTCGCGATCTCGCGGCTCCAGTCCAGCGACAGGCCCATCGATTTGAGCTGGCCGCGCATGGTGTCGATATTGGCATAGGTCCATTTGGCCGGATGCGTCTTGTTCTGCATCGCAGCATTCTCGGCCGGCATGCCGAAGGCGTCCCAACCCATCGGGTGCAGCACGTTGAAGCCCTTGGCCCGGCGATAGCGCGCCACCACATCGCCCATGGTGTAGTTGCGCACATGACCCATATGGATGCGCCCGGAGGGATAGGGGAACATCTCGAGCACGTAGTAGCGCGGACGCGGATCCTCATTCCTGGTTTCGAAGATCGCCTGGTCGGCCCAGGTCTTCTGCCATCTGGGCTCGGCGTCGCGGGCGTTATAGCGCTCGGTGGTCATGGGGAAGGGAACTCGGAGGTTGAATGTCAACTGAAAGTTGATTTTGAAACGCCGCTTTTAGCGGGCGCGGCGGTGCAAAGCTAGCCTCGTCTCCTTTCGAAGGCCTGAAGAATCTGCGGGAAATCACCCGACAGGGTCGGCACAGGCACGGTTTTGTCATGCCCAGGCTTGACCCGGGCATCCAGCGCCGACGGATTTCCGCGCTGGAAACGAGAGCTGGATAGCCGGGTCGAGCCCGGCAATGACAAGGGTTGAGCCGACGTCGACGGCCGAACGTCGGACAGACCCTGCCTACTCGGCGAGCTTGACCGGCACCGGACGGGTCAGGAGATCGACGTAGAAGTCGAAGAAGCGCTTGTTGTCGAACTGCTTGACCACCTTCACCTTCTGCAGGAGGTCCGTCGGCTGCTTCTGCCAATAGCCGAGCGTGCGGCCATAGCCCGGCCCGAACGCCACATCGACGTCGATATAGAGATCGTCGACCTTGGTCGCGTAGCTCGGATCGACCAGATAGGCGAGGGCGAGCGTATCGAACACGCTGGCCTTGGCCTTGTCGTCCTTGGCGAACTTCTTGGCCATCCAGCTGTCCCGGAAGAGCTTCTGAACCGGGCCTTCGCCGGCGGTGAGGCGGTCGAATTCGGGCTTGCCGATCTGGGTGATGTCGGTGACATCAAGGGGAATGAGGGCCTGTTCGATCGGCTCGCGCATGACGATACGGGCGGCCTCCGGATCGATCCAGACATTCATTTCGGCGGCGGGCGTGGTATTGCCCTTCACGTCGACCGCGCCGGCCATGTAGACGATACGCTTGATCAGCGGCACGATTTCCGGATTCTTGCGGATCGCCAGGGCGATGTTGGTGGCCGGCCCGATCACCAGCAGTGAGACTTCGTGCGGATTGGCCTTGATCGTCTCCACGATGAAGTCGACAGCATCCTCCTTGCGCGGCTTCGCCTTCTTGGCGAAGCCGTCCGGCGGGGCGATCAGGTCGGCCTCCTTGGGCTGCGGGCGATGGAACGAGGTCTTGTAGCTCTCCCCGAAGCCGAACAGCGCACGCTCGTGCTCGAAGCTCCTGGGATCGTGAACGAGGGGCAGGTTCGCGCCGGCATAGACGCCGACCCTGTCCTCGATGCCGAGGCGTTCGATGGCGCGCAGGGCATCGGCGACTTCTTGCTTCAGCCAATCATTGCCGGTGACCACGGTGACGCCCAGAAGGTCTATCGCCTTGTCCTTCTGCAACTGGGCCGCCATGATCAGCACTTGGCCGTCATCGCCGATCGTCGAGAAATCCGTGTCGAGAATGATCTTTTCGGGAGCCGCCTGGGCGGGCGAGGCCAGAAATGCACCCGCGGCCAGTACAAGAGCGGCCATTAATCGCTTCATCGAAAATTTCCTCCTGATCCAATTGTCTGGCCGCGCCTGAAGAATGGCGGGCCATGCCGCTCGAGTGGCGGCAACGCCACATTCGAGCCTGTAACAGGGGATGGCAAGCCGGCATGCGCCAAGCCTGCCCGGCGAAGAAAGTCGATTCCCTCGATTAGGGCGTGCCGGAAGCGCTCGGGCAACGGCTTTCAGGCGATCTGCCACCAAGCCATGCTGGTATGGAAGGGGGTAAGAGAGGCGGACACGCCTGCTACCGTTCAAACGGGAGGCGCAACAATCGTATTACGGCGCTTTCTTGCCCGTCAGCCCGATCAGGCTCTCGAAAGCGGCTGACGTAGCGTGACCGTCGGCCTTGGCCTTGACCAGCAGCTTGTCCTGATCCTGGGCAAAGACGGCCCGCTCGATCTTGACGTCGAGGCCCGGTATCGCCGGCACGGAGGCCCGGGCCTTGTCCTCGTCGAGGGCCTTGGCCACGGCAACGGTGAAGCGCTGGTTGAGATTGCCGAGTAGGGCGGTCGCGATTTCGGTGATTTGCGGATCGCCCGTCTTGATCGAGGCTTCTCCCTTCACCCGCAAGGCGACCTGGCGCGGCGTCGGGATGTAGAGCTCGACCGGGATGGTGATGGCAATCCGGTCGGTGGCGATCTTGGTCTTGATCTTCTGTCCCAGCACCTTGGCGCAGCCCCAGGCCGTCACCTTGCCGGCAACGTCGATCACCGCCGTATCGCCTTCGGCCCGAATATGGGCGCTATCGATGCTGTTGACCACGAGATTGGGGCCCTTGCGGGCACAGGCATCCGCGGGAAACGGCAATTTGCGCGCGATCGCCAGGGCATTGTCCTGCAGCGATTTCAGGTCGCCGGTAACGGCGAGATCGAGCTGGACGCCGTCCGCCTCGCTCTTGCTGTCGAGGGAAGCCTGGATCGGAATGTCGAGGGGAATGCCGAAGACCGGCACGGAAATCGTGGTCGGGCCGATGTCGAGGGAGAAGGCTGCCCGTCCAAGTCCGCAGATCAGGAGCGCTGCCAGGGTGCTTCTTGCCAAGATCGATTTGGCCACCTTGAATTGCATCATCGGCCTGCCCTCCGCAAAGCGTTTTGTGATTTGGTCGTTTCACCAAGAATCGCAAAGACGCGTCGAATCAAAGAGCTAGAGCAAAATAGCGTTTTCGTCCAAACGCGCTTTGCTCTAGGCAACCCTTGTCCATGCGGGGCTTTTAGCATGGTCCGGCTAGGTTCCGGTAGCAATAGCCCGTCCGTCCTATTATGTCGGAGGCCTGTTTCGTCCTTTCGCCACTTTCTGGAAATCATGCCATGTCCGACGCTCCGGCCCGCCTTGCGGAGGTTCGCCTTGCCATCGCCCGCGCTGAGGCCGACGCGCTGCGCCCTGCAGGCGCGGTGACCCTGATCGCCGTTTCCAAGACGTTCGGGCCGGAAGCGATCGAGCCGGTGCTTGCCGCGGGCCAGCGGGTCTTCGGCGAGAATCGCGTGCAGGAGGCGCAGGGCAAATGGCCTGCTCTCAAGGCTGTCTATCCCGATATCGAGCTTCACCTCATTGGTCCGCTGCAGTCCAACAAGGCCAAGGAAGCGGTGGCCCTGTTCGATGTGATCCACACGGTCGATCGCTCTTCCGTGGCCCAGGCGCTCGCCAAGGAAATCGCCAGGCAAGGCAAGGCGCCGCGCCTGCTGGTGCAGGTCAATACCGGCGAGGAAGCCCAGAAGGCCGGTGTCGCGCCCCAGGAGGCCGATGCCTTCATTGCGGCCTGCCGGGATGACTATGGTCTCGTCATCGACGGGCTGATGTGCATCCCCCCGTTCGAGCAGTCGCCCGGACCGCATTTCGCCCTGCTCGCCAAGATCGCTGCCCGCAACGGGCTTTCGATGCTGTCCATGGGCATGTCGAGCGATTTCGAGACGGCCATCGAGGTTGGCGCCACCCATGTGCGTGTGGGCAGCGCCATCTTCGGGACGCGCTGAGCCCTTTTCCGGGCTTTTCGAGAAATCGCGCATGTCATCCCCGGCGGTGCCTTTGGCTCCGGGAAGGGGATCCAGGGGCCACGCATATATCCCTTTAGCCCCTGGATTCCCTTTCCGCCGCTTGCAGCGGCGCCGGGAATGACAGGCCCGACATAGTCCGTTGATCTTATTGCGATAATGCTCCGTTGGGAGGTGTGGGACCGCTATTTCTTGCTGCCGTCGCTGGCGGGATCGGCAAGAGGATAGCTCTTGTCGGTCAGGCAGGCGCGCAACCAGGGGCTGTCCTCATCCTCGCCGAGATCGGCGCTGATCTTGGGCGACGGTGTGTTCGTGCCGCTGGCATTGGCGGTTGCAGCCGGCTGGAGGGTCCAGTGCCGGTCGGCAGAAGGCTGGCCGTCGGGGCAGGGGCTGCTGCCGTTCTCGTCGCCGCAGGTCGCGATCGTCTTGAGCTTGCCATCGGAGACCTCGGCCACGGTCTGGGTGATGTAGAGCGCGTTGGTGGCGAAGTCCGTCGTCACGGAGCAGACCCGGTCCTCGTTCTGGTAGGTGCGCGTTCCCAGGCAGGTATAGATCTGATCACTGCCACTCGGCAGAAAGTCGCAATCCGCGCTGTAGCCCGCGAAGGGGCCTCCGGTGAATTGGGCGTTGAACCGGCGTTGCTTGAGGGCGATCTCGATCAGCCGCGGCAGCTTGGCATCGGTCTTGGAGAATTCGGCCAAATCCGCGGTGCGCGCCTGGATTGCCTTGAGGAGATTGTTTTTGGGTGCTTCCTCGCCGCTATCTTCGGCACCTTCCGCTCCGTCCTCCTGATCGAGACGAAGATCCCGCCGTGCCAGCCAGTGTTTCTGGCTTTCGATCAGCATGGCGCGGATCTCGGGATCCTGGCTGGCCTTGAGGATCCTGGCATAGGCCACGCCCATGGCGGCATCCGCCTGCCGCAACGATTTGTCGGCGCAGATGCGGCGTTCGATCGAGGTCGAGGCCTTCTTGCAGTCGATAGCGTGGGCGGGCAGGGTGTGGAGCACGGTCAGGGCAGCGATGCTGAAAGCCAGGCGTTTCATTGCGGATGTTCCAAGGAAAGGGCGAAGGAGGAGCGGCAGCGGAGTCGGGGGCAAGGCGAGCGGGAAAGTTCAGGCGTCAGCGGCTTCTGCGCGGGTAGGTGCCGTCTATCAGGCTGCCCTCGCCGCCGCAGATGGCAGCGGCATCGGCGCCACGAACCGTGATCGCGCCCTTGTCGATGGAGAAGGAGAAGCCGAGACCGGGCTTGGCCGCATCACCCTGTTCATCGAGGCCGGCCACGATGTTGACGCGGGTGACCTTGCCTTCGAAGGCGTGGCCCGTGATCGAGCCTTCGGCAATGAAGCCGCAATCGGCAACCGTTGCCGCGCCGTTCGGAACGCCGCCGACGGCGGCACTTACCCGCCAATGCTCGCCGGTGCGCTTGACGATGAGCGTGGCTTCGCCGTTTTCCCGGCGGACATAGGTGCCGGCAGCGGTATCCTGCATGCTCATGGCCGCCGTCGCATCGGCGAAAGCCAGGGCGGCAATCGCACAGCCGGCTGCTGCGAAAATGATCTGTTTCATCAATAATCCTTGCTATGAAATATCCTGCCGACGTCGCGGAGCGGACGCCTCCGTCAGTCGATGACCATCACGGCACGGCGCGACAGTCTCGGCAGCACCTTGCGGAACACCTCCGGTGCCACGGCGACGCAGCCGGCGGTCGGCGCGTTGTTCTCACGGGAAACATGCCAGAAAATGGCGCTGCCCCGCCCCCTGACGATCGGTGCATCGTTCCAGCCGAGCGGCACGATGACGTCGTAGAGCCGGTCTCCGCGGGCCAGCCTTTCCTCGGCGTTCTGGTCGAGGGGGCGCTGGATCAGCGTGTTGTAGCGTCGGTCGCAGGCGTCGTCGCACCAGGCATCCTGCGGGCGAATGGCGCGGAAGGGCAATTGGCTGGGAATGCGGGGGGCGCGGTCCAGCCGCTGGAACAGACCGCGGAGCGGCAGCACGGCCCGGGGGGTGACGCCATCTCCCTCCCGTTTGGTGACGGCAATGCCGCTGCGGCCCAGCACGCAGGGATAGGAAACCCCGCCCACCGTCAGGCGGCCACGGCTGCGCGAAAGCGGGGATGCCTGCACGCGAATGAGATCGATCTTGTGCTTCAAGGGCCGACTTCCAAATTTTTCACCGCAAATCCCTGTCGAAAGTGCCGTCATGCGATTCACAAATCATGGCGCACGCCGTCATAATGCGATAGAGCGCTAAAGCGTTTTGCGATTTGTCGGAATCACCAAGAATCGTAAAGACGCGTCAAGACAAAGAGCCGGAGCAAAAGGGCGTTTTCGCTAAAACGCGCTCTGCTTTGGTATTCAAAGCGCGAAAGCATACCGGGTTTCCTGCCGCGCACGCCGAGCGCCCTGGCAGATTCCTCCTGATCGATCGCTTTCGCCTTCTGGGGAATGTCATGTCCGGCAGCCGCAAAATTCTGATCGTCGACGATGATAATGAACTGCGCCAGGCGCTGGCCGAGCAATTGGCGCTTTATGACGAATTCGAGATCGATCAGGCCGAATCCGCCAGCCGCGCGGTCCAGATCGCCAAGACAGACCATCTCGATCTGGTGATCATGGATGTCGGCCTGCCTGATATGGATGGGCGGGAAGCGGTCAAGCTGCTGCGCAAGAACGGCTTCAAGTCACCGATCATCATGCTGACCGGCCATGATTCCGATGCCGATACCATTCTTGGCCTCGAAGCCGGCGCGAACGACTATGTCGTCAAGCCCTTTCGCTTTGCCGTGCTGCTGGCGCGTGTGCGCGCCCATCTGCGCCAGCACGAGACGAGCGAGGATGCCGTGTTCAACATCGGCCCCTTCACCTTCAAGCCGGCCTCCAAGCTCCTGTTGACCGACAAGGGTTCCAAGGTCCGGCTGACCGAGAAGGAAACCTCGATCCTGCGCTATCTCTATCGTTCTGGCCAGAAGGCGGTGCAGCGCGATGTGCTGCTGCAGGAGGTCTGGGGCTATAATTCGGGCGTGACCACCCATACGCTCGAAACCCATATCTACCGCCTGCGGCAGAAGATCGAGAAAGATCCCTCCAACGCGGCCTTGCTGGTGACCGAGGGCGGCGGCTACAAGCTCGTGCCGTGAGATCGTCACTGCACGTGATCGTGTGGCTGGAATCTCGTCATTGCGAACGCAGTGAAGCAATCAAGGGGGCAGGGTCCCAGCCCTTTGCCTGGATTGCTTCGTTACGCTCGCAATGATGGTGTGAATTATTGTTTGCGCGTAGGACGTTTCCTTCCGAACCCAAGGCCGCAGATGGCGCTCGAAGACGATATGGCATTGCTGGAAAGAGTGGCGCTGTTCCGCTCCATGGACCGTGATGCCCTGCGCCTGCTCGCCTTCTCGTCCGAGACCAGACGGCTGCGTGCCGGCGACACGCTGTTTCGCAAGGACGACATCTCCGAATATGGCTTCGTCGTCGCCTCGGGCGCGATCACGCTGATCGACGACGACGTCGCCACTGCCATCGTCGGACCCGGCACCCTGATCGGCGAAATGGCCCTGCTGTCGGAAACCCGCCGTCCCACCACGGCGATCGCGCGGGAGGCCAGCGTGGTGCTGCGCGTGTCGCGCCAGATGTTCAGGCGCACGTTGGAGGAATATCCGGCGACGGCGGCCCGCATCGCCGACGAGGTTCGCCGCCGCGTGCAGGACATGTCGAGCGAGCTGGCCGGGGTGAAGGACCGCCTGCGCCGTATCGGCATCGACCATCATGACGAGGAAAGCTGATTCGCTCGCTTTTCGTTCCAGTGCTGTTCGCTTTCCTAAAGTGTTGGCTGCAATAGGCTCAAGTTGTTCCACTGCGGGACATGCACCTGTGTCGTTCAGCTACGGTTCAGCCGCTGCCTGCTAAATTCGATACCCAGAAACCCTCATTGTTTCGACGCGTCTTTACGGTGCCTGGCGTTATTACCGAGCCGTAAAACGGTCAAGGAGAGTGCAGGATGAGAACGCCTATCGGGTTGATCTTCGCAGCTTGCTTTGCTGCGATTGGTTTCTTTGCGACCGCCCAGAGTTCATCGGCCATGCCCATCGCCCCCGCCGGCCAAACCAGAGCCGACGGTCAGGCGCTGAATAACGGCTTGGTCCAGACTATCCGCCATCGCCGCCATTGGCGTCCCTATTACCGCTACCATTACCGTCCCTATTACAGGCGCCATTACTACCGCCCCTATTATCGCCCCTACTACCGGCGTCATTATTATCGGCCCTATTACCGTCCCTATTATCGCCCCCGCTACTATCACCATCGGGGCTGGGGATGGGGCCATCGCCGTTGGCATCGCTGGTAGGAGCGCGCTTCGTCACCTAAAGACGACGTGGTTCGCGGGCCGGTCTCACGACCGGCCCGTTTTTTGCCGGACGAAGTCGGTGATTCGGGCGCCCTTTGTTCCATGCCCGTACCAGGCCTTAAGCTGCGCTGCCGAAAACCAGGCCGGGTGGCCCATTCCGGGAATTAATCCATGCCGGCCGGAAGGAAGTGGCTGCAACGCTTTCTCCATGGACGAAGGGAGGCAGGTGCGAAGCTGCATTGCTCGGCGCGAGGCTTTCGGGGATTGCGGAACGCGGCCCGGCGGGACGGTCGGTGATTCGCTCCCGCTTCGTTCAAAGGCCGTTCCCAACATTAACGACCCACCACGAAATGCCGAAAGCTCGACCCAAAATGGGAACGAGTTCCTCGCATTGCCGGCATTGGCCAGGCCCGTCCTTAACCCTGTTCAGACATGGCGCACCAATCGTGCATGCCTGCCGACGACAGACGAGTGAAGCGGGAATTTCGCCCGGGCAGCGATTCGGGCGCCTTCCGTTCCAGTCTCGTTCGGGGGGTTAAATTTCGGCCATTCACGCCCATATTTGCGTTTCATGGCGAGACAGAATGATATGTGTCTGGTACCAGAATGCAGGAAATGCGCACAAAAGCCGTATTTCCTTGACGTCGCGGGGCATTGGGTGTCTGGCGAATCCTGAAAACGGGGTGCTCCGGCTTCCCTCAAGGCGTCTTGAGATTTGACCAAAGCAGGCCAAATCTCAAAGACGCTCTGGCCAATCGATTGGATTGGCTTGGAAACAACGAGTTAGAGCCAGGAAGCGTTGCCGCCGAAACGCGCTTTGCTCTGCGAAATGACGCCCGAAAGACCGCCGACCTTGATGCTGCCTCCCATCCTGCCCCCATCCGTGCGCGCCCGCGGTGTTACAGCGGTGCTGGGGCCGACCAATACCGGCAAGACCTATCTGGCCATCGAGCGCCTGCTCGGCCATGGCGCCGGTATCATCGGCCTGCCGCTGCGGCTGCTGGCGCGCGAGGTCTACAACAAGCTGGTGGAGCGTGTGGGCGCCGAGTTCGTGGCGCTCGTGACCGGCGAGGAGAAGATCAAGCCCGACAAGGCCCGCTATTGGGTGGCGACGGCGGAGGCCATGCCGCGGGACCTCGAAGTGCCGTTCGTGGCGCTCGACGAGATCCAGATCGCCGCCGATCTCGAGCGCGGGCATGTCTTCACCGACCGGCTGCTCAACCGGCGCGGCACGCATGAGACGCTGCTGCTCGGCTCGGCGACGATGAAGCCGATCGTCGAGAAGCTGATCCCGGGCGTGAATGTGGTGACGCGGCCGCGCCTGTCCCATCTCCTGTTCGCCGGCGACCGAAAGCTGACGCGCCTGCCACGGCGCACCGCCATCGTGGCCTTCTCGGCCGACGAGGTCTATGCCATCGCCGAACTGATCCGCCGCCAGCGCGGCGGCGCCGCCGTGGTGCTGGGTGCCCTGTCGCCGCGCACCCGCAATGCCCAGGTGGCGATGTATCAGAACGGCGATGTCGACTTCCTGGTCGCCACCGACGCCATCGGCATGGGCCTCAATCTCGACGTTGACCATGTCGCCTTTGCCGGCGACCGCAAATTCGACGGCTACCAGTTCCGCCGCCTGACGCCCGCCGAGTTCGGCCAGATCGCCGGCCGCGCCGGGCGCCATGTCCGCGACGGCACCTTCGGCTCGACCGGGCGCTGCGATCCGTTCGAGCCTGAACTGGTGGAGGCCATCGAGGGGCATTCCTTCGACAGCGTTAAAGTGCTGCAATGGCGCAATCCCGCCCTCAATTTCTCTTCGCTGGAAGCGCTGCAGGCCTCGCTGTCGGCAACGCCCGAGGAGCAAGGACTGACCCGGGCTCCCGACGCCGACGACATCCGGGCCCTGTCCATCCTCGCCCGTGACGAGGAGGTGAGGCGCCTCGCCAAGGGCAGCCAGGCGGTGGCGCGGCTGTGGGAAGTGGCCGGCTTGCCCGACTATCGCAAGATTTCCCCTCATTCCCATGCCGACATCATCACGAATCTCTATGGATTTTTGATGCGGGAGGGTAAGGTCCCGGACGACTGGTTCGCCCGTCAAGTTGCCATGTCGGATCGGACCGACGGCGACATCGATACGCTCTCGACGCGTATCGCCCATATCCGAACCTGGACTTTTGCGGCAAATCGGCTTGACTGGCTGAAAGACCCCGCTCATTGGCAAGGTGTGACACGCAGTGTGGAGGACAAGCTCTCCGACGCATTGCATGAACGGCTTGCCCAACGCTTTGTCGACCGTCGCACCAGCGTGCTGATGCGGCGCCTTAGAGAAAACGCCATGCTTGAGACTGAAATTACCAAAACCGGCGATGTGATTGTCGAGGGACAACATGTCGGAACGCTGCAGGGTTTCCAGTTCGCGCCCGACCCGAGTGCCGGCGACGGTGAGAGCGGCCGCGCCTTGCGGGCCGCGGCGGCCAAGGCTCTGGCAGGCGAGATCGACGCGCGCAGCCAGAAATTCGCGCAGGCGCCCGATACCGAATTCGCCCTGGCGGCGGATGGCACGGTGCGCTGGATCGGCGAGCCCGTGGCCAAGCTCATCGGCGGGGAGAAGCCGCTGACGCCGCGCATCCGTTTGCTGGCGGATGAGCAGCTGACGGGCCCGGCCCGCGATTCCGTGCAGACGCGGCTCGATATCTGGATCGGCAACCACATCACCCGCTTACTCGGGCCGCTGCTGCTGCTCGACAAGGCCGAGGACCTGCAAGGCTTGGCCAAGGGCATCGCCTTCCAGCTCGTCGAGGCACTGGGCGTGCTCGATCGCTCCAAGGTGGCCGAGGACCTCAAGCAACTCGATCAGAATCAGCGCGCTTCGCTGCGCAAGCATGGCGTGCGCTTCGGCGCCTATCACATCTATCTGCCGATGCTGATGAAGCCGGCGCCCCGCGCGCTCGCCGCGCAGTTGTGGGCTCTCACCCATGGCGGCCTCGACCAGAAGGGGCTCGACGAGATCCCGCATCTGGCGGCCTCGGGCCGGACCTCCATGCCGGCCGACAAGACCATCGACAAGGGGCTCTATCGCCTGGTCGGCTATCGCGTCTGCGGCGAGCGGGCGGTGCGCGTCGACATTCTCGAGCGCCTCGCCGACCTCATTCGCCCGGCGATCGCCTATCGCCCCGGCACCACGGTGGGCCAGCCGCCGGCCGGTACCGCCGATGGGGATGGTTTCGTCGCCACCGTGCAGATGACCTCGCTGGTCGGCTGCTCGGGCGAGGATTTCGCCTCGATCCTGCGGGGCCTGGGCTATCGCTCCGACAAGCGCAAGGGCCCGGCGATCACCCAGGAAATCCGGCTGCCGGCGCCGACCGAGCCTGCCGCGCCCGTCGAGGCTGCCGCGGCTGAGGCTGCGGACGGTGCTGAGGCTGCCGAATCGAGCCAGGAAGCCGCTCCGACGCCCGCCGAGATCGATGCCATGGAGGCGATCGGCTCGCCGCCGCATGAGCACAGCTTCCAGGAAGTCGCCGAGGCTGCCGGAGAGGCGGTGAGCGACGCGCCGGCCGACGACACGCCCAGCGCCGAGGCTCCGACCGAGGAAGTGCAGATCGCGGAGGCCCTGGCCGAGGAAGCCCAAGGCAAGGAAGCTCAAGCCGAGCAGATCCAAGGCGAGCAGGTCCAAATCGAGCAAGTTCAAGCCGAGCAGGCTCAGGTCTCCGAAGCCCCGGTCGAGGAAACGGCCGGAGCCGAGACTGCGGCTCCTGAGGAGCCCGCTGAGGCAAGCGAAGGCATCGAAGGTGCAGAGGCTGCGACCACGGCCGAAACCTCCTCCGAGACGCCCGCCGCCGAGGCGGCGGTCGAGGAAGTACCTGAGATCGAGGTCTGGCGACCGGCACGCTTCGAGCGGCACCAGCGTCCGCATCACCATGGCCGTCCCCAGCATGGCAACCGCCAGCCCGGCGCCGAGCGCAAGCCGGAGGCAGGCGGCGGCTTCCGCCGTGGTCGTCCGGCGCCAGCGGAAGGCGCAGCTCCTGCCGAAGGTACGGAGGCCCGGCAAGGTGACCGGCCCAACCGCTTCGACCGGCCGCGCCGCGATGATCGCGGCAATGGCCGGCCGCGGGAGGACAGGGGCTTCGGCGAGCGCAAGCAGGGTAGCGAAGGCGGGCGGCCCCGGGGGGATGCCCGTCCCGACCGCGGACCGCGTCCCGATCGTGGCCCGCGGCCCGATCGGCAGGAGCGGGGCGGCGACCGCCCGCGCAACTGGTCGAGCGACTCCAAGCCGCAGGGAGGACGCGAATCCAATCGCGCGCCGGATCCCAATTCGCCTTTCGCCAAGCTGCTCGCCCTCAAGGAGCAGATGCAGGGCGGCAAGCCGGACAAGACCTGATCCACAGCGTTTTGCGATTTGACGGAGTCACCCCGAATCGCAAAGACGCGTCTGAACGCGTTTTGCTCTAGGGAACCGACTTATGAGCCAGGCCGGAAGCCAGGATCGTCTTCGGATCGACAAATGGCTCTGGCACGCACGCGTGGTGAAGACACGCTCCTTGGCCGCGAAACTGGTGACGGACGGTCATGTCCGCCTCAACGGCACGCGCACGGATAGCCCGGCCAAGGCCGTCAAGGTGGGCGATGTGCTCACCATCGCCCTGGAGCGTACCGTCCGGGTCTATCGCGTTCTCGCCTTGGGCGATCGACGCGGCCCGGCGAGCGAGGCCCAGACGCTCTACGAGGACCTGTCACCCGAGCCGCCGGGCCGGCTGGCGGTGACCTGAGGCCATCGGCAATCCCGGTATAGGCGGCCTTTGCGCGGTTGAAGCAGAATTGGTGTGTCGGTCTGGAGATCGACACACTAGTCCGGGGCCTTATCGATTCGGTCCATAATCCCTATATTCGTGATAGACAGGATGGACTTTGTCCTGCGTGGAGCGAATCGGGCAATGCTGACGAACAAGGGCAAATATGGTCTCAAGGCGCTGGCGCACCTCGCCAGCCTGCCGGCCGGCGAGACGGCGCAAAGCCAGGAAATCGCCGAAGCCAACCGCATTCCCAAGAAGTTTCTCGATGCGATCCTGGGCGAGTTGCGCGTGGCCGGCATCGTACGCTCCAAGAAAGGCAAGGGCGGCGGCTACATGCTGGCGCGCGAAGCCAGCCAGATCAGCGTCGGCAATGCCATCCGGGTTCTCGACGGCCCGCTCGCGCCGATCGCCTGCGCCAGCCACACCGCTTATCAGCCTTGCCTCGACTGCCCGGATGTTCCAGGTTGCACCGTACGCCTTTTGATGCGGCGTGTGCGGGACCTCTCTTCCAACCTGCTCGACAACATGTCGGTGGAAGAGATGCGTCAGGCAGGGGGCGGGGAACAAGAGCTGACCTATTCGATTTGAACTCCCTGCGGCCCTTGAGCCCGAACCGGCACGGCCAAGTGCCGGACGGGTCCATTTGTTGTCATGAATATGGAGAGCATTCATGGAAAAACGTGCGATTGGACGGTCGGATCTGTCGGTTGCTCCGCTTGGCCTGGGTGGCAATGTCTTTGGCTGGAGCGCGGATGAGAAAGCCTCCTTCGCCGTCCTCGATGCTTTCGTCGGGGGTGGTTTCAACCTGATCGACACTGCCGATGTCTATTCATCCTGGGTTCCCGGCAATCAGGGCGGCGAATCCGAGGTCATCATCGGCAAGTGGATGAAGGCTCGCGGCAATCGCGCCGACATCGTGCTCACCACCAAGGTCGGCTCGGAAATGGGGCCGGGCAAGAAGGGCCTGTCGCGCGACTACATCGTCCAGGCGGTGGAGGACTCGCTCAAGCGCCTGCAGACCGACTATATCGACCTCTATCTCTCCCATTGGGAGGATCCGGAGGTCGAACTCGAGGAAACGCTGGGCATCTATGCCGAGCTGGTCAAGGACGGCAAGGTGCGGGTGATCGGTAATTCCAATCATAGCGCCAATACCATGTTCAAGGCGCTGGCGATCAGCACCAAGGAGATGTGGCCGCGTTTCGAGAACCTGCAGACGCAATATAATCTCTATGATCGCTCCGGTTATGAGCGCGAGCTCGAGGCTTTCTGTCTCAAGAACGAGATTGGCGTGACCAGCTATTTCTCGCTGGCCAAGGGCTTCCTGTCCGGCAAATATCGCAGCGAAGCCGATTTCGCCAAGAGCAATGCGCGTGGCGGCGACATGGGCACCTACCTCAACGAGCGTGGCCTGCGCATCCTCGCCGCCCTGGACGCGGTGGCCGAGGCCAAGAACGCCACGCCCGCCCAAGTCGCCATTGCCTGGCTGATTGCAAGGCCCGGTATCGTCGCTCCGATCGCCAGCGCCACCAGCGTCGAGCAGCTCTCCGACCTGATCAAGGCGACCGAGCTCAATCTTGGTTCGGCCGAGATCGAGCAGCTCACCAAGGCGAGCGCATAATTTTCCTGTCGCTGTCGAAAGCGAACGGGATGGCGCGTCATTGTCATGCCGGCGCATCATGCGCCGGCGGAGACAGGAGGAACCCATGCAGTTCGCAATTCTGATCTACAGCAGCGAAGAAGCCATGCTGAAGGCGGATCCCGCCAACAAGCAGCAGATCCTGGCGGCCTATCAGGCCTATACGCAGGCGCTCCAGTCGGCCGGTGCCCTCGGCCCCTGGAGTCGCCTGCGCCCGACGGCTTCGGCCACCACCGTGCGCATCGCCGACGGCAAGACCCAGGTGCTCAACGGGCCCTTCGCCGACACACGCGAGCAGCTCGGCGGCTTCTATATCATCGACGTGCCGGACCTGGATGCCGCGATCGGCTGGGCGGCGCGCTGCCCGAGCGCCGCCATCGGGACCATCGAGGTCCGGCCGATATGGGACCCGAAGGACTATTGAGCGAACGGCCCGAGCCGGTGTCTTCAGCCCCCGCGGCCGAGCTTGCCGAAATCGTGGCGCGACGCAGCTATGGCCGGCTCGTCGCTCTTCTCGCGGCGCGCTCCGGCGACATTGCGGGGGCCGAGGATGCCCTGGCCGACGCCTTTGCTGCGGCCATGGAACATTGGCCGGCGGGCGGCGTGCCCGCCAATCCCGAAGCCTGGCTGCTGACCGCGGCCCGGCGCCGCCAGATCGATGCGGCCCGCCGCGCCAGGCTGCGCGGCGAAAAGGCGGACGAGGTCAGCCGCCATGTCGAGGCCCTCGCCTCGGAGCAGGGCGAGCGGCATGCCGTGCCCGATGAGCGCCTGCGCCTGATGTTCGCCTGCGCCCATCCCTCCCTCGATGCCACCGTACGTGCTCCCCTGATCCTGCAGGTGATATTGGGGTTCGATGCCGGCGCGATCGCCAGCGCCTTCCTGGTCTCGCCCGTGGCGATGAGCCAGAGACTGGTACGGGCCAAGGCCAAGATCAAGCAAGCCGGCATCCCTTTCCGCATCCCGGAGCCCGACGAGTTGCCCGGCCGTCTCGACGCGGTGCTGGAGGCCGTTTATGCCGTCTATGCCGAAGGCTGGGCCGATCCGGAAGGGGCTCATGCCCGCGAGCGCAATCTGTCGACGGAGGGGATCTGGCTCGGCCGGCTGCTGGCCTCGCTCCTGCCCGGCGAGCCCGAAGTGCTCGGACTGCTGGCCCTGATGCTGCACGCCGAAGCGCGGCGGGCGGCGCGCCGCGGCCAGGATGGCGATTATATTCCGCTGGAGCAGCAGGACACCGCGCTCTGGGATGCGGGGCTGATCGAGGAGGCCGAGGCCTTGCTTGCCCGGGCCGGCCAGGTCCGCCAGATCGGCCGCTATCAGCTGGAAGCCGCGCTGCAATCGGCCCATGCCCATCGACGCATCTGCGCGACGACGGACTGGGCCGCGATCGTCACATTGTATGAAGCCCTGGTTCTACTGACAGCTTCTCCAGTGGCCGCCATCAACCGGGCCGTGGCGCTCGCCCGCCTCATGGGGCCGCAGGCTGGTCTGGCTGCACTTGACGAGGTCGCCGGTGACGGACGCATCGTCGATTACCAGCCCTATTGGGCCGCGCGTGCGGACTTGCTGGTGCGGGCCGCCAGACCGGAGGAGGCCCGCAATGCCTATTTGCGGGCGATCGGCCTGGAGAGCGATCCGGCCATCCGCCGCTATCTGCAGGCACGCCTGGCGGATTTGGCGGCGTGACTGCGCAGCGAGGGAGGAGGGCGGATATCGTCGCCCGCTCTTGCTCTCTACGTCGCGCACCCCCTAACCCTCTCCCCGTAGGAGCGTGGTGAGGGCGCAACGCAGCCTTGGCGAAGCGGAGCGAGCGGGCAATGCCCGCGAAACGCGCTCAGGATTGCTTGGCGAAGGTCTCGTCGAAGGAATAGCCGGCACCGCGCACGGTGCGGATCGGATCGATCTCGCGCGTGCGGTTCATCGCCTTGCGCAGGCGGCCGACATGCACGTCGACCGTGCGCTCGTCGATATAGACGTCGCGGCCCCAGACGCTGTCGAGCAACTGCTCGCGCGCGAAGACGCGTCCCGGTGCCTGCATCAGGAATTCGAGCAGGCGAAATTCGGTCGGGCCGAGGCGGATCTCGCGATTGCCGCGATGGACGCGCTTGGTCTCGCGGTCGAGGGAGATGTCGCCGGCCTTGAGAAGGGAGGCGACGTGATCGGGCTTGGCCCGGCGCAGCAGGGCACGCACGCGCGCCGAGAGCTCGGGCACGGAGAAGGGCTTGACGACATAGTCGTCGGCGCCGGTGGCCAGACCCCGCACGCGCTCGGTTTCCTCGCCGCGCGCCGTGAGCATGATTACCGGCAGGCGCTCGGTTTCCGGCCGCATGCGAATGCGCCGGCACAATTCGATGCCGGACAGGCCCGGCAACATCCAGTCGAGCAGAACCAGGTCCGGCACGCTTTCGCGCAGGCGGATCTCGGCGTCGTCTCCGCGTGCGACGCTATCCACCTCATAGCCTTCGGCTTCGAGATTGTAGCGCAGCAGCAGGGTCAGCGCTTCTTCGTCCTCGACGATCAGAACCTTGGGAGGCATGGCCTATCCCTTGTTATTTAGCCGGCACAGGAAGGTCGACGAGATCGGTGCTGTTGTCCGCCTTGGGCCGCTCTCCGGCCGGCGATTCACCGGTCACGAGATAGTGGACCGTCTCGGCGATGTTGGTGGCGTGGTCACCGATGCGCTCGATGTTCTTGGCGCAGAACAGCAGATGGGTGCAGAAGCCGATATTGCGCGGATCTTCCATCATGTAGGTCAGCAATTCGCGGAACAGCGAGGTATACATCGCATCGATCTCGCCGTCCGAGCGCCAGACCGAGAGGGCTTCCTCGACATTGCGTTGGGCGAAGGCGTCGAGCACCTGCTTGAGCTGCTCGAGTACCAGGTCGGCCATGTGGTCGAAACCGCCGAAGAGCTGGGCCGGCTGGGCGTGACTGTGGATGGCCACCACGCGCTTGGCGACATTCTTGCCGAGGTCGCCGATCCGCTCGAGGTCATTGGCCACCCGCAGGGCCGAGACGATCTCGCGCAGGTCGAGAGCCAGCGGCTGGCGCTTGGCGATGATCAGGATGGCCCTGTCCTCGACCTGGCGCTGCAACTTGTCGATCGCGGCGTCGAGATCGATCACCGCCTTGGCGCGCTGGGTGTCGCGCTTGAGCAGGGCTTCGACGCTGTCGGCTACGCTCTTCTCGGCATAGCCACCCATTTCGGCGATCATGTTGCGCAGCTCGCGCAGTTCCTGGTCGAAGGATGTAACGATATGGTCGGACATGCCGCCTCCAAATGAATTCGACGCTGGCCGAGGGATCAGCCGAAGCGGCCGGTGATGTAATCCTGCGTACGGCTGTCGTTCGGGGTGGTGAACATCTTGTTGGTCTGGCCGACTTCGATGAGGTCGCCCAGATAGAAGAAGGCCGTCACATCCGCGCAGCGCGCCGCTTGCTGCATATTGTGCGTGACGATCACGATGGTGAAGTCTCGCTTCAATTCGTCGATCAATTCCTCGATCTTGGCGGTCGAGATCGGATCGAGCGCGGAGGTCGGCTCGTCCAGCAGGACGACTTCGGGCTTCACCGCGATGGTACGGGCGATGCACAGGCGCTGCTGCTGGCCGCCGGACATGCCTAGGGCTGAAGCGTGCAGGCGGTCCTTGACCTCGTTCCACAAGGCGGCCTTGGTCAGGCACCATTCGACACGCTGGTCCATCTCCGCCTTGGAGATGGATTCATGCAGCCGCACGCCGAAGGCGATGTTGTCGTAGATCGACATCGGGAAGGGCGTGGGCTTCTGGAACACCATGCCGATGCGGGCGCGCAGCACCGCCGGGTCGATCTCCTTGCCGATGACGTTCTGGCCGTCGAGCAGCACGCGGCCCTTGGCGGTCTGCCCCGGATAGAGGTCGTACATGCGGTTGAGCACGCGCAGCAGAGTCGACTTGCCGCAGCCGGAGGGACCGATCATGGCGGTGACCTGCCGGTCGATCATGTCGAGATTGATGGCCTTGAGCGCATGCTTCTCGCCATAATAGAAGTCGAGATTCTCGACCTTGAGCTTCACGGCGGCGGCTGGATCGGCGAGGGGGCGTTCGGCAACCGCGATGGAGGCTTGGGGGGTAGCGGACATGGGAGCACTCATTTCTTGGGAGCGAGCACGAAGCGGGTCAGGATATTGAGCGCCAACACGCCGGCGGTGATGAGGAGGGCGCCGCTCCAGGCCACCGAGACGGCCTTGGGATCGGGGTAGGGCGCGAGCTGGTAGATGGCAGCCGGCAAGCTGGCAAAGGCATTGCCGAGATTGAGCGACCAGTTGGAATTGCCGAAGGCCGTGAGCAGCAGCGGTGCGGTCTCGCCGGCGGCGCGGGCCAGGGCCAGCAGGATGCCGGTAACGATACCGGTGCGAGCCGAGCGCCAGGTCACGAAGGTGATGACCTTCCACATCGGCGATCCCAGGGCAAAGGCGGCTTCACGCAGGCTGATCGGCACCAGCGCCAGCATGTCCTCGGTGGTGCGCACGACCACCGGCAGGATGATGATGGCCAGCGCCACCACACCGGCCCAGCCGGAGAACCCGCCCGTCGCCACCACGATCATCTGGTAGACGAACAGGCCGATCAGGATGGACGGCGCCGAGAGCAGGATGTCGTTGATGAAGCGCACCGCATCGGCGAATTTGCTGCCGCGGCCGGCCTCGGCCAGGAAGGTGCCGGCCATGATGCCGATCGGCGCACCGATCAGGAGGGCGAGCAGTACCATGACGAGAGAGCCGACGATGGCATTGCGCAGGCCGCCATCGGCCATGTCCTTGGTGAAGAGGTCCATGGTCAGCGAGGGCAGACCCTCGCGCAGCAGCGTGAACAGGATCCAGGCCAGCGCCAGCAGGGAGATCGCGGCAAAGCTGATCGAGACGACCTTGTAGGCATAGTCGAGGGCGCGGCGGCGGGCGAGACGGGCGCTGCTTTGGGCGAGATGGGCCATGATGCTCTCCCTTACTTGGCGTTGGTGCGCACGAGCATGCGGGAGATCGCAAGCACGATGAAGGAAATCACGAAGAGCACGAAGCCCAGCTCCAGCAGCGACTGGCTGCGCAGCGAGCCGGCCGGCGCGTCCGGGAATTCGTTGGCGATGGTGGAGGCGATGGTCGCGCCCGAGGAGAACAGCGAGGCCGATATTCGGTTGGCGTTGCCGATCACGAAGGTCACCGCCATCGTCTCGCCCAAAGCGCGGCCGAAGCCGAGCATGACGGCGCCGACCAGCGCCGTGCGGCCATAGGGCACCGAGACGTTGCGGAAGACTTCATAGGTGGTGGCACCGACGCCATAGGCCGATTCCTTCAGCATGGCGGGCACCGATTCGAGGATCTCGACGAACATCGCGGTGATGAAGGGAATGATCATCAGGGCCAGGATGATGCCGGCCGTGAGCATGCCGGCGCCGTTGGTGGGGCCCTTGAACAGATAGCCGAGCACCGGCACGTGCGAGAGGACGGAGATGATCGGCGGGTAGATCGTCTGGGCCAGGATCGGCGCCACGATCAGCGACCCCCACATGCCGAAGATGATCGACGGCACGGCCGCCAGGAGCTGGATGGCGATGCCGATCGGCCGCCGCACGCTCTGGGGCGCGATCTCCGTGAGGAAGAAGGCGATGCCGAAGGACATCGGCAAGGCAATGATCAAAGCGAGAATGCCGGTGAACAGCGTGCCGTAGATCATGACGCCGGCGCCGAATTTCTCGGTGACGGGGTTCCAGGCGGTGGACCAGTAGAAGCTCGGCCCGAAATGGGCCAGCGCCGGCCAGCCGCCATAGAAGAGCAGCACGACGATCGAGCAGAGCAGGATCAGCACGAGGGAGCCGCAGCCATAGAGGGCGGCCTTGAAGATGGGATCCAGGTTGGCGCCCGGAACCGTCTTGGCCCCGGGCGAGGGAGAACCCTGCGCGACCTTTGCGGCCGAGTTGGATGCGTCCAGCGAGGAGTCGGCTACGGCGCTCATGGCGATGTTCCAGCCTGTGATTCGATCAGGGACGACGACCCGGCGCAGAACTGCGCCGGGTCGGGGTTTCAGCTTATTCGTAGACGGCCTTGCCGTCGGCAGCCTTCACTTCGCTCTTCCAGGCGGTGCGAACGGTATCGATCACCTCCTTGGGCAGCGGGATGTAGTGCAGCTTCTCGGCCGTCGCGCCGCCATCCTTGTAGGCCCAGTCGAAGAACTTCATGACTTCGGCCGACTGCTTGGCGTCCTTGGGATCCTTCGGCAGCAGGATGAAAGTGGTGGAAACGATCGGCCAGGAGGTTTCTCCGCCGACGTCGATCATCGAGACGGCGAAGTCCTTGGCACCCTTCCAATCGGCCTTGGCGGCTGCGGCCTGGAACGCAGGAACGGTCGGCTTGACGACCTTGCCGTCCTTGTTCTGCAGCTGCGTGGTGGTCAGGCTGTTGTTGGCGGCATAGACATATTCGACATAGCCGATGGCGCCCTGGGTGTTCTTCACGGCGCCGGCGACGCCGTCATTGCCCTTGGCACCCGAACCGGTCGACCACTGCACCGAGGTGGCGGCGCCGATATTGCTCTTCCAGTCGGGGCTCACGGCCGAAAGATAGGACGTGAAGACATAGGTCGTGCCCGAGCCGTCGGCGCGGTAGACCGGGGCGATGTCGAGATCGGGGAGCTTCACATCCTTGTTGAGCTCGGCGATCTTCGGATCGTTCCACTTGGTGATCTTGCCCTGGTAGATGTCGGCGATGATCGCGCCGGTCAGCGTGAGCTGGTCGGCGGACACACCCTCGATGTTCACGATCGGCACGATGGCGCCGATGACGGTCGGGAACTGCAGCAGCTTGGCAGCGGTCAGCTTGTCGGTGGCCATCGGAGCATCGGAAGCGCCGAAATCGACAGTGCGGTTGGTGATCTGGGTCTGGCCGCCGCCCGAACCGATCGCCTGGTAGTTCAGCGCGGTGCCGGTCTTGGCTTTGAAATCGCTACCCCAGGCATTGTAGACCGGGGCGGGGAAGGTGCCACCGGCGCCGGTGATGTCGGCAGCGAAGGCGGCGGTCGCGGCGATCGTGCTGGACAGGGCTACCGAAGCGGCGAGCGCGAGGAAGGAAAGCTTCACGGTCTATCTCCGTTGTTCTCTGGACAGGCGCTACGATCGTTTACCGGTCGGCAACCCTGTCTACGGCGCGACTCCTAACAAGCCGGCAGCAACGGTTCTATGACAGTTAGGCTATCGTTTTATGACAAATAAAACCGTTATAATTCAATTGGTTGATGGTATTCTGTCAACCGCGTCGCAACGGTGGTGACGCGATTGTTAAAACCCGTCGAAACCCTATGACGATGGCTGCAGCCTCGATCGTCATGCCGGATTCGGGGATACCGGCCTGTCCTTGTTCGCGTGCCCGGCGATTTTCGAGGCCAAATCAAAGATTTGGTGAAAATCGCCGAAGGAGCCGGCAGTTCCTGAAAATGCCTCGCTGTGTCAGTCGATCTGGTCGATCCGGACCGAGAAAACCGTGCTTTCACCCGGTACGCTCTCAATGCCCAGGCGGCCGCGGTGGCGCGCCACGATGTGCTTGACGATGGCGAGCCCGAGGCCCGTGCCGCCCTTCTCGCGGGATTTCGCAGCATCCACCCGGTAGAAGCGTTCGGTGAGGCGCGGTACATGCTCCGCCTCGATGCCCGGGCCGTAATCGCGCACCGTCACCACCGCCTCGCGGCCCTTGCCCTGCGGCTTGGGTTGCGAATCGAGGGTAACCTCGACCTTGCCGCCGGACGCGCCATATTTGATGGCATTTTCCACCAGATTCTCGAAGACACGGATCAACTCGTCCCGCTCGCCCCGCACTTCCAGCATCGGGACGCGCTTGTCGACGCTGAGCGTGACGCTGCGGTCCTGGGCGAGGGGCCCGAGCGTATCGGCGACATGGCCGACCACCGCACCGAGCTCGACCGGCTTGTCGGGCTGGACATGGGCATTGAGCTCGATGCGCGAGAGCGACAGGAGATCGTCGATCAGCCGGGACATGCGATTGGCCTGGGACCGCATGATGTCGAGAAATTTTTCGCGTGCAGCCGCGTCGTTGCGGGCCGGTCCCTGCAGGGTTTCGACGAAGCCGAGCAGGGAGGCGAGTGGCGTGCGCAGTTCGTGGCTGGCATTGGCGACGAAATCGACCCGCATCTGTTCGACACGGTGGCGCTGGGTGACGTCGCGCAGCACGATCACCACGAAGGCCGTGCGGCCGTTCTCGCCGGCAATGGTGGAGATCTGCGCCTCGATGACGCGATCGATCGGTACGCGTTCGGAATATTCGATCTGCCGGCTGGCCCCGGTGTCGAGGGCCGAGCGGATGGCATCGATCAGTTCCGGCACGCGCAGTGCATAGGTCAGGGCTTCCGAAATG
Source organism: Labrys sp. (in: a-proteobacteria) (assembly GCF_047605565.1). NCBI lineage: Bacteria > Pseudomonadati > Pseudomonadota > Alphaproteobacteria > Hyphomicrobiales > Xanthobacteraceae > Labrys > Labrys sp. (in: a-proteobacteria). Next base: position 29,948 of record NZ_JASGFM010000055.1, read on the forward strand.
CGCAGATTCGGCACGATGTCGCGGGCGCGGCGGTTGAAATAACGAACGGCAAGCTCCGAATCGAGCACGATGACCGGATCCGGAATGGCCATCACCAGATCGTCGAAGGAAGGCTTGCCGCCACCCTTGGGAAGAGTGGGCTGGATGCTGCCGTCATGCCCGCCGGTTGAGGGAATGGTGCCCGTCGCGGCGACGATCATGGCGAAGATGAGCAATCCATGCCAGGGATTGGCGCCGTCCCACAGCACGAGAGCGGCCAGCAGAACCGCGATCGAGAGCACGAGCCAACGGCGACCCCAGATGCGGTTCAGGATGTTTCTGTTCGAACTCACCGGACCAGCTACACCGCTCCAGGCCAATTTCGTCAAGAGCCAGGAGCGTTCCATCACCATCGACATTGCGGCTTTCCATCCAAAGCGTTTTGCGATTTGACGGATTGGTCTCGAATCGCAAGGACGCGTCCAACCAGAGAGCCAGGGCAAAGGGCGTTTCTACCAGAATGCGCTTTGCTCCAGGCGTTGTGGAAATCGTTCATGCTGGCAATGTAGACAGAGCGATGACAGTTTCACGACGATCGCGCGGATTTGGAGAGGTTCCATGACAAAGAAGGCGGGCAAGCAGACGGATGAAGCGCTCAAGAAGGCGATTGCCGGGTTTCGTCTCGATGATCTCGACCTGCCTCCGGAGATCGACGAGGCAGCTTTCCGGTCGGGCAACTACCCGCACAAGGAAAAGCTGAAGTCCAAGACCTATGAACGGGATCTTCGCGCCTTGCAGATCGAGCTCCTCAAGGCGCAGACCTGGGTCAAGGAGCAGGGCGAGCGCGTGGTGGTGGTGTTCGAGGGGCGGGACACGGCCGGCAAGGGCGGTGCCATCCATCGCTTTACCCAGCATCTGAGTCCTCGAGATGCGCGCGTGGTCGCATTGTCGAAACCCACGCCCACCGAGCAGGGACAGTGGTATTTCCAGCGCTATGTCGGCCAATTGCCGACCAAGGGCGAGATCGCGATCTTCGACCGCTCCTGGTACAATCGCGGTGGCGTCGAGCCGGTGATGGGGTTCTGTACGCCGGAACAGACCGACAAGTTCCTGCACGAGGCGCCGCAATTCGAGGCGATGCTGGTGCGTGACGGCATCCGGCTGTTCAAGCTCTTCCTCACCATCGGCCAGGCCATGCAGCTCAAGCGCCTGCATGCGCGCTATGCGGACCCCCTCAAGCAGTGGAAGCTCTCGCCGATCGACCACCAGGCGGTGGGCAAATGGGACGACTATTCCCAGGCCTATGACCGCATGCTGGCGGCGACCGATACCGTCGACACGCCCTGGACCATCATCAAGGCCAATGACAAGCTGCGCACCCGCCTTGCCGCCATCCGCGCCGTGCTGACGGATCTGCCCTATCCCGACAAGGACGAGAAGCTGGTGGGTGGGCAAGACAGCAAGATCGTTCTGAGCGCGGAGCGTTTTCTCGCCAATGGCGGGGAGGTCTGAGACGCCTGCAACGCGGGTCCGCCGATGACCGGCTCTATCCTCGGATGCCGATCATCTCCACCTCGTGAGGGAGTGCAGGAGACCGGCACACCAATCCTGCCCGCTTGGGGAACCAGGCGCCCGCCCGCACGTTTTCATCGTGGCGGCCGGCCGATCGCGGTTTGGGCGAATGTCGTGCCATGACTTTGCCCGGTGCCCGACCCGTGCCGCCCCGTACAACGCGACGAGGGAGCGCAGCAATGCCACACACGACCGAACAGCGTATTCGAATGAAGGCCTACGAGATCTGGCTGCGCGAAGGCTGTCCGGAAGGCAGCGATCTTCGCCACTGGGAGATGGCCAAGAAGTTCATTGTCGGCGAGGAGGCAAAATCGACGCTGACCTCCCGTTTCTATGACGTGCACGAGCTGAATGAGAAGGGGGAGCCGGAGGAAAAGGCTGTCCCTGCTGTTGCCAAGCCCAAGACCCGCCAACATTGAGCCGTGTCGGCGGCTTGCCGGACATTCGCATTGTCCATCGCCTTTGGGCCTTGCTTCTCTAGCGGCTAGAGGAGTTAGGGTCCCTCCTGTGCCGCGGCATTGGAGTTGCGGCAGTGGCGAGGGGTTAGGATGGGACACGGGCACGCGCACGGGGCGGTCTCGCGCGGAGAGACGACCGCTGGCCGCCACAAGGGCAGTTTGCTGGCTGCCCTTGCCTTGACCGCGGCCTTCATGGTGGCCGAGGTGGTCGGTGGCTTGTGGACCGGCAGCCTCGCTTTGCTGGCGGATGCCGCGCATATGCTGACCGATGCCGGCGGCCTGGCCCTGGCCCTGATCGCCATCCGTTTCGCCGAACGGCCCGCCACGCCGCAGAAGACCTATGGCTATGTCCGGACGGAGGTCTTGTCGGCGCTGACCAATGCCGTCGTGCTGCTGCTGCTGACCGTCTACATTCTCTATGAGGCCTATGAGCGCTTCCGCAATCCGCCCGAGATCCTTGGCGGCCCGATGCTGGCCGTTGCCGCGACAGGGCTGGTGGTCAACCTGATCAGCATGAAGCTCCTGTCCGGCGGTTCCTCGGAGAGCATCAACGTCAAGGGTGCCTATTTCGAGGTGCTGTCGGACATGCTCGGCTCCCTCGGCGTCATCCTGGCCGCCCTCGTGGTGATGCTGACGGGCTGGACGCTGGTCGACCCCATCATCGGCGCGGGGATCGGCCTGTTCATCGTGCCACGCACCTGGATCCTGCTGAAGCAGGCGGTGCACATCCTGATGGAAGGCACGCCGCCCGAGGTCGATCTCGCGCTGCTCGAGAAGAAGCTGGCCGAAATTCCCGGCGTGGTCGCCGTGCATGATTTGCATGTGTGGACGATCACCTCGGGGCTCGATGCCATGAGCGGCCATCTGGTGCTGGCCGACATGGCGAGGGCGCGCGAGGTGCTGGCGGCGGCGCGTGAGCTGGTCGGGCATGAGTTCGGCATCGGCCATGTCACGATCCAGACCGAGGATCAGGCATTGCGTGAGGCCGAAGGCGAAACCAGGCTGTAACGGCTATCCGGATCCGGCAGGCTCAATCGACGGCCGCGCGCCGATGCAGCGAGAAGCCGGTTTCGCCTGGCGTCTCGAGCCCGGCCCGCAGCTGCATGGTCGGGATCAGATAGTCGCCGGCATTCTGGCGCCGGTAGGGGATGGGCGATGTCGATTGCAGCGTTCGCATCCTGTCGCGCAGGCGTTCGGCCAGGGGCTCGAAACCCGCTTCCTTGAGGCCATCGGCGCGATAGGCCACGAAGGGCGGCAGCACGTCATAGCCGGGATAATAGAGAATGCCGTGATGGATCGGGAACAGGAGGTCGTCGATCGGGCCATTGATGCCGCGCGGCGTGTAATGCTCTTCCCAGCCTCCGGCCGTCACGATCAGCATCGCGCGCTTGCCGGCCAGGCTTCCCTCGCCATACCGGTCCCCCCAGCGCTGCTCGCTGTGCTCACCCACGCCATAGGCGAAACCATAGGCGAAGACGCGGTCGACCCAGCCCTTGAGGATGGCCGGCATGGTGAACCACCAGAGGGGAAATTGCAGGATGAGGACATCGGCCCAGAGCAATTTCTCGATCTCGGCCTTGACGTCGTCGGTCAACGTGCCGGCCTCGAAGGCTTTCTTGGAGGCTTGCACCGGCATCAGCCTGGCTTCGGCTTCCTGAGCCGGAAAATCGGCCTGGTCGACCTCGGATTTCCAGTTGTCGGCATAGAGGTCGGAGAGGCGAACTTCGTGGCCCTGGGCCTCGAGTTCGGCGATGGCGACGTCGCGGAGCCTTCCGTTGAGCGAGCGGGGTTCGGGGTGTGCGAAGACGAGCAGGACTTTCATGGGTGTTTCCAGGAATGAGAAATCATTCCTCAAAGCTAGGGAAGGTTCCTATAATCCGCTACATCGAGAGAATGCATAATATTGTGCCGGATTATGGATAAATCAGACGTCACTCTGGAGCGCATGCGCAGCTTTGTCCGTGTCGCCGAGCGTGGAAACTTCTCGGCGGTCGCGCGCGAACTGAATATCGGCCAGTCCAGTGTCACGCGGCACCTGAGCGAGCTCGAGGATGCGCTGGGCGTGGCTCTTCTCAGCCGCACGACCCGGCGTGTCTCTCTCACCGAGGAGGGCAGCCGTTACTATGCCCATGCCGTCCAGATCCTGCGTCTCGTCGAGCAGGCCAGCGACGAGGCACGACAGGGGCATGGCGAGCATGCCGGCACGGTGCGCCTGTCCTGCACGGCGGCTCTCGGGGTTCGGCATATTGCCCGCCTGCTCTTCGCCTTCCAGGATCGTCATCCCGACATCAGGGTTGAATTCAGTCTCACGGACGAGCGAATCGATCTCGTCCGAGAAGGTGTCGACCTGGCGCTGCGGCTCGGACCGCTGAGCGAGAGTTCGATGAAGAGGCGGTCGCTGGGCCGAAGCCGGCGGGTCCTCGTGGCAGCGCCGGACTTTCTGGCCCGGCACGGCCGGCCCGAGACTCCGGAGGACCTGGCGGGCCTCGAGGGCATACGCATGTCGAACATCGCGGGCAGCGAGACGCTCGTTCTCGAGGGGCCGGACGGAAGCCGCCATGCCGTGCCCTTCGGCGGTCGCCTGCAGGTCGACCACGGACTTGCGGCGCGCGAAGCGTTTGCTGCCGGCCGCGGTTTCGGCCCGACCCATGTCTGGCTGGTCGACGATCTCCTGGAGCAAGGGCGGCTGGAGCCGATCCTGCCTGACTATGCGCCGCTGCCGACACCTTTGAACATGCTCATCGTGCCCGAACGCGCCGGCATTGCGCGTGTCAGGCTGTTGATCGAATTTCTCGTCGGCGCGATTGCCCGCCTGCCGGGCATCGATGCCAAGGCCCCCTGAGGGCTGTCGCCCTAACGCTATGGCCGTGCGCCTCAGCCGCACATCGTTCCGGTTCCTTGCGATGGCGAGATAATGCACCTCTGGGTTGCAGGTAATATCAAACCTGTCAAAAGAGGGATGGAGAGACGTTTGCCCGAGCCAATCGATTCGGGACGCGTTGCTGCATTGCCTTCACGCTGGGTGGGGTGAGCGCAGCCAGGCCTCCGAACCCATGAAGCGGCGCCCATGAATCTGGAAGAAAAGCGTCTTGCAGTTACGCGTAGGCTCGTCGGGGAGGTCGCCGACAAGCTTGGGGCGGATCTCAGCCTCGAATTGTGGAACGGCGAAGTTCTGCCGCTCGGACCTCATGCCAGAGACGATATCCGCTTCGTGTTGCGCTCGCCCGAGGCGATACGCCGGATGTTGACGCGCCCGAGGCTGATGACGCTGTTCGAGCTATACGCCGAACAGGAAGTCGATATCGTCGGCGGAAGTCCCCTCCAGGCAGCGGCACGCTGGAATCACAGCAAGGCACTCGCCACGGGGCGGTCATTCCCCAAAATGAAGTTGTTGGGGTTTGCCACGCCCTTCCTGTTCGGCCGCATGGCCAAGGCAGCCCCGCTGCCCAGCTTCGATGGCTCCGTCCCGATGCACTATGCCAAGGGGCGGGACGACAAGGAACTGATCCAGTTCCACTACGACGTCTCGAACGAGTTCTATCAATTGTTCCTCGATCCCGAGATGGTCTATTCAGCGGCCTATTTCCCCAGCCCGGAAGCCTCGCTCGAAGATGCGCAGCGGACCAAGCTCGACCGTATCTGCCAGAAGCTTCAGCTGAAACCCGGTGACCGATTGCTCGACATCGGTTGCGGCTGGGGCGGGCTGGTCTGCCACGCCGCCAGGCACTACGGCGTCACGGCCTATGGCGTGACGCTGGCGCAGCGCCAGCTGGAATTCTGCCAGGCGAAAATCGAACGGGAGGGGCTGGGAGACAAGGTCAAGGTGGAATTGCGCGATTATCGCAACATCGAGCCATCGGGGCAGTTCGATGCGGTCGCGCAGATCGAGATGTTCGAGCATGTGGGGCTGAAGAATCACGACCGCCATTTCATCCACATGCGTGACCTGATGACCCCCGACGGCCGCTATCTCCATCAGGCCAGCGTGCGGCGTGCCTTGTTCGACATGTCCAAGTTCGGCCGGGAAACGGCCTATATGAGGGTCATCCGTCGCTATATTTTCCCGGGGGGCGAGATGGACCATATCGGCATGACCGCGACCAATCTGGAGCGGCATGGCTTCGAAATCCACGACATCGAGCCGATGCGCATGCATTTTTACCTGACCCTCAAGCGCTGGGTCGACAATCTCTGGGCGAACCGGGAGAGGGCCAGCGCCATGGTCGGCTGGGAACGCACGAGGCCATGGCTGCTCTATTTGTCGATGTGCTGCATCAGTTTCCAGCGCGGCGGTATCAATGTGTTCCAGACCGTGGCAACCCGGCGCATTCATGGTCCATCGATCCTGCCCCTGCGAAGAGCGGAGTGGTTTCAGGAAGTCTGAATGTCCGCTGTCTATCGTAAATGCATCGGCCTGCGAGACATGAAGGCATCGGACTCGGTTCAGGGGCCAGGTCCGATGCCGTAGGGACTGTCGCATCGTCGTCTTTGCCAAAAAACGGTGTCTGCCTTTTGGCACGACGCCCTATAGTCTGAAGATGCGCTTGGGCAGCAATTCGCCGCTATCGAGTTCGGCGAGGGCGACCAGCGTGCCGCCGGACATCACCGCCGCCACGCCTTCGAAGACCGGCGCGTCGCGTCCGCGCAGGATCACGCCCTGGCCGCGGGCGAGGCGGCCGGCGTCATTCTGGGAAACCACCAGGGTCGGCAAGGCCTCGAGGGCGGTTTCGACCGGCAGCAAGGCTTCCGCCAGCGGCGGCAGATCGGTGGCACCTTCCTTCATGGCGCGCAGTTCGTCCGGCGTCACCGCGTCCTGCTCGTCGAAGGTGCCGACCACTGCCCGGCGCAGGGCGGTGACATGGCCGTAGCAGCCGAGATCCCGGCCCATGTCGCGGGCGAGTGCCCGGACATAGGTGCCCTTGCCGCACTCCGCCTCGAAGGTGGTGGCCTCGCGGGAGTATTCCACGATGCGCAGGGCGTGCACCTCGATGTTGCGGGCCTCGAGCTCGACCTCCTCGCCGTCACGCGCCAGGTCATAGGCGCGCTCGCCATCGATCTTGATGGCGGAAAAACGCGGAGGGACCTGGCTGATCACGCCGGTATAGCGCGGCAGCAGAGCCTCGACCTCGGCCCTTTCAGGCCTGGCGTCGGAGGTTGCCACCGGGCCGCCCTCGGTGTCGTCGGTATTGGTCTCCACGCCCCAGGCCACGGTGAAGCGATAGACCTTGCGGCCGTCCATGACATAGGGGACCGTCTTGGTCGCTTCGCCCAGCGCGATGGGCAGGATGCCGGAGGCCAGGGGATCCAGCGTGCCGGCATGGCCCGCCTTCTTGGCGTTGAACACGCGCTTGACCACCGAGACGCCCTGGGTCGAGGTCATGCCGACGGGCTTGTCGAGGATGATCCAGCCATTGACCTCGACACGGGTAGAACGGGGAGCGCTCATTCCTCGTCCTCCTCCTGGCCCGGCAGCTTTTGCTCGAGATCGCGGCTGACGTCCGGCTGGCGCAGGAGCGTATCGACCTTGGAGGCGTAGTCGAAGGTCGTATCGATGAGGAAGCGGAAATTGGGGGCGTATTTCATGGTCACCCGGCGGGCGATCAGGCCGCGCAGATATTTGGCATGGGAGGCCAGCGCCTTGATCACGGCCTCGCCGTCCCCGCCGCCCAGCGGCATCACATAGACGGTGGCGACCTTGAGATCGGGCGACATCCTGACCTCGGGCACGGTGATGACCTTGCCTTCGAGCACGGGATCCATGATTTCGCCGCGCTGCAGGATGTCCGCAATGGCATGGCGGATCAGTTCCGCGACGCGGAGCTGACGCTGCGAAGGGGCCTTGGAGGAGGAGGGGGTAAGACGGGGCATGGTGTTCTTCTGGGAGCGCGGACATCCTGTCCGCTCTTTTCTTTTCATGGGCTGGAGCGCTGTCCGAAACAAGAGCGGACAGGATGTCCGCGCTCCATAAAACAGCAATGGCCGGGCGAAACCCGGCCATTGCTTGATTTTCTGCCGAGACCGATCAGAGCGTACGCTTGATTTCCTCGACGCGATAGCACTCGATGACGTCGCCCGAGCGCATGTCCTGGTAGTTCTCGAAGGCCATGCCGCATTCCTGGCCGACCTGGACTTCCTTGACCTCGTCCTTGAAGCGCTTGAGCGTGGACAGCTTGCCTTCGTGGATGACGACGTTGTCGCGGATGAGGCGGACATTGGCACCACGCTCGACATGGCCGTCGGTAACGCGGCAGCCGGCGACCTTGCCGACCTTCGAAATGTTGAACACTTCAAGGATCTGGGCGTTGCCGAGGAATTCCTCGCGCAGGGTCGGTGCCAGCAGGCCGGAGAGCACGCCCTTCACGTCATCCACGAGGTTGTAGATGATGTTGTAGTAGCGGATCTCGGTACCGGTACGCTCGGCCGCCTCGCGGGCTTCCTTATGCGCACGCACGTTGAAGCCGATAACGGCAGCGCCCGAGGCCTCGGCCAAGGTGATGTCCGACTCGGTGATGCCGCCGACACCCGAATGGATGACACGTGCCTTCACTTCGTCATTGCCCACCTTGTCGAGGGCACCGATGATGGCTTCCACCGAACCCTGCACGTCGGCCTTGACGACCAGCGGCAATTCGCGGGCACCGGTGCCGGCCTTGACGGCCGCCATCATGTCGGCGAGCGAGCCACGGCCGGTCGACAGGCGCACGGCGGCGTTCTCGCGCTTCTGGCGCTCGCGATATTCGGTGATCTCGCGGGCACGAGCCTCGTTCTCGACCACCGCGACGCGGTCACCCGCTTCCGGCGTGCCGTTGAAGCCGAGCACCTCGACCGGCACCGACGGGCCGGCGGCCGGCATGGTGGCGCCGATATCGCTGACCAGGGCGCGCACGCGGCCCCATTCGGCGCCGGCGACGACGATGTCGCCGACCTTGAGCGTGCCGCGCTGGACCAGCACGGTCGCCACCGGACCCCGGCCGCGATCGAGCTTGGCTTCGATCACGGTGCCTTCGGCCGCACGATCGGGATTGGCCTGCAGGTTGAGGATCTCGGCCTGCAGCTGGATGGCTTCCAGCAGCTTGTCGAGATTGGTGCGCTGCTTGGCGGAAACCTCGACTTCGAGGGTCTCGCCGCCCATGCTTTCGACCTGGACGTTGTGCTGGAGAAGCTCGGTGCGCACGCGCTCGGGCTTGGCATCGGGCTTGTCGATCTTGTTGACCGCCACGATCATCGGCACCTTGGCGGCAGCCGCGTGATTGATGGCTTCCACCGTCTGCGGCATGACGCCGTCATCGGCTGCCACCACCAGCACCACGATATCCGTCACCTTGGCGCCGCGGGCGCGCATGGCGGTGAAGGCGGCGTGGCCGGGCGTGTCGATGAAGGTCACCTTGCCGCCGAGCGGCGACGTCACCTGATAGGCGCCGATATGCTGGGTGATGCCGCCGGCTTCGCCGGAGACGACATTGGCCGAGCGGATGGCATCCAGCAGCGAGGTCTTGCCGTGGTCGACATGGCCCATGATGGTCACGACCGGCGGGCGCGGCTCCAGATGATCGTCGATGTCGGCCTCGTCGAACAGGCCTTCCTCGACGTCCGCTTCCGAGACGCGCTTGGCGGTGTGGCCAAGCTCTTCAACGATCAGCTGCGCCGTATCCGCGTCGATGACGTCGTTGATCTTCTTCATTTCGCCCTGCTTCATCAGCAGGCGAATGACGTCGACCGCGCGTTCCGACATGCGGTTGGCGAGTTCCTGAATGGTGATCGCTTCCGGAATCACCACCTCGCGCATGATCTTTTCCTTGGCCTCGACATGGCGATGGCCGGTCATGCGCTGGGTGCGGCGGCGGAAGGAGGCGACGGAGCGCGTACGCTCGTCCTCGTCCCCGGTCGCACTGGTGACGGTCAGGCGGCCGCGGCCCTTCTGTTCGGTCGTGCGCGGGGTCGCCTCGCGACGCGGCGCGGCGGCATTGCCACGCCCGGCGCCGCTGGGGCCGCGACGAACGCCACGGTTGCCGTCATCGTCATCCGCAACGGCGCGAGCACGAACCGGTCCACCGACATTGCGGCCGGCGGGCGGCGTGATGGCCGGCTCCGAAGGGGTGAAGGCCGTGGCGCCGCGATTGGCACCGAAGCCGCCGGGACGGCGGTCACCGAAGCCGCCACCGCCTTCGCGCGGCGGACCACGACGTTCACCGAAACCGGTGCCGCCCTCGCGCGGCGGACCACGGCGTTCGCCGAAGCCACCACCCTCACGCGGCGGACCACGGCGCTCGCCAAAGCCCGAACCGCCTTCACGCGGCGGACCGCGGCGTTCACCGGCCGGCCCTGCGCCGCCTTCACGGGGACGCCTGTCACCGAAGCCGGAACCGCCTTCGCGCGGCGGGCGCCGGTCACCGAAACGATCGCCGGAGCCTTCGCGCCGGTCGCCATAGCCGCTCGGCCGGGCCGGTGCGGCTCCTTCGCGGGGCGCAGGTGTGGCTTCGCCAAGATGGCGTCGTGCCTCGGCCTCGCCATGACGGCGGGTTTCTTCCTCGCGGCGATGACGCTCTTCTTCTTCGCGCTTGCGGATTTCGGCGGCCTTGCGCTCTTCCTCACGGCGAGCTTCCTCGGCCGCGCGGCGCACCGCTTCCTCGGCCGCGCGCTTACGCTCCTCGGCTTCGCGGACACGGGCTTCTGCCAGCACGCGGGTGCGGGCATCCATTTCCTCGCTGGAGAGCGTGCGCAGAACCATGCCGGCACCCGGACGGTTCGGACGCTGCCCCTGGGGGCGGCCTCCCATCGGCTGTCCGGGCCGTCCACCCTGCTGGGGCCCACCGGAACGTCCCGGGGCGGGAGCGGCCGGACGCGATGCCGGGGGAGCGGCAGCGGCGGGAGCCGCGGGGCGAGGAGCCGCCGGGGGCGCTGCAGCCGGAGCCTGAGCCGCGGGACGCGGGGCCGGTGCTTCTGCCTGCGGGGTCGGAGCCGGAGCGGCAGCCACCGGAGCGGCAGGCTTCTCGACAGCGGCCGGCGCGGGCTGAACCGGCGCGGGCGTCGGGG
>NZ_JASGFM010000056.1:0-39437 GCF_047605565.1 Labrys sp. (in: a-proteobacteria)
CGCTACCGGGCACTTGCCGGTGTTCGGCGTATCGCTTCCGTCCATCATTGCCTCCGTATCTGCATCGCTCGAATGGGCGCGGGCCGGCGCAAGGCCGAACCTGGCCTGCCCGGACAAAGCGTGTCGCCTTGTCCGGGGTTTCGATGTGAAAGACCCTTGTCTATTTCGCTCGGGCGGCAGCGCCGTTCAGGCGCGGCCGAGTTTTTCGGCTCCGCCCCCAAGGGCCGGGCCGGCAGTCGGGTCCTCGTCTTCGGCGAGATCACCGACCAGGGTCTCCGTCGTGAGGATCAGCTTGGCGACCGAGGCGGCATTGGTCAGGGCGGCGCAGGTGACGCGAACGGGATCGATGATGCCGGCCTCATACATGTTCTGGTATTCGCCGAGCGCGGCGTTGTAGCCGAAACCGCCATTGACGCTCGACACCTTCGCCACCACCGCTTCGGGATCCCCGCCGGCATTGGCGACGATGCGCCAGAGCGGGCGCGTCAGCACCGATTTCACCAGGCGGACGCCTGCCGCGACGTCCCCGTCGAGCCTGGCAAGCAGGGGATCGAGCACCGGCCCGATCTGGGCCAGGGCAGAGCCCCCGCCGGCGACCACGCCCTCATCGAGCGCGGCCCGTACGGCAGAAAGGGAATCCTCGATCAATTGGATGGTACGCTTCTGCTCGACCGGCGTGACGCCGCCGGCATAGAGCACGGCCGTGCCGCCGGAGAGCTTGGCGAGACGCTCGCGCAATTTGTCCTGCTCGATAGTGGGCGGCGCGTTCTCGAACTGATGCTGGACCTGGGTGCGGCGCGCGGCGATCGCCGCCTTGTCGCCGCCGCCATGGATGATCGCCGTATGGGTGGCGCTCGTGCGCACCCGTTCCGCGCTGCCGAGATCGGCGGCCTCGATCTGTTCGAGCCTGCCGCCGAGATCGCGGGCGATAACGCGCCCGCCGGTGATGATGGCCAGATCCTCCAGCAGCGCCTTGCGCCAATGGCCGTACTCGGGCGGATGCACGATCAGATATTTGCCGGCGCCGCTACGCCCGAGCAGCGTCACGACCACCTCGGGCGAGACCTCCTCGGCCACGATCAGCAGCGGCCTGCCGGCCTTGTCGGCGATCGCGCGCGCGGCATCCAGCGAGGCGGGGTCCTTGATCTTCAGATCGGTCAGCAGGATCAGCGGGCGTTCCAGCACCGCCTGCATCTTCTCCACATCGGTGACCATGTGGTGGGAGATATAGCCGCGGTCGAAGGACATGCCCTCGACGACGTCGAGCGTAGTCTCGGTGGTGATGCTGAAATCGGTGGTGATGATGCCGTCGGCACCGACCTTCTCGAAAGCTTCGGCCACCAGGTTGCCGAGCCGGGCATCGGTGGCTGCGATATTGGCGACGGCCGCCAGGGCGCCATTCTCGCGAGCCGGGCGCGCGCTGGATTTCAGCGACGACACCACGGCGTTGACGGCAAGGTCTATGCCCTTCACGAGGTCGACGGCCTTGGCGCCCTGCTCGTTGGCCTCGACGCCCTTCTGGACCAGGGCGTTGGCGAGGACGATGGCCGTGGTGGTGCCGTCGCCGGCGATCTCGTTGGTCTGCATCGAGACTTCGCGCACCACCTGGGCGCCCATATTCTCGAAACGATCGTGCAATTCGATCTCCGAGGCGATGGAAACGCCGTCGCGCGTCACCATCGGCGTGCCGATCGGCCGGTCGATCATGGCATTCATGCCTTTGGGGCCGAGTGTCGGCTCTACGGCGGCTGCAAGCTGGTGGACGCCGCGGGCAAGGGCTCGGCGGGCGTGCGAATTGTGAAGCATCAATTTGGGCATGGCTCCTCCTTCCGCCCTGGCGGGCGGTTGTTGTCGGCCTCGGGCGGCGAGGCCTCGGTTCAGCTGTTGACGGCGGGCGCGTTCCCAGCGGCAGGCGGCACACGGTCGAGGATGAAGTCGACCAGCGTCGGTTCGCCATCCGTGAACTCGGCCTGCTTGTACCGGGTCTGCTTGAGGCCACGGCACAGGGCGCCGTTGAACTCCATGTTGATCCGCAGGCTGCGCAGGTCTCCGAGATAGGAGGCCAGCGTCGCCGCGGTGAGGGGGACGCCCTCCCAGGTCCTGAAGACGCCGTCTCCCCGACCGATTTGGGGATGGCGCTCGAGCAGGGCCTGACGATAGCGCGGCTTCTGGGCCACCGCTTCCTCTCCCGCGAGCTGCGTCGCATCGAAGGCCGGCAGGTCCATGGCAAGGATGGCGTCGTCGCCGAGGCCGGCCTGGCGCAATCCCAGCAGCACGGCCTCCTGCCGCCGCTTATAGGCCTTGGCACGGAACGTCTCGCGCAAGGCCGTGAGGTCGAGATCCCCGGTCATCTCCCCGAAGACCTGGCCGAAGCTCTTGCCCGCCGCGATGCCCCGGTTGACCTCGTCGGCGAACATGTGATCCTGCAGCTGGACCCGATAGGCTGGCTTCCAGGACAGCGCCTCGAGCGCCTCGCGCACACCATCGAGCATCAGGAAGGCGAAGTTGGGCGAGCACCAATAGGTGGGCAGCCTGAATTCGACCTCCACCGACGCATTGTCCAGGATCTCGGCGCGCTCGACGAAGCCCATATTGGTGACGGGCTCGTCGAGTTCTGGGTCGTTGACCTCGGACAGCCGCCGCCAGAGTTCGGCCTGGCGGCGACCGCGGAGCGCAGCGCTCATCATGCGCTTCACTCCGCCGCGATCGACAGGGGCGCCTTGGCGAGAGCCGCCTTCTTGGCCGCGATGTCGATGTCGTAGAGGCGCGCTGCGTTGAGGCCCAAGATCTTCTCCTTGATCTCGGGGGTGAGATCGACCCCGCGCTCGCGCTTGATGTCCTCGGGCAGTTCGAAGGCCCAGAATTTCTCGACCAGCCAGCGCGGTGTCCAGATCGCGTAGTCGGAGCCGAACAGGATCTTGTCCGGGCCGAGCCAGAACAGGAGCTCGGCGATCACCTCGGCGAAGTAGCGTGGGCGCGAATGGATGAAGGGCAGGGCGACGGCAAGGCCACCATAGACATTGGTTTCCTGCACGGCGATCCAGCAGAAATCGTCCAGGCGAGGCAGGCCGCAATGCTCGACGATCCAGTTCAGGTTCTGGAAGTCGGTGGCCGCGTCGTCGACGTCGCCCACGTTGAAGGCGTCCTTGCTGAGCGGGATGATCGTCGGGCCCTTGTGGACGTGGACGTTGCGGATGCCGAGCTTCTCGCACAGTTCGAAGCAGCGATAGGCGTTGGGATCGGTCAGCTTCCACCCGCGGGAATCCCCATGCCACTCGGCCGTGTACATCTTCACGCCCTTGATGTCGTAGGTCTCCTTCATGAAGTGGATATATTCGAGCGCGGCCTCGCCGTCGCGCGGATCGAAGGAGCCGTTGACGATGAAGCGCTCGGGATAGCGCTTGGCCATCTCGGCATTGCGCTCGAGCGTGTTGAAGCCCTGCTTGTAGAAATCCTTCAGATAGGTCGACTGCACGATGGCGACATCGTCAGGACCGTCGACGAACAGGTCGCGATAGAGGTCGTCGGCGCTGTATTTCTCGAACTTCTCCTTCGGCCAGAGCTGCTCCTTGGGGCTGAGCGCCGTGTGATAGGCATAGAAGCACTCCACGAACTGCTTGCCGTGAATGTTGCGCTGGTTTTCCGGGCTGCCGTCCCAGAAATGGGTGTGGCCGTCAACGACGAAAATTTCCTTGCCTTCGGGCGTGATATACATGGTTTCCTCCATTAGGATTTATCTGTAAGGCTCTGTTTCAATTGGATTGTTGGAACGCTTCCCACGAGGTTAGGGCGGGGGTGCTGCAGCTCCTCGATGGGCATGGCCGGAAGACAGGCGGGCCATCCGCGCGGTGCGCAGCGGGCATCCCGCACACCCCACGGATGTCGCCCCGTTGCAGGCATGGTCGCCCCGCATCGCCGTTTCCGCATCTTCCGGGTTGGCGCTGGGCTTATGCTCCGACAGGCCTATTCTCACGGTCGGGGCGTTGGCTTCGGAACAGGGGCCAAATGAAGCATCGAGCATGGTTCTCTCTCCCATCGCTGCCGGTTCGTCAGGTCGTGATGGCGACCTTCAGCACGCCGTCGCGCTGGTTGGCGAAGAGGTCGTAGGCCTCCTCGATCTGGTCGAGCTTGAAGCGGTGCGTGACCAGCCCGCCCAGATCGACCCGCCCTGAACTGACGACATCGAGCATGCGGCGCATGCGCTCCTTGCCGCCCGGGCACAGCGAGGTGCGGATCGATTTCTCGCCGAGGCCGGCGGCGAAGGCATCGAGCGGGATCTTCAGGTCCGACGAGTAGACGCCGAGGCTCGAGAGCACGCCGCCGGGCCGGAGGACACGCAGGGCGGCCTCGAAGGTTGCCTGCGTGCCGAGCGCCTCGATCGCCACGTCGACGCCGCGCCCGTCGGTCAGGCGCATGATGGCTTCGACGGGATCTTCTTGCTTGAAGTCCACCACGATGTCGGCGCCCAGGCGCTTGGCCATGGCCAGGCGGGCGGGCACCGTATCGACGGCGATGATGGTGGTCGCGCCCATTAGCCTGGCGCCGGCCGTGGCGCACAGGCCGATCGGTCCCTGCGCGAAGACGGCAACGACATCGCCGATCCGGATGCCGCCGGTTTCGGCGCCGGCAAAGCCGGTCGACATGATGTCCGGGCACATCAGAACCTGTTCGTCGCTCACCTCGTCCGGAATGGGGGCGAGATTGGCCATGGCATCGGGCACGCAGACGAACTCGGCCTGGCAGCCATCGATGGTGTTGCCGAATTTCCAGCCGCCGATGGCCTTCCAGCCATGCTTGGTACCGGCGCCGTCCTGCGAACCGCAGCCGCACAGGCAGGCATGGCTCCAGCCCGAGGGAGTGATGGCGCCGGCAACGACGCGTTGGCCTTCCTTGAACCCGCGTACCGACGAGCCGAGCTTTTCGATCACGCCGACCGGTTCATGGCCGATGGTCAGGCCCTTGGCGACGGGATATTCCCCCTTCAGGATATGAACGTCCGTTCCGCAGATCGTCGTCGTCGTGACGCGGATCAGGGCATCGGCGGGGCCGATCTCAGGGATGGGCTTGTCATCGAGAACGATGCGTCCCTTCTCGACAAAGATCGCGGCCTTCATTTTGCTTGGCATGACTGGCTACTCGTTTTCAGGCGTGCAGGGGGAAGGGCGATGCGCCAGGACGGCGCATCGCCCGCGATTTGCCGTCAGGCTCAGATGTATTCGAAGACCTCGTCCATATTGCCGAACAGGATCACGGTGTTGTCGTCGACCCTGACCATGCGGCCGTAATGGGTGGAGGTATTGACTTCGAAGATCTCCGCCGTCATCTCGCGGCCGAGATATTCGCTGATCTCGTCCATCTTGAAGATCAGCTTGCCGTCGCCGTCGATGCGGATCAGCGCGGGCTGATAGGTGACGATCACACCCTCCTTCTTGCCCATGAATTCCGCGATGGCGCGGGCCTCCACCGAGTCGTTCATGGTGACCCCGCACTGATGCGAGATGGTCTGCTCGAAGGTGATGTCCTTCATCGACTTGAAGATATTGGCGTGCGAGGAATCGCGGGCTGCCGTGGACATGGTCGTTTCTCCCTTTGGATGGTTGCCGGCCGGTCAGTCGTCGAGGCCGAGTTCGCGCAGGATCTGGCCGATCCGCTCCTGCGAGACGGCGCGGACATCCTCGAACGAGACGGGCTTGGAATGCGGCATCGACCAGATCGGCTGCAGGCCCAGCGCTGCCTTGTCGGCGAGGGCGCGGTGCTTCTTCAGCCAGCCCTTGAACAGCTGACGGTTGGCCGCGGCATGCTTCTCGTCATGGGCGAGCAGGTAGATCAGGTCGATGGTATTGGCGAGATTGCGCTCATAGTCGGCTTCGGCGGCCGAGATCACCGGCGGGGTGATGAAGTCGTGGTTGGCGGCCGCCACCTGCATCAGGAAGCCCGAACGGAAGAGTTCGCCCACGAGCGGCTCGAACACGATATTGATGGCGAAATACTGCTCCAGATAGTCTTCCGCGCCCATGATGGTCTCGATGGCTTCGCGGGTGCCCTGCCAGGTGCCGTCTTCCAGCCAGGTCTTCTTGCCGAGCTCGTCGTTCCAGCCGGGAATATCCATGCCGATCTCGGCCAGATAGAGCGTGATGTCCTGCGCCAGGCGCAGCTTGTAGGAAGAGTTGGTCAGCGTGGCGTTGTTGATCATCTGGGTGTAGCCGTAGCGCTGGGCCTGCATCAGCGAGGTGCCCAGTCCGAATTCGGCGTGCTTCCACGCACCCAGATGGTGCTGCAGGATGCTGACCCAGACCTTATCGAAGCTCTTGGGCGCGCCGGACTTGCGGCCATTGGCGATCACGCTCTGTACCATCGTCTCGATCTTGGACTGGCGTTGATAGTGGGTGCGCTCCCACTCCTGGTCGGGCGCCCGGAAGGCATGCCAGTTCGAGCTCTGCGCCAGCGTGTTGCCCTTGACATAGGCGCCATTGCCGTCGGCGAAATTGATGATCCAGTTCTGGATCAGATAGCGCTCCGGATCGGGCTGCACGTCGACCGTGACGTCCTCGTAATGGGTGGCGCGCTGCCCCCTGGGATCGAAATAGCGGTATTTGCGGCTGTCGGAATCGGCGAAGATCGCTGCACCGGCTGCGCCGGACCCGACCGAACTCGAAATGGCAGGCATGGTATTCACTCCCTGGTTGTGGTGCGTTTCGACGATCCGCCCGAGGGCGGCTCTTAGTGGCCGGGCGAGGTTGCGCCCGACGAGGTGGTGAACTTGTCGAAGAAGATGTGCTCGACCTCGAAGCCGTTCATGAACAGCACGGGCTGCAATGCATCGATCATGGGGGGAGGGCCGCAGGCATAGACGTCGCCCTGCCCATCGATGGCGAGTTCCTTGAGCTTGGCGCCCACGCTCTCATGCACGAAGCCGCGTTCACCCTGCCAGGTGCCGTCTTCTCCGGCATGCGAGAGCACGGGGATGAACTGCACCTCCGGATAGCGCTCGACCAAGGCCGAGATCCGGTCGAGATGGAACAGGTCGTCCTGCGTGCGGGCGCCGTAGAAGAAGTAGACCGGCCTTTGCTCGCCGCTGGCCAGGTGGTCGTTGAGGATCGACCAGACTGGCGACATGCCCGACCCGGCGCCGACCAGGATCAGGGGTCCTTGGCGTTCTTCACGTCGGAAGCAGGTGCCATAGGGGCCGACGATGGCGACTTCGGCTCCGACCCGGATTCCGCCGGCGTCGAGTTCCCCGGAGAATCGTCCCTCAGGGTACTTCTTGATGATGAATGAGAGTTTCTGGGTTTCGTCCGGCGTATTTGCCATGGAAAACGAGCGCGTAAGCGTCTCCCCTTTTTCCGTGGTGACTGTGATGTCGACATATTGGCCGGCCCAGAATTTCATCGGGGAACTGAGCGTGATCTCGATGCCGCGAATATCGTGGGTGAGGCGTTCGATTTTCTCGATGCGGCCCTGATAACTCTTCACGGCGATCGATTTGGACAGGACTTCCTCGTCATAGTTGAGGAGTTCGACTTCCATGTCCGAATAGGCGATCGAGCGGCACAGAAGGATGTGGCCGCTATCCTTCTCCATGTCGTTCAACGCAAAGGTCGAGTATTTCAGCATGTCGACTTCGCCGTCGAGCAAGACGCATTTGCAGGCCGAGCATTGCCCTTCCTTGCAGCCGTGCGGCAGCGCGATGCCCTGACGAAAGGCTGCGTTCAGCACGGTCTCGCCGTCCTCAACTTCAAATTCGACGCCGACGGGTTCCAGGCGCACAGTGTGGGCCACGCTCATCGGTCCTTCCTCCAAGACTGTCCCGTGCCCCCTCCCGGTGAAGAGAGGGGGCGTGATCCTTTCGCTTGCAGAAGCCGCCGGGCGGCGTCCGCGAAGCGGCAGGTTCAGTGGCAGGGGTTGATGGTGAAGCCGGCGCGATACTCAGCCAGATGCTTCTCGCGATCGGCGGGAGTCATCTCACGCAGCAGCGTCAGCGGCGACAGGATGGTGTGGCCCTTGACGTCGTCGAGCGTCCACATTTCCTTGGCATCGAAGCGCAGATGCGGCTGCGGGATCAGGGTTTCGCCGTCCGAGCGCACGAAGTTGAGATCCTTCATGGCCTCGGCGAGATCCCAGCCGTGATACAGCGTCTCCCATTCGCGCTTGCCGCTGAAGCGGCCCATCGCCGGGGTCGGACGTCCCTGGTACTCGTCGGAGAAGGCCTCCACCGCCGTCCAGCGATCGAGTTCATGCGCGAAGGTGTGCAGCTTGCCGTCGATTTCGTCGACGACCATGTCCTCGCGGATCAGGCAGGGAACCAGGCAACTCCAGCAGCGATGCGGATAGACGTAGCCCACCTGTTCGTTGAAGGTGAGGATCTTCTCGCCGCGGTGGCTCAGCTTGTCGTGCCATTTCCAGAATTCGCCGAACTGTGCATACCAGCCCGGATATTTATGCTCGAACCACTCGAAGTCCTTGTCCGTCTGGGCTTCGATGCGCCAGAAATTGAGCGGCCAGCCGACGGTGAAGAACTGGGCCACCTTGTGGACGTAGAATTTCTCGGTGATGCGCTTCCAGGCTTCCTGAACGTCGTCGTGATGGATCTTGATGCCGTATTTTTCCAACGGCAGCATATAGGTGCGGTAGTAGTCCTCGAAGATCCAGCGGTGCCACATCTCCGCATAGGATTCCTTGTTCTTGTCGCGGTTGGTGGTGCCGTATTCGATGAAGGTGCCGATGGCGGCGTCGACGATGGCGTGGTTCTGCCAGAAGGCATAACGCAGGTCGCGCTCGAGCAGCAGGTGGTTTTCGGGCTCCTTGAGGGCGGCCATCAGCAGGGAGTGGCCATTGCCGATATGGCGGCTCTCGTCCGACTGCACCGAAAGGAACACGGTCGGCAGGGCATAGTCGCCATTGCGGGCGGCCTCCGAGGGCATGGCCACGAACAGCGTGTTGGTGAAGGCGGTTTCGGCGACGACGGTCAGGTACATGCAGGCCGCGGTCATGGTATCGCCGGTGATGAAACCTTCACCGAACTGGCGGCCGATCGTGGTGGCATAGCATTTGCCGAAGGCCTCTTCGGTGATGTCGAAGCCGGCCGGATCGATATAGTTCTCCATGTACCACTTCTTCAGGTTCATCTGAATGGTGGAATGGCGGAACTCGTCGACCATCTGCATGGTGAAGCCGGTGCGCAGGTCCTCGCCGGGCGCAAGCCTCGCCACCATCGCCATCGAGCGGGCGGCCGAGATTTCCGGGAAGGGGATGATGGCGAGGAAGAGTTTCATCCACTCCACCCAGCGCGGCTCGACATTGCGGAACATGTCGCCGCGCAAGG
The DNA here is from genome assembly GCF_047605565.1 of Labrys sp. (in: a-proteobacteria). Taxonomy (NCBI): domain Bacteria; kingdom Pseudomonadati; phylum Pseudomonadota; class Alphaproteobacteria; order Hyphomicrobiales; family Xanthobacteraceae; genus Labrys; species Labrys sp. (in: a-proteobacteria). The sequence continues at coordinate 9,323 of NZ_JASGFM010000056.1, forward strand.
CGGCATCGAGCGCACCATAGACGCGGTTGTCCTTTTCCTCCTGCATCGGGAAATAGGAACGCAGCACCTGCTTCATCGGATCGCGCGGCGCTTTGCTGATCTTGTAGTCCGTCGGGAAGGTCATCGCTTCCTGGACATAGGTCGGGTTCCAGCCGAGATCGGATATCTTCTTGGTCGCCTCGCCGACGGAAATGCCGCGCTGCGAGGTTATCTTGTTGAGCGTCAAAGACGTCATAGCCATGAGCCTCCACCAGATTGCGCCACGAACCCCCATGGTTCGGGCGGGGAGCGGCAGGTATCGCCGCCGATGAGTGCGGGCGGCCGGTTCAGGGGACATGGCGTGCCACCATCCGGCTGCTCGAGTGGATCACGGCAAAGGTGTCTGGAGTGGTTCTGAACGCCTGGTGCGCAAGGCATGCGCGCCATGGCATTCCGACCTTGGGTTCCCCATTCCTTCGTTCTTTTGGCATCGCGCCGAAACGCGATGGGCTTCTTATGGAGAATGATGCAGCAAGGACCGTGCCAACTCACGACAAGCTCTAAATTGTGCAGCTTTAGGCGCCCTGGGTAGCATCGATATTCGCATGGGTCCTATTGGTGTAACATAACGTTACAGCTGTAATTTACAAATGTAACGCTATTTATCTATTTTGATATTTAACATATTTATTGATATTATTGACAGGTGAACTTATAGACAACTTAATCTCGTGGGTTATCCTGTCGGTATTATGACAACCCAACCATTCGGGGTCATGCCGATGTCTTCTCCCGACAATCCTCGATCGCCATCGGCTTTCGATGGGCCTGATGACAGCGAGGTCATCACGGACCTGCTGCGGCTGATGCCGCGCGACCTGATCTTTTCCATGCGCTTTCTGGGCGAAAGCCAGCTGCGCCTGCAGCGCCATTTCCACGACTTCATGATCGCCGAGCTGACATTGGCGGGGATTACGGCGGAAACCCATCCTTTGCTCCATGCCTTCGTGGAACGGCATGCCATCACGCTGCGCGATTTCGTCTTTTCGGGCGTTTCCCTGTCCCGGCAGTTTCGGGTGGAGGACATCGAACGCCTGACCGGCGACACCACCTCCCTGTTGCGTGTCGATATCTGGGACCAGCTCAGGAGCCATGTGGAAGCCGCTCAGCGCCAATTCAAAGCCCAACTGCCGGAGCTGCCGGCCTTGTTGTCCGGCTGGGAAAAGCCCAAGGCGGCCAAGGAAGAGAGGCGACAATGACCGCAGCAAATCCCAAGCACCAGGATCTGCTGGCGCGCCGGCTCGAATTGGTTGCCGGCTTGTCCGCGCTCAATGCGCAAGCCCTCAAGCTCACCCAGCTCCTTGCCGGCCTCGGGATGGAAGTGCTGCGCCTCGAGCTGGCATTGAAGCAGGCGCCGGCTGAAGGGGAGTTGGCGCGGGAATTGCTAGACGAACTGCGAACGGCGCACGAAAGCGCCGAAGCCGAGAGCGGCCGGCAAAGCCAATGTGCCGGACGCATCAAAACAGCCGAGCAGGAAATCGAGGCGCTCGATCGCCTGCTCCAGCAGGCAATGGAGCGGGAGGGGAGGACATCATGAACCAGCAAAGCAGACAGAACCCGACGCTGTTCGACCTGCTGGGACGCTGCTGGCAGCGACCTGCACCCGTCGCGGGCGTAAACTTCGATCGGCAGGGAGGTTCCGTCGCCTTTACGACCGCCGACGGAGCCATTGCCCTTGCTCCCGTGGCAGAAACGGAGGGACCGGAGAGCCGCATCCGGGTCAGCGGGGATCTCGGACAGACGAGGATCCTGCCGCGCACAAAGCCGCCGGCCCCCTTGACTGCGGTCGCAATGCAGGAAGGCGATGTTCCCCTCGTCGTTCCCTTCCATGCGGGTGGTTTCCTGGTCGGGACGGTCGATGGTGCGGTCAGGCCGGTTTCGGTACAAGGAGAGGTGCGCGAAGATTTCTTTCGCCTTGGCGGCCCCGTTCTGGCCCTCGATCATGCGGAGCAATCGGGCGTGACCGCCGTGTCGGACGGCAACGATCTGTACCTCCTGGACCAGGCGGCAAATGCCATCGCTCGCTCGCGGCCGGTGCTTCCCATTCCGGGGGCCCTCAAATTCTCGCCCGATGGCCGGCACCTGGCGGGATTGAGTGCGGACAATCTCGTCGTCATGGCGTTGGATCCGGCCTTGACGATCCAGCTGGTGGCAACGCTGCCTTCGCGGCCGACGGGTGTCCATTGGAACCGGCAGGCCGATCGCATTGCCTGCGGTCTGGAAATCGGCGGTCTTAGCGTCGTCGATGTTCCGCTTGGTCGGACCGACACCATCCTCGACTTTCCCGCACCGGTGCAAGACCTGGCCTGGGCGGCGGACGGGCAGTTGGTGGCATCGGGGGCCTATCGCATTGCAGCCTGGGGAACGGGTGCCGAGGCCGCCAGCCAGGCTTTGCTGACCGGCCATACCGGCCTGATCCTGGTGGAAGCTGTTGCCGCCCATCCCACGCGCGACCTGGTGGCGGCCGGCTATGCCGATGGCCGCATCGTGGTGGCGCGGCTCGGCGGGCGCGACGAACTCTTCGTGCGGCCGTTCGGCGCGGCCGTCACTGCGCTGGCCTGGTCGGCGGACGGGCGTCATCTCGCCGTCGGCGATGCGGAGGGCCAGGCCGCTCTCATCACCTTTCCGCCCCAGCTCTTCAAATAGGCGCAGCAGAGCGCCCATCACAGGAGGACGACATGCCGACAGAGCAGACCCGCGAGGAAGAGAGCAAGGATTTGTTCTTCCAGAAGCTGGAAACCCTCGCTCGCGAGATGATCGACACCCATGACAAGGATTTTGCCATGGGGGCGCTGATCCTGACGGCGCGCTGGATCGCCGAGGACCGGATCGTCAAGGTCGCAAAGGCGAGCTGAGACGATGGGAGAGGAGGCCGGAGCGACCCGGCCTCCCTCGGAGTGTCAGCCCTCCGGCGGGATCATCCCCCGGTAGAGCAGGCAGACGGTACGCAGGAGCGAGGCGAAATTGGGAGCGGCGCCGTGGCGCTCGAGGGCCTCCTCGTAAAGCACCGAAATCAGCCGGGAGGTCGAAAGCCCTTCCCGACGGGCCATTTCGTCGAGGACCTGCCAGAACGCCTCCTCCAGCCTCACCGTCGTCGAATGCCCGGCGATACGCATCGATCGGCTCGCCTTGCGAAAATGGAGCGGGCTCTGGCTCGTGAGGACCTTGCACATGGCGCGCCCTTTCAGCCTTGACGCCGCCCTCCCGCCGCCCCGCTCGTCCGGGCGCGGCAAGGGGAGGGGCCGACCTCCACCGATCGGGAGGAGGCCGGTGCTTTTCTCGTCACGGAATGAGGACAGCGCGACCATGGATCCTGCCGGCGTTGAGATCCTGGAGAGCCTTGTTGGCATCGGCCAACCGGTATTCCACCGTGGTCAGCTCGACCAGGCCTCGATCGGCCAGGGCCATCAGTTCGACGAGCTCGGCCCAGGTTCCGACCAGATTGCCGATGATGTTCTTTTCCGTGATGACCATGTCGACGGTGGGGACCCGGATGTCCTCGCCATAGCCGACGACATAATAGCTGCCGGCCGATCGGGTCATGGCGAGGCCCTTGGCCGTCGTGCCCTTCTCGCCGACGAAGTCGATCACGGCTTCGGCGCCGGCGCCACCGGTGAGTGCGAGCACGGCCTCCACCTCGTTGCCGTCTGCCTTCACCAGCTTGTCGGCTCCGATCTTGCCCGCCAACGCCAGGGAGGCGTCGGACTTGTCGACCACGATGACGTCGGCGGCACACATGGCCTTGAGGCATTGGATGCCGATATGGCCGAGGCCGCCGGCACCGATCACCACGCAGCTTTCCCCGGGCAGGAGGTGGCGCGTCGCTTTCTTGGCGGCGCGATAGGCGGTCAAGCCGGCATCGGCATAGGGCGCGACTTCCTTGGGCGCGAGTGTCTTGGGAAGCGGCACGATATTGCGTTCGGAGGTGCACAGGAACTCCGCATAGCCGCCGTTGCAGTCGAGCCCCGGAAAGCGGCCCGGGCCGTGCATGTCCATGCCGCGGCGGCAGGCCAGGCAGGTGCCGCCCGAGATCTTGGGATGGACGATGACGGGATCCCCGACCTTGATGCCTTCGACCTCCTTGCCGACCGCTTCGACCCAACCGGCATTTTCGTGCCCCATGATCAGTGGGAGCAGCTGGTCGCCGCTCGGGTCCATATGTGGGCGCCAGACGCCCTCGATGATGTGGAGATCGGTGCGGCATACACCCGCTCCGCCGATCCGCACGATGACGTCGTTCGACTTTTCGATCCTGGGATCGGGAACCTCCTGAAGATCGACCCACTGGCCGGCCCTCAGATCGTCGTCATAGCGGGTGAGCACTTGCGCCTTCATTGTCATTTCCTCCGCGAGCGCGGTCTTGTCCACGCTTCGACGGAACGGCAGCAATCCTCGTGCCAGAATGAATATATTAGGTTTTTCAAGGTGCTGCTTGAATTTCATCGAGCCGTTTGTGTCGCCAAACTGAACAGTTATGCGGGCGGTGTGTCCAATCGGCGTACAGATCTCCCAGGCAATGGCGTTGCCGGCCGGGCTGTCGAAATCGAGGAGTAGATCATGCAGATCCTGTCGGGAATGGACCGGGCCCGAAATGCCCTCGAGCGCGGTGATCGCCTGCCCGGCGGCACCTTGCCGGTGCCGATCGCCGAAAGCTGGCAGCGTTGCAGGGATCTGGGTCTCGATCCGCGTCTCCAGCCCCGCGGTGAGGTGGTGCCATTTGCGGCGGTGACGCGTCGGCGCCAGAAAATGGAGGGCCTGCGCCGGCTGGCTCTTGCCGAGATGCAGGTTCTCTATGCTCAGATCGCCGGCTCCAATCTGATGATCGCGCTGGCGGATGCGAGCGGCATGGTGCTCGACACCATCAGCGATCAGGCCTTCACGGAGAGCGTGGCAGGGCGCTCCATCCTTCCCGGCAGCCTGTGGGATGAGGCCCGGCGGGGCACCAACGCCCTCGGGCTGGCCAGTGACAGCAGCCAGCCGGTCGGCGTTTTCGGCCGGGAGCATTACTTTACCTGCCACGCCCATTTGAGCTGCATGGCGGCGCCCATCCTGGACTCGCATGGCCAGGTCCTGGGATTGCTCGATGCATCCTGCGCCAACGAGGCGCGGCAGCAGCATACGCATGCGCTGGTGCGCATGGCCGCGGCCCAGATCGAGAACGGGCTGATCTTCCAGGAATGCGCGGACAACTTCATCCTGGCCTTCCATCCGCGCGCGGAATATCTCGATACGCTCTCGGCAGGGCTGCTGGCTCTTTCGCGGGACGGTGTGGTCACGGCGCTCAACCGTCCCGGTTCCGCCTTGTTGTCCGGGCTGCCGACCGGCGCCGGTGTGAGTTTCGACACGCTGTTCGAGATGCCTTTTGCCAGGGCACTGGATGGCCTTCTGCGCGGGGGCGTCTTCCCCATACGCGATGCGGCCGGCAGTCAGGTCCTGATGGTCTGCCGCCAGATCGCTCCCGGGCTAACGGTTCGCAATCTGCGCCGGGAACCGCAGGCGATGCAGCATGGCAGGGCCGGACCCATGCCGGAGTTCGTCTGTGCGGACGAGACGTTGAAGGCCGCGATGGCCGACATCGGGCAAGCCGTCGCCATGGGCATGCCCGTTCATCTCACCGGTGAGACGGGCACCGGCAAGGAATTGATGGCGCGCCATATCCATGCGGTGAGCGGCCGGCGCGGGGAGTTCGTTGCCGTCAATTGCGGTGCCTTGGCCGAACAGCTCTTCGTCGCAGAGATCTTCGGCCATGAGCAGGGCGCCTTCACCAATGCCCGTGCGGAGGGATCGATCGGACTGGCGCGGCAGGCCGACGCGGGCACCTTGTTCCTCGACGAAGTCGCCGATGTTCCCCTGTCCGCCCAGACGGCTTTACTGCGTTTTCTCGATGCCATGGAAGTACGGCCTGTCGGGGGGCTGAAGATCCACAAGGTCGATGTCCAGATCATCTCCGCCACCAACCGCGATCTGGAGGCGATGGTGGCGGAGCGATCTTTCCGGGCCGACCTGCTCTACCGTCTCAACGGCCTCGTCCTGCATCTGCCGCCGCTGGCGGCCCGCACCGACTTTGTGCTCGTGGTCAAGCACCTGCTGCAGGAACTGGCCCCGGGAATGGCGATCACCGATGCCGCCATCGCGAGGCTGGCTCAACGCGAATGGCCCGGCAATATCCGCGAGCTTCGCAGCGCCCTCCAGCGCCTGCTCATGCGCCAACGGGGACCATTCGTCGACGAGACCTGCTTCGTCGATGGGTCGGAGGACGTGGGTGATGCTTGCCCGGCTTGCCGGGACCGGGGTCTGGCGCGCCGGGTCTGCCAGGAGATCAGGACGACATATCGCTCCTGCCGAAACGTCACGCATACGGCACGCGCTCTGGGACTGTCGCGAACCACGATATACAAGCATTTGTGAGCCGCTTGCGGAGTGACCCAAGTTCGAGGCGCGCCTTGCGCATCGACCTATCGAGGAGATCGCTTAGCGGCTGACAATCAGCGGCCTGGCCTGGCTTGATGCCAGGATCCACTCCAATGCCGAGTTGCTCCGGCCGATGTAAATCGTCGCCTCGATCATAATTTCGTCACTTCGGGCTGAATCATGTCTCCCGGGGTTGGCTAATGCGGCTACCCGTAATCTTGGCGCTTCGGTGCGCCGGTTTTCGAGCTGGCTGTGTCCCACGCTCCGTCTTCCCAACGACTCCGAGCGCGCCGTCGCGCTCCCGATAGAAGGGAGAATCACATGGCTTTAGCATCCCGATCGAACGTAGCGACCATTGACGAGATCACCACCGACGCAACGGTCGAAGCCCTGAACGCTGCCCTGTCGCACCACGGCATTACCCCGGATCGCATCGTCGCCGTACACTACCTCGACGGCGTTTATGTCGCGAATGGACCGGGGCCGCGATTTCGAGTGCTCTTCTGGATCTAGGGCGTCGGCGCTGATCACGGAACTGGATGCGGTGTTTCGGGCCGCCGAAAAAAGCTCCCGGGCTGTTGGTGATCGCCGGCTGGCCATCGCCGCGCAAGGGCGAATTGTCGGCTGCTACAGGCCGGGTCCATTCTCGGGGTCATAGCGCCAGAACCTTCCTGAGGGTTTCGAGCCTTTCCATCGCAACCACGCCGTCCTGAATGCTCGGAGCCGGCGTGTCTTCCCCCCTGAGCGCCGGAACGACGTCGGCGAGGAGAGCGTGGTAGCCCTTGAAATCCTCGTTGGCAGCGGCGGTGAAATTGGGTTTCCAGGTGAGGCTGTCCTGGCTGTCGGTGAGGGTTGCCGCTGCATCGGCGGTCTTGAAAGGGGGATCGCGGTGCCAACGCACCTCCACCACGTCTTCGATTTCCAGGCGTTGATGATCCCCCATCACTTCGATGCGCTCGACGGGCGTGCCCCGCGACTGGATCGTGCCCATCGCGATGGTGCCGATGGCGCCGCAATCGAAGTCCAGGGCGATATGGAACAGCACCCGGCCCGGTGTCTTCTCCACCTTGCGGGCCGTCAGGCCGGTGACGGGCGAGACGAGGTGGGAGACGAGATCCATATAGTGCACGCAGTGGTGCAGGAAGAAACCGGTGTAGTCGACATTGCCGGCAAAATAGCCAGGCGCGGTCATGTAGTAGCCGGTGAGACCGAGCACGGGGCCGAACCGGCCGGACTTCAGAATGTTGTGCGCGATCTTGTTGCCCACCGAATAGCGTTTCATGAAACCGAGGAGCAACGGCTTGCCGGCTTTCTCGGACGCTTGACGCAAGAGGCGGGCCCCCTCGGCCGAGCCTGAGGGAGGCTTTTCCATGAAAACGGGCAGGCCGTGCTCCAGTGCGGCCTTGCCGAAGGCCAGGTGCTGATCGGGACCGACGGCCATGCCGACGGCATCGATGCCGGGCGTACGGATCAGCTCCATCGCATCGGTGAGCAGTGTCGAGACGCCGAACTGGCGGCCGGCATCGGCCAGGCGTTTGCCGTCGATGTCGCAAAGGGCTGCAATCTTCACGTCATGGCGCAGGAGCTGCGGCAGCAGCATCTGGGTGGCGTGCACGCCGCAACCGATCCAGCCAATATTCAAGGTCATCTGCGAAATTCCGTCAGCGAGATATGGGAGCGGATGAAGGAGGCGGAGGCGGCGAGGCGCTCGCTCTCGTCCTCATGCGGCGCGCGCCATTGCGCCAGGGGCACGCCGAAACGATCATCGTTGCGCCGGAAGGGTTCGAGCGAGACAGGCCCGCTATAGTCGATGTCATGAAGGGCACGGCAGACGTCGACCCAGTCCGTGGCACCGGTTCCCGGAAAGCCGCGATGATTCTCATTGGCCTGGAAATGCACGAGGAGAGACCCGGCAAGGCGGATGGCTTCCGAGATGGAGGCTTCCTCCATATGCATGTGGAAGGTGTCGAGCATCAGCCGCACGGCGAGGTGATCGACGGCCTGGAGCAACTCCATCGCCTGCTGCGTGGTGCACAACACGTCGCTTTCGAAACGGTTCAGGGGCTCGACGGCGAGGGTCACGCCAAGGCGGGCGGCATGATCGCCTGCTTCCCTCAGGCCGGTGACGCAGCGCTGCTTGCGGGCAAGGCGTTCGGTCTCGGATACCGGCTGGGGCGCACGGCCGGCAAAGACGAGCGGATTGCCGGTCAGGGGACCGCCCACCAATGTCGCGCCGAGCGTGGCCGCGCAGTCGGCGGCATATTTCAAATAGTCGATGCCGGCACGATGGCTGGCCGCATCGTCCGAGGACAGGTTACGCTGCAGATTGACGCGAGCCGCCAACACCACCCCGAGACCGGCATCGGCCAGGGCCGCACGGGCCGCTGCCAGATCCATTTCGCCGGGCTCGGGCACCAGGAGTTCGACGAAGTCGTAACCGAGCTCCTTCATGCGGGCGAAGAGGGGAAAGTGCTCGGCGGCAAAAGGCCGGGCATATTGCATCGATATCAGGCCGATAGGATTCATTGTTTGGCTTCACAGTTTGCAGAGGGCAGGCGCGGTGCTGGCTTCATCATCCCTTCACCGCTCCTTGGGTCAGGCCGCCAACCAGGCGTTTTTGCACGATGAGAAAGAGCAGAGTCGCAGGCAGGGCGCCGACCACGCCGCCGGCGGCGAGCAGCCCCCATTCGATCTGGTATTCGCCGATCAGGGTCTGGATCGCCACGGTCACCGTGCGTACGTTCTTGCCGCCCAGAGTGAGGGCGTAGAGATACTCGTTCCAGGCGGTGATGAAGATATAGATGCCGGTGGAGATGATGCCGGGCATGGCAAGCGGCAGCACTACCCGGCGCAGGGCCGCCAGGCGCGAGCAGCCGTCGATCATCGCCGCTTCGTCGAGGCTCCTGGGAATGGCTGCCACATAGCTCGTCAGCATCCACACCGCGAAGGGAATGGCGACGGTAGCGTTGGCCAGGATCAGGCTGAGATGGGTGTCGAGCAGGCCGAGCCGGCGCATCAGCACGAAAAGCGGCAGGATCAGCAGCACCACCGGGAACATGTTGACCAGCAGGAACTGCAGCATGATCGCCCTGCGCCCGAGGAAGCGGAAGCGCGAGAAGGCATAGGCGGCCGTAACCGAGACGCCGAGGCCGACGACCACGGTGCCGAGGGCGATGATCAGGCTGTGGCCCATATTGCCGAGGAAGGAGGTCTGCTCGAACAGGCGGGTGTAATTGTCGAAGCTCCAGCCGATGGGCGAGAGCGAAACTCCGCTCGCCGCAATGCGCTCGGACGGCGTGAGCGAGGTCAGGATCATCCAGGCGAAGGGCCCGAGTGCGAAGAGCACGATCGCTGCCACCGGCAGGTCGGTGGTGAGAATGCGCCGGAGGGTCGACGGCTTGTTCATCGCTCGACCTCCTTCATGGTGCGGATGATGTAGATGGCGACGAAGGCGCCGAGCAGGATAGTGAAGGTCACCGCTATGGCCGTGCCATAGCCGAAATCGAGATTCTGGCGCGCCTTGATGAAGGCGTAGAGGGGCAAGGTGTGGGTCGCGTAGCCGGGACCGCCCCCCGTCATCACGAAGATGACGTCCATGGAGTTGGCGACCCAGATCACGCGAAGCAGCCCGGCGGTCGCCAGGACCGGAGCAATGCCGGGCAGGGTGACGTTGACGAACTGACGCCAGGGCGTCGCGCCGTCGATAGAGGCAGCCTCGTACTGGCTGCGCGGAATGCCTTGCAAGCCGGCGAGGATCATCACGGCAAAGAAGGGAAAGCCCTGCCAGGTGAGCGTGGCGATCACGGCATAGAGCGCGACATTGGGATCGGCGAGCCAGGGCACTGCGCTCTGGATCAGATGCACGCCGAGCAGCATGTCGTTGAGCACGCCGGTGTTGGGATCGTAGATCCAGCGCCACATCAAGGCGATGACCACGCTCGGCAGCGCCCAGGGGATGATGATCAGCGCGCGGGCAAGGCCGCGCCAGGGAAAATCGCGATTGAGCAGCAGGGCGGCAACCAAGCCGAGCCCCATCTGCAGCGGCACCGTGAGGCCGATCCAGATCACCGTGTGCCAGAGCGCCGTCCAGAACACCGGATCGGCGAACAGCTTGATGTAGTTGCTCAAGCCGACGAATCTGGCGGCATTGGGCTTCCACAGCACCAGATCGAACAGGCTCGTATAGACGGCCTCGATCATCGGGACGAAGACGACGACAAACACCACCAGCAAGGCCGGCGCCAGCAGGGCATAGGGCATCAGCCGCGTCCGCAGGGGGACCGCGAATTCCCGATCGAGTTCGGAGGTGGACGAGTGCAGCGACATGGCCCGGCGCAATGGTGAGAGGGGAGAAAGGGGCTCTCTGTGCGGCGCACAGAAAGCCCGGTGCCCTTACCTAGTTTGCAAACAGCGTCTGCAATTGCTGCATCATCTGCTCGGGCGTCGCTGCGCCTGTCAGGGCCTGCTGCATGTTGGTCTGCCAGGCCGTGTTGACGAATTCGGTCGTGGCCGGGGTCTGCGGCAGCACCGAGGCGAAGGGCAGCGACTGCACGGTGGCATCCACGAAACGCCGCTGGTGCAGCGTCCAGTTGGCCGAGCCCGACTTGGTCACCGTCATCTGGCCGGTGGCCTTGTTGAACTCGACATTGTTCTGTCCCTCCGCCAGGAAGGAGATCCATTTCCAGGCGGCGTCCTTCGCCTGCGAGGAGGAAAAGACCGCCAGCGATTCATCGCCATAGGAGGTCCACTGCTTGCCGTTGCAGGCCGGGGCGGGTACCGCCGAGACCTTGTCGCCCAGGGCTTTGACGAGGTCGTTGGACGAGCCGACATGGTGGATGGTCATCGCGGTCTTGCCGGCCTTGAAGGCTGCGATGATTTCCTGGAAGCCGTCGTTGGGCGCGGAGGGCGGAATCGACTTGTCCTCCCGGAACATGTCGACCAGCCATTTGTTGGCGGCAATCGCTTCCGGCGTGGTCAGGCCGCCCGGCTCGAGCTTGGCGCCCCTGGAAAAGACGAAAGTGCCCCACTGGTCCCAGCCGCCCTTGCCGCCGCGCAGACCGAAGCCATAGGTCTCCGGCGCCTTGGTGAGTTTCTTGGCGTCTTCGCGGAACTCGTCGCAGGTCTTGGGCGGCTCCAGCCCCGCGGCCTTGAACAGGTCGGCGCGGTAATAAAGATAGAGAACGACATATTGGATCGGCAGATAATATTGCTTGCCGTCCGGCCCCTTGTTGAGATTGAGGAGATTGTCGAGCAGGTCCGCCTTGCCGGGCCAGGCATCGATGCGGTCGCCGATCGGCTCCAGGGCTCCCATCTCGACGAGGCGGGGCTGGGCGAACAGCTTCACCATGGCGGCATCGGGTGCATTGCCGCCGACGATCGCCGTGTAGAGATTGTCGTAATAGGAGTTCCACGGCACGTTTTCGGCTTCGACCTTGATGCCGGGATTGGCTGCCTCGAACTTCTTGATGAGATCGTCCATCGGGTTGGCCGGATTGTCGAAATGATACCAGAAGCGCACGGTCTGCGCCTTGGCGGCCCCGAGCATCATGCTGGCGCTCAGGGCGCAGGCGACGCCGAGTGCCTTCAGCGTTTTCTTCAGTCCTGTTCTCATCGTCTCCTCCCGAAGAATGTGTTTTGATGCCGGTTCATGCCGGCTTGATCATTGACGTTGCCGCTTGACCTGCGGTCTTGAGGGCGTTGCGGGCTGCGCTCAGCCCGATGCTCATCTGTAAAAAGCCGTGCGTCACGCCCTTGACGATGTGTGTCTCGGCCGGCCGTCCCACCGAGCGCAGGCGCGCTGCCAGATTGAGCGTGTCCGACAAGAGCGGATCGATCTCCGCGGCCAGAAGGAAGAGGGGCGGCAGACCACGCAGAGCCTCGTCACTGGCATGGAGGGGCGAAGCGAGTGCCTCCTGGCGTGCCTTCGGATCGGGCAGGTACCAGTTCCAGTAGCGCTGCATCCGCGCCGTGGTGAGACCGGGCCCCTCGGCGAAGCGCCGATAGGATGCCGTCTCGAAATCCGCGTCATAGACGCCGTAGAAGAGCAGGGCGCCGTCGGGGGCCTTGTATCCACGGGCCTGTCCGCGAAGCATGGTCGCCAGGGCAAGGTTGGCGCCTGCCGAGTCACCGGACAGCAGAAGCGGGCCGGGGCGGATGCCGAACGGGACCGTGCTCTCGAAGACACTGCCGAGACAGGCAATCACATCATGCAGCCCCGCCGGGAAGGGATGCTCCGGCGCAAGGCGATAGTCGGGCATGAGAACGGGCAGGCCGGTCTCGATGGCGAGGACCCGGGCGCACCGTTCATGGGTCTGAGGGCTGCAGAAGGCAAAGCCGCCGCCATGGACGAAGACCAGGGCACCGTCTCCCGCCTGCGGGGGGATCAGCACCTTGACGCGGCAGTCGGCCGACGGGAGCGCCGGATCCGCGGGGATGATGACGTCGCCCGCAAAGGCCATTGCCGGCAGGTCGCGGTTCCAGCGCTGGTTGAGGCGCGCGGCAAGGGCGCGACCCTCTGCCGGCGGCAGCAGCGTCGTATCGGGCTGCGGACCGATCTCATCGTCGATGGCGGCCAGGAGGCGTGCCAGCTCCGGATCGAGCCGGCCGGGCAATTCTTCGACCCGTATGTCGGGGAAAGGGTCGTTCATTGCCCTGCTCCCGGAAAAACGTTGGGCCCGAAATCGACGATGGTCGCGATATGGTGCTCGAGGGAGGTCACGGCCGCGGCGCTGTTGCCGGCCTCGATTGCGGCTACCAGCGGCCGATGACGCTGGGCCGTCAGCACGAGATCGCGCTGGCCTTGCGTGCGCGAAATCTTGAAGCGGTGGTTGTGGATCAGGCAGCGATGCAGGATCGGATCCAGTGCGGGCAGGTCGGCATCGTGGAACAGGCGGCGGTGGAAATCGCGGTCGAAGGCGGCGAGCCCCATCTCGTCATCCTCCCGCGCGGCCTCCTCCATGGCTTCGACCAGTGCCTTCAGATCGGAAAGTAGGCTGCGGCTGGGGTTGCGCAGGGCGCGGAGCACGCCGGCACATTCGATCTGCTTGCGGACGCGGAACATCTCCACGGCCTCGTCGGCCGTGCAGTCCGAGACCTGGGTGCCGCGATGGCCGCGCCGATGCACCAGCCCTTCCTCCTGGAGCTGCAGCAGGGCTTCCCGCACCGTGCCCTGACTGCAGCCGAAACGGGCGGCGAGTTCCAGTTCCACCAGCGGTTCGCCGGGAGCGAGTTCGCCGAGCATGATGTCGTGCTTGAGGGCATCGAAGGCGATCGCCGAGCGGGCGACAGGGCCGGGCCGGGTGCCTTTGGCGCGGAGTGCCGGGTCGAAACGCCGAGATGCTGGCCGCTCGCTCATGTCTCCCCCTTGTGCTGGCACCCACCTTGTGAGTGTTCGCTTACCTCTTGCAATTATCATTATTGATATTGATAATTAGGTCAAGAGCTGGAAAGGCCTCGCTTGTCGCAGGCAGCATCGGGGAGAACGCAATGGCGGGCATTGGCCTCAGGGATATTCGCAAGTCCTACGGCACCCATACGGTGATCCATGGTGTCGACCTCGATATCGCCGAGGGCGAATTCCTGGTGCTGGTTGGTCCGTCGGGCTGCGGCAAATCCACCTTGCTGCGCATGGTCGCCGGGCTCGAAGAGATCACGGGTGGAGAGATGCGCATCGGGGACAAAGTGGTGAATGCGCTTACGCCTGCCGAACGCAACATCGCCATGGTGTTCCAGGATTACGCGCTCTATCCGCATATGACGGTGGCCGAGAACATGGGGTTTGGGCTGCGCATGCGCGACCAGAATCCACAAATGATCGACCAGCGCGTGAGGCAAGCCGCCGAAACCCTGAAACTGGCGCCCTTGCTGGAGCGTCGGCCGGGGCAATTGTCGGGCGGGCAACGTCAGCGTGTCGCCATGGGGCGGGCCATCGTTCGTGATCCTCAGGCTTTCCTGTTCGACGAACCGTTGTCCAATCTCGATGCCGGCTTGCGGGTGGAGATGCGGCTCGAGATCGCCAAGCTGCACCGGCGCATCCAGGCAACCACGGTCTATGTCACGCATGACCAGGTCGAAGCGATGACGCTGGCCGACCGTATCGTCGTGATGAATGCGGGCCGCATGGAACAGGTCGGCCCGCCGCTCGACCTCTATCACCGTCCGGCAAGCCTGTTCGTGGCGCGCTTCATCGGCAGTCCGACCATGAACACCGTGGAAGTGAAACTGAACGGAGGCGGCGAACTGTCGATCGGCAGGGCCAAGATTGCCGTGCCATGGCTGTCGGCGGTAGCCGGAACCCCTATCGTCCTGGGTATCCGGGCGGAAGACCTTTCGCCCTGCGACGCCTCCCAGGCGTGGTTCACCGGCGAATTGGCGATGGTCGAACGTCTCGGCGGGCAGACCTTTGGCTACCTGGATGCGGGTGGAGAACGCATGATCACCGTCGAATTTCCGCGTCACAGCACCGTGAAGGTGGGAGACCTGGTTTCGGTGAAGGGCGAGGGGAACGTGCTGCACCTTTTCGACGGAAAGAGCGGCCGGCGGCTGGAACCGGCCTGAAGTGAATGCAGGGCTGGGCGATGCCGGTCTGATCGCCGCCATGGAGGCGGTCGATAGTCCTTGCCGATTTCGACCGAAGAGCCCCGCATCCGAAGGGAAGCGCTCAGGCCGCGAGCAATTCGTCCGCCGGGCCGAAGAACTCGTAATGGATGCGGTCGGATCGCACGCCTGCGAGCGACAGCGCCGAAACCGCGGCCCGCAAAAAAGGCCTCGGCCCGCAGATATAGTAGTCCGCCTCGCTGGCCGGGGTATTGGCAATCAGCCAGCCGTCCGTGATGAGGCCGGCGAGATCGTAGTCGCGTCCGGCGGTCTCATCGGCGAGCGGCGTCTGGTGAAAATCGGTGACGCGCACCGCCTTGCCTCGAGAGGCCAGCGCGCGGACATGCTCGCGCATCGCATGGGTCTGGCGATTATGCGTCCCATGGATGTAGTGGACCGGAACGCTGCTGCCGGTGGCGACCAACGCCTCCAGCATCGCCACCATCGGCGTGAGGCCCACGCCGCCGGACAGGAGGACCACAGGGCGCTCGGGGTGGTCGGCAAGAAAGAACTCGCCCGCCGGCGCCGCCACCTTGAGGATCGTTCCCGCGGCGGCGTGATCGTGGAGCCATCCCGATGCAAGACCATGGGGCTCGCGCTTCACCGAGATGCGATAGGTCTGCCCATTCGCTGCAGCCGAAATGGAATAATTGCGCTTGATAGGCGGATGGCCGGGGATGTCGAACCAGAAGGTGAGATACTGCCCTGGCTTGTGGGGCATGACGCCCTTGTCATCGACCGGCCGCAGCACGAATGATTTGATCACGCTGCTTTCGCGCACCACGTCCTCCACGCGGAAATCGCGCCAGCCGTTCCAGCCGCCGATGGCTTCCTTCTGCTCGGCATAGATGCGTTCCTCGCGGGCGATCAGGATATGGGCAAGGAACCAGTAGGCCTCTCCCCATGCGGCGAGGATTTCGTCGGTTGCGGCATCCCCCAAAACGGCCTTGATCGCGCCCAGCAGGGCATCGGCGACATGAGGATAGTGCTCGGGCAGGATCTGGAGCCCGACATGCTTTTGCGCGATTCGCTCGACCGCAGGCACCAGCGCGCTCAAATTGTCGATATTGCTGGCATAGGCCAGGATGGCGCCGGTCAGCGCGCGCGGCTGCGATCCCGCATCGCCATGGTGGGACTGATTGAACAGGTCTCGAATGTCGGGGTTCCTGAACATGCGCGAATACATTTCGTGCACGATATCGAGGCCGTGGGCCTCGAGGGCGGGAACGGTGGCTTTGACGAGCGCGATGGTTTGCGCACCGAGCGGCTGTGACATCACATCTCCTGTGATCTGGATGCTTTCGGGACAGGGTTTGATCGGTTCAAAAACATGTATCCTGGATGCATCTATACCGACGAAATAAAACATGCAACATTGATGCATATTTTTTGGAGCAAATCGGTGCGACTGACGCGCTACACCGACTACGCCATGCGTGTCCTGCTGTATCTGGCCAGGAAGCCGGACACGCTATGCTCGATTGGCGACATTGCGCGCGCCTATGCCATCTCGCAGAACCATCTGATGAAGGTCGTCAACGATCTGGTGAATGCAGGCTATCTGGAAAGCGTGCGGGGCCGGCATGGTGGCATTCGTCTGGCCAAGCCAGCCGCCGACATCAATGTCGGAGCCCTCGTCCGCCATACCGAGGACGATTTCGATCTGGTCGGCTGCGGGGCCTGCATCATCGCGCCGGCCTGCGGTCTCACAAGCGTGCTGGACGAAGCACTGCAATCGTTCCTGGCGACACTCGATCGCTATTCCCTGGCGGATATCATCGCCCGCAAAGGTGACTTCGGGTACCTGCTGAGAGCCTCGTAAGACAGAGGGCGTGCCTCGCCTTTGTAATAAATCCTCGACCGGCCGAACTGAATCACGAGGATGAGCCCCTGGTGCGACCGGGAGGTTGCGATCCGGGGGGCATCGAGGCTTTGGGGGCTCCTCCCAAGGCAAGGCGGTTGCGGACGTCCGGGGAGTTGTCCTCTCGGTTTTACTGTCGCTTTCGGCCACGCGCCTATGCGCAAGCAGGGACTCCTGGGCCCAAGCCAGTGACCCCAAAAAAACGTTTGGCGAATTCAGTATTTTGTGCGTATGCTACCAGTTACGTTCAACAGAGAACGCGGTCACGGCACGTTGCGCAGCGCGCAGTAGGTACTGTGCGTGACCATCCCCCCAAACATAAAAGATAATCGTACCGCACGACATGTGTTGTGCTGTCCGGATCACACTGTCCAACGTAAATCTGGAGGAGTCCGCCTATGAATATAGACGGAAGACTGAGCAGCTATGCGTCTAATGGGTCACGTGTTCGAGTTGCCATAGACGTTGGAGGAACATTCACCGACGTTTTCATTCTGGACTCCAACGGCAACCAAACCGTTGCAAAAGTCCCGAGCACGTCCAATCCGATTGACGCCGTGATGAACGGCGCTGCCGCGGCCCGGATCGATTGGCATGACGTGGAACTGTTTACCCACGGCACGACGATCGCCACGAATGCGCTGATAACCCGTAATTTCAAGCCCGCGGCAATGGTGACGACCAAGGGTTTTCGCGATGTTCTCGAAATCGGGCGCGGTACCCGAGAAGATCCCTGGGATGCCTACAAGGAAGGCACTCCGCCCTATGTTCGCCGCCGCGATCGTTTCGCCGTCACCGAACGCATCAACTATCGCGGCGAGGTCATCGAGCCCTTCAACGAGGCCGAGGCCCGTGAAGTCGCGCGCATCCTGCGCAAGCGGAAAGTGACCGCGGTCGCGGTGTGCTTCATCAACGCCTATGTCAACGGCGCTCACGAACTGCGAATGGCCGAAATTCTCGCCGAAGAGCTCGGGCCGGATGTCGCAATCACCACGTCGCACGAAACGCACCCGGAGATCTTCGAGGACGACCGGTTTTCGACGACAGTCGCCAATACGATCTTGGCGCCGATCATCCGCCCCTATGCACGCGATATCGACCGCAGAACCAGCGAAGCCGGCTATGAGGCCGACGTGCTGCTCCTGCATTCCGGCGGAGGCGTGATTACGCCGGCGACAGCGGAAAAATATGCGGCGCGGCTCGCGGCCTCGGGCATCGCGGCGGGTGCGATTGCGAGCAGGCATTTTGCCGGCCTGTGCGGCTACAAGAACGCGATCGGTCTGGATATGGGCGGAACATCGGCCGACATTTCGCTGGCGGCGGACGGCCATTTGCGCATGACCGACAAATGGGAGGTCGATTGGGGCCATCCGATCTGCTTCCCGTCGGTCGAGGTGCTCACCATTGGTGCGGGCGGCGGCTCGCTCTCCTGGCTCGACAAGGCGGGGTCGCTGCGCAACGGCCCGCAATCGGCCGGCTCCGTGCCAGGGCCCGCCTGCTACAAGGCTGGCGGCACCGAACCGACCAATACCGATGCGAACATCATTCTGGGGCGCGTCGGTACCGAACTCGCCGGCGGTACGATGAAGCTCGATCGTGATGCCGCGCTCGGGGCAATGAAAAAGATCGCCGATGCGCTCGATCTCAATGTGATCGACGCCTCGCTCGCAACGCTCCGGGTTGCCAACGCCAACATGGCCGACGCGGTTCGCCTGATCTCCATTGCCCGCGGCCATGATCCTCGCGATTTCGCGTTGGTGGCTTTCGGAGGAGCGGGACCGCTGCACGGGGTGGACATTGCCCGCGAGCTCAACATCCCGGTGGTGATCGTGCCGCCGAACCCCGGCGTGACCTCGGCGGTCGGCTGCATGCTCGTCGATGTCCAGCACGACGTGACCCGGATGTTCTTCAAGGATGCCGTCGAGGCTGATCCTGCCGACATCGAGGCGGCGTTCAGGGAGATCGAAGCCGAAGGGCGCCAGCGCCTGGAGACCGACGGCGTCGAGGAGAAGGACATGACGTTCCAGCGTCTTGTCGACATGCGCTATCGCGGCCAGTGGCGTTCGCTGGCGGTGCCGGTTTCCGGCCAGATCAAATCGATGAAAGAGGCGATTGCGATCTTCCACAGTGAATATGAGAAGGCGCACAACTTCCGGCGTGAGGACTTCCCGGTCGAGATCTATCGTCTGACCGTTCGCGCCATCGGCGTCACGCCCAAACCGTCCTTCCCGAAAGTCAAGATCGACAGGGATGCAACGGCGACACCGAAGGGGACGCGGGAGGTCTGGTTCCACGGACAGCCCGAGGCGATGACCACGAACCTCTATGACCGCGATCATCTGGCGGCCGGGGTCACGATCAAGGGACCCGCCATCATCGACCAGCTCGACTCGACCACTGTCATCCCGCCGGACTGCGTCGCCCATATCGACGAGTGGCTCAACATCCAGATCAAGCTCGACGCTGCATAAGCGGTGCCTGGCAAAGGAACATGGAGAGGAAGAACAGCATGAGCAACTCCAACAAATATGCAGGACTGTCCGACAAGGGTATTCAGCATCCGCCGCTCCCCGAGGATCGGAAGACGGTGTTCAAGACCACGCTCGACCCGATCACATTCGAGGTTCTGCGCAACGCCTTCGTCAACATCGTCGACCAGATGGCCGAACAGCTGTTGAGAACCTGCTATTCGTTCGTGATCTATTGCCGCGACTTCTCGTCGGGGCTGAGCGATCCCCAGGGCAACCTGGTGATGCAGGGAACGGGCGACATCGCCGCGCATGTGGGAACGCTCCACTATACCTGCAAGGCGGTGATCGAGGCGTTCGGCGACGACATCCACCCCGGCGACGTCTTCATCATCAACGACCCGTTCCGCGGCGGCAGTCACTTCAACGACACGCGGATTCTGCGCCCGATGTTCTACAAGGGCGAGCTGATCGGATATTCGCAGGCGAATGGCCACTGGGCCGACATGGGGGGCGCAGCACCGGGATCCTTCAACATCACGGCGCTCGACCACATGGGCGAAGGGCTGCGCATCACGCCGGTGCGTGTCTGGAGCAAGGGCGTCTGGCTCGAAGACGTGGCCCGCATGATCGCCGCCAATACGCGCAATCCCGGCGACGTCATCGGTGACATGCAGGCGCAGGCCGAGGCGACCGCGGTCGCCGAGCGTGAGATCATCCGGCTTTGCGACAAATATGGCGCCGAGACGATCAAGACCGCGTTCCAGGAAGTACAGGACTATGTCGAAGTACTCATGCGGGCGCGCCTTGCCGAATTGCCCGATGGGACCTGGTACGCCGAGGACTATATCGATCAGGACCCCAAGCTCGAAGAGGGGCTGATCCCGATCAAGATCAAGTTTACGATCGACGGCAATCACGCCCATTACGATCTGTCGGGATCGCATCCGCAGATCTCGACCTTCCTGAATGCGGCCTATGGCGGCTCGTTTGCGGGTATCGTGGCGGGAACCAAATATCAGTTCCCGGATCTGCCGCTGAACTCCGGCCTCTACCGGGCGGTAACCGTGAATGTGGGAGAACCGGGAACCGTCGTGAACGCCGATTGGCCGAGCCCATGCGCCGGCTTCTGTTCCGGCCCGTTCGAAAAGCTGATGAACTCGGTGTTCGGCCTTTGGGCCGAGATCCTGCCCGAGCGGACCATGGGTTGCGCCTTCAATCTCGAATATCTGCTGGTTGGCGGGCGCGACACCAGGATCAAGGGACGTCCCTATTTCATGTGGTATGACTGGATGGCAGGCGGTTGGGGCGGCCGCAACGGCCGGGACGGTTTCAATGCCACCGCTCCGGTGTTCGGCGCCCAATATGGCATCCAGCCTCTCGAGGGCCAGGAGCGCCTCGCTCCCGTGCTGACGAAATGCCATGATTTCGTTCAGGACTCGGCTGGTCCCGGGGAGTCCCGAGGCGGGCTTGGCGCCGAGAAGGGCGGATCCGTCTTCGAAGGCGAGCGCATCGTGGTGTCCTATTGCTGCGATCGCGAGCGCTCCGTCACCTGGGGTATGTGGGGCGGTCTGCCCTCGATCCCGCACGGCGTGTGGCTCAACAAGGGGACGGAGAAGGAGCGCTATCTCGGCTCGATCTTCTCCAACCTGCCGATCGAGCTGGACGACGTGTTCACGCGGCCATCCGCCGGCGGCGGCGGAGTCGGCGACCCCTTGCTGCGCGACCCTCAACTCGTTTGCGAGGACGTGGCCGACGAATATGTCAGCCTCGAGCGGGCACGGATCGACTATGGCGTCGTCATCAGGGTGATCGACCGTGACCTGGCCCAGTACGAGGTCGATGTCGAGGCAACCGAGAGGGAACGCCAGCACATCGCTGCAGCTCGCCTGGGCTGGCTCGATGAGGATGCCGAGGCGATCGCTGCCGATTATCGCGCCGGAAAGCTCAACGAGATGGATTGCATCCGGCAATATGGCGTCATCCTCGATTGGGGTGACGGCACCCTCCTGCCCAATACGACCAGTCAGTTTCGCCAGATGCTCAAGCGCAGGGTCGTGCCTTATTGGGGCAAGACGCTGGCGGTCCTCGGCAAGGAAGCGACCCAAAGATCCCGCGCCGCCTAAGGCGACCGTGGAGGGGAGGCGGAGCATCAGAACGCTCCGCCTCCGCGTCAGTGCCGCTCCTTGAGGCGGCCTGCAATCGCGCTGGGTTGGCTGGGAACGCCAACGCCATCGTGTTCAGGGCAATGCGCATATCTCCGACTTCCGGGCTCACGCCGGTTCGCGTTCTGCGCGAGCAGGTCCGCGCATGCACCTGTTGAAGGTAGTTCTCGCGTGTAGGGAAACAGCCAGCCGCGACAAGAGACGGCTGGAATTTCACATCCTGCGGACCGGCCACTGATCCCTGGTTCCCCAGCTGACATTGGTACGACCGCGACCACAGAGGGGACATCATGGACACAGCCAGTAGCGTTCCAAAACCGGACATCATCTACCAGGACGAACCTGGAGTCTTGCGCCAGGCGGCCGCCGAGGATTTCTCTTTGCATATCGTGCCGCCGACGTGGCGAAGCTCGCGATTTTCGCTTGCGATGGCCTGGTTCGGCCTGATGAGCGCCATGTTCTGGGTCGTTGTCGGCAGTACCGTCGCATTGTCGGTCGGCACGGTCGATACGTTGATCGGCATTGCCTTATCAACGGTGGTCTACGGCGTTCTGTGCAATGTCGCGGCCCGCTTTGCGGCACGAAGCGGCACCAATGTGGCGCTGTTTTCCCGAGCGGTTTTCGGGCAGGTCGGCGCGACTTTCGCCGCGCTGCTGTTCGGGGTGACGATCACCTATTACGCCATTGCCGAGGGCACGATCGTCGCGATCGCGCTTCAGGATTATTTCGGCGGACCGATGAGCCTGTGGTATTTCATCGTCTGCTGCTACAGCGCCCCTCTGGTCATGCGCGGCGTCCGCACCTGGCTGGATCGGATCAACGGCGTTTTGCTACCTCTCTACGTCCTTGGCCTCATCGCCTGCGTCATCTGGGCGATCGTTACACATGGATACTCGAACAACTGGCTGACTCATCTTCCAGCAAAGAGCGCCGACATGGGTGTTCCCGGCTGGTGGTTCGCCTTCACGGTCTATATGGGCGTGTGGGTCGTGGTGATGATGACATGGGACGTGGCCCGCTTCGGCCGCAAGGAGGACGCCGTCGCCAACGGCAATACGAGCTTCGGCATTCCCTTCTATGTCGTCACCTTGCTGATCAACGGTGCGGTCGGGATCTTCATCGCCGAAACCATTCCGATCGTGGGGCCGCTGTCGGAGACGTCTGCGATCATCGGCATCGTGGCGCTGATGGGACCCTTCGGCGTGCTCCTGGTCTGGGTCAGCCAGACCAGGATCAACACGATCAACTTCTATCTTTCATCCACCAACATGCAGAACTTCTTTGCGCGGGCCTTCAAGATCTCATTGCCCCGCACCGTGTGGGTGGCGATCATGTCGGTCGTGATCTTCCTTGTGATGCTCACCAATGTCTTCGGCTACCTTCTGCAGACGCTCCAGTTCCAGGGTGTGATCATCGTTGCCTGGGTTGGTGTCGCCATGACCCATGTCGGCTGGTGCTACCTGCGCGGGATCAAGGCTGACATGCTGGAGTTTCGTCCCGGCCGGGTTCCGCTGGTCAATCCGGGCGGACTTGGAGCCTGGGTGGTCGCATCGGCGGTCGGCTGCCTGCTCCTGGTCTTCGGCGGCAGCTTTGGCGGCATCTGGGCACCGCCAATCACCTTGGCGATAGCCGTCGTCATCTATGCCGCGTCTCTGGGGATCGCGCGCGCGAACTGGTTCATCGTGGAGCGGCCGCACGACCCCAGAAGTGAAGTCGACGATCCATGGACTGCGAGGATCCGCTGCAGTCATTGTGCCCAGGCCTATATCGCCCATGAAATGGATCGCGACCCTTCATTCCGTCATGAGCCGATTTGCCTTGCATGCGCGTCCGACCGCCGCGAATTCCTGCTGGCAGCCCGGGCAGAGGCAAGAACCTATGCCGGGCGCTGCGAGCCGGTCATGCTCGGCTCTCGACGCAGTTCGGCGACGTAGAACACAATTGCGGGCTGCGCCTTCGGTGCAGCCCGGCTTGCATGACCGCCCCGGCTCGGGCCGCCAAGGCGGCATCTTCCGTGGATATCGTCAGAACGGAACTGGCCTCGTCCTTATCCGCCGTGGAAGGTCGGGAGCGCACCATTCCCCAGAGCGCTTTCCAGAAAAGTCGATAGATTTTTCGATTAGGAAAACGCGCCGAAACAAAGAGTTGGGAAAAATGACGATTCGGAGAAAAGCCATTTTTCTCTAGGGGGATGTCGGCATGTCCTCGTCGCACCAGTCGAGAGCGTTCAGAATTTCCCCGGAAACGACCTCCACCGTGGTTCGCCGTTTCATCGCCAACTGGCGCAGCATGCCATAGGCCTCCTGCTCAGAGCGGCTGTTCGTAAGCATCATCGCAAGCTTGGCGCGTTCGATCGTGCGGCAGGTTTCGAGCTTGGCCTGCATGCGGTGCAGGTTGGCGCAAAGCCGCTTTTCGCGCCGGAAATTATTCACGGTCACCAGGAGATTGGTGAGAATGCCGAAGGGGCGGATCGGCAGTCCGATGACCGCATTCGCTCGAATTCGCAGCAGCCTGTCGATCGCGAGGGGATTTTCATAATCGATGACCCCGATCAGGACCGCAGGGGGATCGTCGGCCTGCCATTCAAACGTCAGCTTATGTTCTATGATCTGGTCGAACATTGCGAAAACGATATCGATGTTCTCGAAAGTGCTCGGCGGAGGCCAGATTTCTTCCACATGACAGCCGATCCGCATCAAATGAGACCGTAGAGCCGCGCCTTCGCTGTTCTTCGGCTGGACGAGCAGGACACGCAAGGATCGCAAGTCCTTGACCGAAACCATCTGGTCCCTGTCCTTGCCACTGGAGGAATGGGAACCCCGCATGATCAGATCCTCTCACCGGCATCCGTTTGTCGCGAGCGGCTTGCCTGTCGAAGCACGTGGGGCCTCTCAGGCATCACTGGATCACTCCTGAGTGCCGAAAGAGTCGGCGCGAAGCGTTTTCGGCAGGTCGGGGGGCTGCAATGGCGTGTCCTCGTCATCCAGGAAATAGGCAGCCCGATAGGGGTCTGGCGGCACGGCGTGGCTGGTCTCGGCAACGATGTCGAACTGCCCATCCTCCCGCACGACTCCAATCTTGGGCCAGACATGCGCGTGGGAATTCAACGGGTCGATGGCGATCACACCCTGCGGCGCGTCGAAGGTCGAACCGAGGATTTGCGCGCGCACGAGATTAACGTTGTCGGAATCGCACTGCCGCATCGCCTGCGCGACCACATGGGCCTGGGTGTAGGCGGCCTCCCAGCCCATGTTCGCATTTGGCTGTTCGCCATGCACGGCCTGGTACCGCTCGAGACACGACCTGTTTGCCAAGTTGGTTTGCGACTGGAAATAAGTGGCCGCAGTAATATGGCCGGATGCTGCACCGATGCCGATTTCCCGGATGTCGGTTTCGCTGGTCGTCAAGCTTGCCACCGGCATCTGATAGGCGTCGAGGCCGTTGTCGGCATAGGCCTTGTAGAATTTCACATTCGAATTGCCGACGAAATTGTTGAACACGATATCCGGTTTGCGGCTTTTCATGTCCTTGATCAGGGCGTCGAATTCTTCAATCGACGCTTCTTCTGGAAGGTAGCGCTGGCCAACGATCTCGCCATCGCGGGAGCCGATCAGATCCGCCATGATCCTTCCGGATTCACGCGGCCACACATAATCCGAACCAACGATGTACAGTCTCGGCGTGAAGTTCTCCAAAAGATAAGATCCCAAGAAGAAACTATTCTGGTTGGGAACTGCGCCGAAATAAACGATATTCCTTGAATATTCGAAACCTTCATATTGCGCTGGATAGCACAACAATCCATGCTCCCGGTCCAGGACGCTCAAGACAGCCTTGCGCTGGCTGGAAGTGTAGCAACCAAGGATGATGCTTGCCTTCCTTTCCGACAAAAGTTCTCGGGCCATATCCTGATATGCTGACGGCTTTCCCTCAGGGTCGCCATAGATCGGAACGAGCTCTCGTCCGTTTATGCCCCCTGTTTCATTGATCTCGTCGATGGCGAATTTGGTTGCGGACAGCATGCTGCGCTCGGTTGCCGCGGTCCAACCCGTTTTCGAGAACAGCACCCCAATATGGATTGGTCGATCGCTTGTCATTATTGCGCAAGACTCCATCACACGAGAATGGGGCAACCTGCTCTTAGCCAGCAAACTTGCCTTTCAAGCGGCACTGCATTCACAGGTGATCTTGAACGCTAGATGAGCCAATCTAGGCGGTCAATGCTTTGTTCGGGATTGGCTTTTGAGGCGGTGTCCGGATGCTTGAGACCATCGCCCATGCAAAGTGTTCTTCAGCTTCCCTGGGAACCGCCGACGGCTTCGCTGTCAGGATGAATGGTTTCGGGGCAGCGGGCGCGGGCGCCATCCGATCGACGGCCGCGCATGGCTGAACGGGGGTGCCCTGCTCTGCTACTCGCGGCGCGGAGGAGCGGCAATCCCGCACGGATCAGCACCAGCGCCGCTCAATGCGGCATCGCCAGCCTGCCAGTCTCCCGCTCCGAAATGCGCAGCAAGGTGAATGTTGAGTCGGCCCCGCGATATTTGCGGCGGCAAGCGCCGGCTATCATCGGGCACCAAGAAGCCTTTTCCACCCGAACAGGAGACGCCGACCGATGGCGAATGCCCAGACGCTGAAGGCACAACGCGACAAGACTCTCGAACTGACGCGTTCCGGGCCGCCGGCGCGCACCTCCAATCCCTTCTTCGGCGTCGGGCCGATCACCGACGGCACGCTGGATGAGGTGGATGCGCGCCTCCTGCGTTTCGAATTCGATCGCTGGCTCGAAAAGAACTATCGAAAGCTCGATGACCAGGGCGGCGATCTCGGGCCCTTCACCACGGCCGAGGTCGGGCGGAGCATGCATCGGGGCTATCCAGCCGACAAGTTCCTGACCGACATGATGCGGGAGATCCATCGCTATTTCGAGTTCCCCAGGGCGAACAAGATGGCGGTGGGGCTCGGTGGTGGCCATAGCGGCTTCACGGTCTGCGCCCTCCATCTCGTGACTGCCGGCGATCCCAACCAGCATGTTTACGTCGACACGCTCCGGCCGGAGTCCGAAGCGGCCAAGGCGGGCGGTTTCTTCCGCCAGTCCTGGGGCGCGCAGCTCATCGAGATGCACCGCTATGCCCGCAATGGCGATGAGTCCCGCATCCACTTTGCCGAGGAGGAGGGTGCCATTCCCAGCGCCGACGCCCTCGAAAAGATGGGCGTCAAGCTTTTCATCGGCGTCGGCCATGAAACCACCGGCGCCACCACCTATACGGCCCAGGACATCGCCAATCTGCTCGAATGGCTCGACCGCAATCCGGCCGAACACCATGCCGTGCTCGACGCCACCTCGATGCTCGGCGCCATGCCCTGGGGCGAAGAGGCGGTGAAGAACGTCATTGCCAAATGCTGCCTGTTCATGCCGTTCCAGAAGGCGATCGGCGGTATCTCGGGTTATTTCGTCGTCTCCTTCACGCCGCAGGCGCTTGACCTCGTCGAGAGGAACCAGAAGTCGCCGTCCTGGGCGATCCCGCGCCAGCTCAAGATCGTGGCGCCGGTCGACCCCAAGCGTCCGCTCACGGGCGAGAGGACCGTCAATGTCGGGCCGATCTATGACCCGGCGCAGGACAAGATGCTGGGCGGCGTGATCAACACCTACTCCACCCTCGCCTTTGCCGAGACCACCTTCGGCCTGCTGCGCTCGGAAAAGCGCCTTGGCTCGGTTCAGGATCTCTACAAGCGCTCGGTGCGCAACCGCGCCGCCGTGAACCAGTGGGTGGCCAGCCATCCCCTGTTCGAGCTCGGCGTCGCCGATCCCGAGCGGCGCGGCGCGGCGGTGACGCTGCTGCGCATCAGGGATGCCGACATCACCGACCCCGCCATCCACGCCCGCATCATCGCCCGTTCCAAGCAGATTCTTGCCTATGAAGGCATCACCCATCCCAATGGCGAGCATGAACGCGGCCTCGACGTTGCCCGCTATGTCAACGCCTTCCCAGGCACGCCGGGCGACTATCGCGCCTGGATCGGCGGCATCCGGCCGGTGGAAGATATCGATGCGCTGCTCGATAACCTCGAATACGCCTATCTGCGTGCCAAGATCGTGGTGCTGGAAGAAGAACTCGCCAAGCTCGGCGAGACCTTCCCGGTGAGCGCCGATGCCGGCGGCGAGCGCGCCAGGCGCGACGATCCCAACCGTGCCTACAAGGTATTGGTGGCCGATCTTATCGGCATGCGCTTCGACGGTGAGGGAGAGCCTGACCACCAGGAAGTCCGCCGCTATATCGAGGCGAAGGGCGGCGTCTTCCATCTCGGCCCGATCCGGGACGACGGAGCGCTGCAGAAGGGACGTATCCACTTCTTCTACCAGCCCAATCTCAGCACCGAGGCAGAGATCCTGCCGCAGACCGACAAGGGGCAGTATGATGCGGTGATTGCCGCGGCCACCTTCCTGCCGAAGAACTCTGTGTTTCCGCTCGGCGGCGTGCGCATCGGCGCCGGTACCGGCAATATGGGCTCGGTGTCCTGGGGCGGCGGCAGCGGTGTTGGCGGCGACGCGCCCCTGATGAACACGCCCAGCTTCAACAGCCGGGCAACGGCCCAGATGGCCTTCAAGGCCCTGCTCAAGGTGGCGCCCGACCTCAAGGTCGACGAACTGCACCGGCGTGTCGTCGCCGGCGAGTTCGACACCGGCAAGCATTTGCGCGACTTCCCGACCGAAAAGCTGGAAGGGCGGCGCATCGCGGTGATCGGCTATGGCAATATCGGCCGCGAGCTCGCCAAGCTCGCCAGCGCCTTTGGCATGCAGGTGGCCATCCATGCCCGCGAGCGGCACAAGGATTGGATCGAGTCGGAAGGCTTCGAATACGCTCCGACCGCCGAAGCTGCGGCGGAGGGGGCTCATGTCCTCACCGTGCATACCGGCCTCGGCCCGATCGATGCCAAGAGCGGACGCTTCGCCAACCAGTCGCTGATCGGCAGCGATATCCTCAACCGCCTCGCCGATGGCGCCGTGCTCATCAACTATGATCGAGGCGAAGTGGTCGACGCCGAGGCCCTCGATGCGGCGCTTGCCGAGGGCAAGGTCTCCTATGCCTGCATCGACGCCGATCTCTTCCGCAATGCCGCCGACGGGACGCTGTCGGGCCCGATGGTGCCCTATCGCGCGCTCGAAGGCCGGCATTCCGGCAAGCTCGAACTCTTGCCGCATGCCGCCGCCGACACCGACCATCCCTCGCGCGTGGAGGGAGCCAGGCAGGCCGTCGACCAGATCTTCGACGTCATCCAATACGGCGTCGTCACCAATCTGAAGGGCGATCTGCCGCCAGGCTACCGCAATGCCGGCGCTCGCACCGTCAATGGTATCGGTGCGGTGACAGGTGGCACGCTTGCCCGCGCCGTCGCCGATGAAGCGGTCCTGCGCCAGGCGCGCGAGGCGGTGGAATCCCTTGCCGCGATCTGGGGAGCGCTGTCGTCGACCACCGATCCCGACCGTCGCGCCACCCTGCTGCAGCGCTATGGCGCCGCTCTCGTGCGGGACACCAACCGCTACACGGCCCTTACGGAAAAGCTCGGGCTCAGGGGGCCTTATGCCGAAGCCTAGAGGAAGCGGTTTGGCCGAGGCGAGCTCCAGGGGATAACGCCGTATGGCCTGATCCGGCAGGGTCATGCGGAATTCGATCGGATGGGGGTGTCTCGCCACACCTCCATCCAGCCTGCCGACGGCATCGGTCCTCAAAAGCGGCTCGATAGCCTTGGATCGAGCCGACGGCACATTCTCCTAAGATCCGGCTGGATGCTTCGATTTAGGGCTCGGCAGCGGGGGCGCGGGACAAGAACAGGTTTGCCTCCAGCAGGCGCCGGGTGGCCGGCGCGCTGGCCTGCCTGGTGATAGTGCGGGATGGCAGGTCTTCCACTAGGCGTCCCTTGTCGAGCACCAGGATGCGGTCGCAGAAGGACTGCACCACCGCCAGATTGTGGCTGATGAAGACATAGGTCAGGCCGAGCTGCTGCCTGAGCTCGAGCAGCAGCGCCAGGATCTGGGCCTGCACGGAGACATCGAGGGCGGAGGTGGGCTCGTCCAGGATCAGGCATTCGGCTTCGACACCGAGCGAGCGGGCGATGTTGATGCGCTGACGCTGCCCGCCGGAGAATTCGTGCGGATAGCGCTCCGCGGCATCCGCGTCCAGGCCGACCAGGCGGAGGAGCTCGGCCGTGCGCTCGCGCGCGTCCTCGCGGTCGGCGGCGACGCCCAGCCGCAGTATCGGCGTTGCGATCTGGACGCCCACGCGCCGGCGCGGATTGAGGGCTGAGGAGGCATCCTGCAGCACGAGCTGGAGACGGCGGCGCAGGGGCCGGCGTGCCTGGTCGGACAGTCCGTCGATCCTGGCGCCGTCGAACAGGATCTGCCCGCCGTCGGGCTGGTCGAGCCCGGTCAGCAGGCGCCCGATCGTGGACTTGCCCGAGCCGGAGGCGCCGATGATGCCGACGATCTCGCCGCGTTCGATTGCGAAATCGACGTCCTCGACGGCCACGACCTCATGCCGCGGGCCGAACAGGCCGGTGCGCACGCCATAGCGGCGGGT
>NZ_JASGFM010000057.1:0-36043 GCF_047605565.1 Labrys sp. (in: a-proteobacteria)
GCTTTGAATCACATACCCCCCACTCTTGGGAATCCCAAGAGTCCACAACTCCTAGCGGTCGGCCGTCGCGGTCGAGGAAGGCGTGCGTGGCGCGATGTCGTGGCGTCCCCACACGAACAGCGCCAGTG
Source organism: Labrys sp. (in: a-proteobacteria) (assembly GCF_047605565.1). NCBI lineage: Bacteria > Pseudomonadati > Pseudomonadota > Alphaproteobacteria > Hyphomicrobiales > Xanthobacteraceae > Labrys > Labrys sp. (in: a-proteobacteria). The sequence continues at coordinate 129 of NZ_JASGFM010000057.1, forward strand.
CCACCAATGCCACGCCACCATGAACCCAATAGGCTAAACCATAGCCGCCCAAATCGGTAAGCCAGCCGGCGACGACGTTGCTGAGTGAGGCCCCAATACCCTGCACGGTCATGACGGCAGCAAGGCCGACATTGAAGCGGCCGGTACCGGACAGAATGCGTTCAGCGGCGATGGGCGTGGCTATGCCGATCAGGCCGGCGCCCACACCGTCGAGAAACTGCACGGGAAAGACGAAAGCAAAGGAGGGAAAGGTCCCCGCAATCACACCGCGGATCGGCAAGGCCGCCAAGGCAACAATGAATATTGTGGCCAAGCCGAACCGTCTGATCAGCCAGGGCGCCAGCAATGCCATGCCGATCATCGAAAGTTGTGAAACGCCCGTCGTGATCGCGGTGGTCCGGAAAGGGGTGCCGAGCTGAATCGAAAAGGCCTGCGCGATCAGGCGGCTGATGGGGGCATTCCCAAAATGAAAGATCATCAAAACCAGACTGAGCAGAATTAGTCCCTTGCTGCCTGCCAGGACCGAAAACCCGGAGGGGGCTTCCGATCCATCATGGTGCGCCAGCCCACGCGCTACCTGATGGTCGATCTGCTTGGGATCGATGGCGAGCGTCGCCGCGATCGTGGCGAAAGCAGCAAACAGCATGAGCCCAACGACGCCATGGATGCCGAACAGAAGTGTTCCTGCATAAATCGCCGCCAAGGAGACAACGTTTCCGGTGTGGTTCCAGAACTCGTTTCGAGACACCTGGCGGGAGAACCGCTCTTCTCCGACAAGGCCAAGCGTCAAGCCCATGAGTGCGGGCCCAATGACGGCGCCGACGATGGCCGTCGCTGATTGGCCTCCGAAGACCGAAAAGCCGTTGGGGGTCGCCAACGTCCACAGGGCCATCGTCGTCACGAAGATAACGGGCAGGATAATCAGTGTTCGTTTGTAAGCCGATGCATCGACAAGCGCGCCGAACAAGGGGGTGGACGCCATTCCTAACACGCCCCCAATCGTCGCGATGACACCGAGCGTGAATGGCTCCCACCCGTGCGTTGCGAGAAAACCATCGAGGAAGGGTCCCAAGCCATCGCGAGCATCGGCAAGGAAGAAGTTCAGGACAGAAAGGGCAAAGAGGGAGCGATGAAAGACGGAAGGGGCGCGGGGCGTCACGACGGCTCCGGAGGTCAGGCCTTTTCAACAATGCGCTATACGGTGAACCCGGCGGGGTGGATAGGGGATTTTCGCTAGCGCGCTTACTGCGTATCAAATAAAGGATCGGACAAGCACAACAGAATGTGATCGCTTTCGAACGGGCTCGCCAGAGCACCCATACAGTCCCCCATGGTCTTTCAAGTTTCTGCCCCGATTCTCAGCCTTTCCGTTGCAGCCCTGACAGCGCTGACTTTGCTGATCCGGCCCTTCAAGTGGCCGGAGGCGGTGTGGGCCGTCCTCGCGGCAGCGCTGCTGACGGGCGCAGGCGCCATACCCTTGCTCGACGCGTGGGCGGGCATCGCCAAGGGCCTGGACGTTTATCTGTTCTTGATCGGCATGATGCTGATCGCCGAGTTGGCACGACAGGAAGGCCTGTTCGATTGGCTGGCTCTGATAGCCACCAACCATGCGAAAGGCTCCCCGTTCAAGCTGTTCACCCTGACCTATCTCGTCGGCATTCTGGTGACGGTCTTCATGTCGAACGATGCAACCGCCGTCGTCCTGACCCCAGCCGTTTATGCAGCCTGCCAGGCGGCCAGGGTCAAGGACCCTCTGCCCTATCTCCTGATCTGCGCGTTTACCGCGAACGCGGCCAGTTTCGTGTTGCCGATCTCCAATCCTGCCAATCTGGTGATCTTCAATGGGGGTCACATGCCTGCCCTCGCCGATTGGCTATCGACCTTCGCACTCCCCTCGGCGCTTGCCATCGCAATCACCTTTGCCGCGCTTTTGTGGAACCAGCGCGCGGCATTGGCGGCCGAAACGCTGGCCGCTCGCGTGCCGGGCACAAGCCTTTCCCTCACCGGAAAGGTGGCGGGACTGGGGCTGACAGTAACGGCCATCGGCCTGATAACCGCCTCCGCGCTCCACGTCGATCTGGGTTGGCCCACTTTCGCCGGCGGGATTCTCACCCTGTCGATCGTATCGATCATCAAGCGCCAATTCCCCTCGCAAGCGCTCGAAGATATTTCGTGGAGCGTCATTCCGCTGGTGGCGGGCTTGTTCGTGGTGGTGGAAGCGCTCGGGACAAGCGGCGTCCTCGACATGCTGGCCGAGTCCGTCAGCCGCCTGACGGAAATGCATCCTCAGCTCGGTGCACCTGCCGCCGGTGTCCTGACCGCCATCGTCGCCAATCTCGTCAACAACCTTCCAGCCGGCCTCGTCGCAGGAAACATCGTTCAGTCGATCCACGCATCGCCCGCTCTGTCAGGCTCGATCCTGATTGGAATCGATCTCGGCCCCAACCTGTCGATCACCGGATCGCTGGCCACGATCCTCTGGCTGAACGCGTTGCGACGCGAGGGTATAAAGGTTGGTTTCTGGCAGTTCCTCAAGATCGGGACCGTCGTCATGTTCCCCGCGCTCCTGGCTGCGATCGCCAGCCTCGCAATCCAGAATTCTTGAGCCGGCCGGAAGCGCTACCTTGCCAGGTGATGCAGCACAATGCCGCTCGTCGTGGCGACGTTGAGGGAATCGAAACTGCCTCTCATGTCGATACGGATGGTCCGCAGCCGCCTCAGGACATGCTCGGGCAGGCCAGGCCCCTCGGCACCGAACAAGACGGCCTGCCGGCCCACAGGCTCGATATCGGCGAGACGCTCCTTGCCGGCCGGGCTGGTGGCCAGGACCTCGAAACCGGCCGCCAGCAGGGCGTCGCAGAGGGCCCCGATGTCGCCTCCCTGCGCGAAGGGCGTCATGAGGACTGCGCCAGCGGAAACGCGGATCGCCTTGCGGTAGAGCGGATCGCAGGAGGTTCCGTCGATCAATACGCCGTCGAGGCCAAAAGCTGCGGCATTGCGGAAGATCCCGCCCATATTGTCGTGATTGGCAATGGCCGAAAGGCCGACGAACAGGGCGTTTTCCGGCGCGGTGGCAAGCAGCCTTTCGGCCGTCCCTCCCTCCCCCCGCAAACCCATGGCCAGGATGCCGCGATGCATGGGGAAGCCGGCAATATCGTCGAGAACGCTGCGCGAGGCGCTGTAGACCGGGATCCCGGCGGGCACCTTGGCGACGAGATCGGCAAGCGGCTCGGTCCTGTTCTCCGCGATCAGAATGGATTCGATGGCAAAACGCCCGAGTTGGAGTGCGGTGCGCAGCACCACCTCCCCCTCGATGACGAAGCGCCCACCCCGTCCCTTGAGATCGCGCTCGCGGATATCGCGATACGCCTCGATACGCGGATCGGAAGAGTTATCAATGAAAATTGGAGCTGCAGAAACATGCACGAAACAACGAGACCCTATAGCGTCTAGCGGCCTGACGGGGTTACCAAGAATCGCAAAGACACTTTGGCCAATCCGCTGGATTGGCTTGGACACAAGGAGCTAGAACCAACAAGCATCCAGCCATGAACGCGCGTTTGCTCTGGAGGCGACATGAACTTCATCAAAACGCGGGACCTCGTGCATAGAGCGTCCTCCGTAAACTGCATAGCCCAATCGACGGATAGGCCGCATCACGAGACGCCGTCGACGCACACCATCGGTGCAGGCGACTGAGCCCTTGACGTTGAGGCAAAGATCACGTTCACTAACGTAAGCCTTATAAATGAAAAGCTCTAAATCACCAATGGCTGTCAAAATTTCAATATCGTTCCCAGTACACCTGGATATTGGCACATGGTCCTATTCATGCTGAGTGCCGCCATATGAAATTCCTCTTCATCCCAGGCTTCGGAAAGGCAGGAACGACCTATCTTTACGGCCAGCTTGCGAAGCATAGCGAGCTATTCAACCTCCCCCACACAAAAGAAACGGGAGCATTTTACCGAAAAATAGGGCGGGAAAAATATCTCGAAAATTTTCTCGAGCAAGACGAAAACAAGACGTTCATCGATGGAACGGCTCATTATCTTGTACGAAATTCTACCTACGTAAGTAATATAAAGCATGCCCTGCCGAATGATGACATTCGATTGCTGATCGGAATCAGATGTCCAATCAGAAGGGCTTATTCACATTACCTCTATCGCCTGCGTACCGCTTGGCGCATCGGCGTATCGGCCTACCCATTCCACGATCCCCGCATACTGACGCACTTTCTCTACCCAATGCGCCCTCTCATCGCGCAGACGCAGCACATTTTCGGCAGCGAGAACGTCGCCGGCTTCTCATTCGAGGGCGGTCCCGTCGATGTGCCGCAATCCTTCAAGACCTTTCTGGGCCTTGATGACAATTGGGCCGTCGACCCGGGCGGCGACCGATACGATGGAGGGTGGGCGCCTGAAATCTACTACGATGCCAAGGATGCGCTGGTCGTCGAAAGTGCGGGGTCGTTGTACGAATTGCCCAGACGCACCCTGCTCATTTCAGCAGGCATCGAGAGCGTGTTGAAATTCAACTTCCCGGCTGAACTTGGCGAGCGCCTGATGCGTAACAGCGCAACTTGGACGCGCTCGTTCGAATCCCGCCTGCTGGGAGACGCCTTGTCTCTTGCCCTTGATGACTATGCTCATGCCCGCGAGATGCTTGGCCTGGCAGCAAATGACTTGATGGAGCCCGGCACCCTGTCGGCAAAACGGCCTCCCGCATTGCCTTTGGAGATCGCGAAGCTGCTAAAGCCGCTTGGTGCCCTTCAAGAGAGATTTCGCCACGGTTACGACGCGCATGCGGGCCTGTCGCTCCAGACCGTCAGCGCTGACGTTGAGGCAATCAGGAAGGAAATCGACTCGCACTACGCGGCCATCTCGAACGATCAGGATGCGGGCGCGTCCGAAGAGGCTATCAAACAGCAGATATTCTCGCTCGTCGAAGCGCTCGACTCGGCGATTTCAATTCGGGGCCCGGATCCGGATTATGTGCAGGAATTCATCCTGCTGTGTTTTGTCTCGGGGCAAGGAGCGCGTGCCTATCAAACATTGAGGGACAATCCGCATTACTTTGCCCTCCTCGACAAGCAGATATTGCTGGAAAAAGCCGACTACTTCAGAAACCAGATCGGCGATGGTCTGCATCGTCGGCTGATGAAGCTGGTGGAGACCCTTCAGATCAGCCCATCGATCTGAAAAACCAACCGGCAGGTGAAAAGCGCATGGGAATGCCCTACATAGCGGGCATGACCACGCCCCTCCTGTTCGATCCCCATGCGCTGGCCCTGCATCGCCGGCGCGCCGCGGTCGCTCCCGCGGACTTCCTGCTGCGTCACGTCGCCGAAGACATGGCCGACCGCCTCGCCGTGATCCTGCGTCCCTTCGAACGGGCGGCGGAGATCGGGCCGCTTTCGCCCGTGCTGGCGCAGGCGGTGCGCCCAGGCCTTGCCGCCGAGTGGCAGGACGTCGCCATCGGCAACGAGGCGCTCCCTCTTCAGCCCGAAAGCATCGATCTTGCGCTGTCTGCCCTCGCCTTGCAGTTCGTCAACGACCTGCCGGGCCTGTTGAGCCAGGTCCGCCGTGCCCTCAGGCCGGATGGGCTGCTGCTGGCCGCCCTGATCGGTGGCTCTACGCTCACCGAATTGCGAGCTGCCTTTTCCGAGGCCGAATTGGAAATGGAAGGCGGCGTCTCGCCCCGCGTCGCCCCCTTTGCCGATGTGCGCGACATGGGTGGCCTCCTGCAGCGGGCCGGCTTTGCCTTGCCCGTCGCCGACAGCGACGTCCTCACCGTGCGCTACGACAACGCCTTCGCCCTGATGGCCGACCTCAGGGCGATGGGGGCCTCCAACATGCTGGTCCAGCGCCGCAAGGGCTTCACCCGCCGCGCCACCATGCTGCGCATGGCCGAGATCTATGCCGAGCGCTTCTCCGATCCGGACGGACGCATCCGCGCCACCTTCGAAATCGTCTGGATCTCCGGCTGGGCGCCCCACGCCGACCAGCAGAAACCGCTGAAGCCGGGGTCGGCCAAGACCCGTCTCGCCGACGCCCTGGGCGTGAAGGAATACAGGCAGGAGTGACGAGGCCTCGTCCCGGGGCGGTCGCGCAATCCCAGGCACCCGACCGCCATGTTCGGCAGCGCCCATGAAGAAGGGACATACCATGCGATCGATCGTGGCCCTCATGGCCTTCCTGGCTGCCGCGGCACAGGCGCAGGCTGCCCCCTCGATGGCGCAGCACTTTGCCCGGTGCGAGCCTGAATTCTTCGAGGCTCTGCGCGATTATATCGCGCACAATGGACCGGCAACCCGCGGCTCCGTCGTCACCAAAGCCGGCACATGGGACGAACTCGTTTTCGCCAAGCCGGTTCGGGCACATGGATTCGATATCAGGGCCTATCGGCAATTGCAGTCGACGCTGGGCTCCAAGCCCACCTCCAGGGCCTGGCAGTGGGGGCTGGTGATCGAGGCGAAACCTCGCGCCGTCGCCTATGCCATCGATCCCTATCTGAGGAAGATTCGCGCCACCAGCGAAGGGCTCGGCCTGCGTGCCGAGGCCAATGGCTGGTCGAGCGGCATCGGCGCCTACAAGGGGGGACGATGGCGACAGGTACGCGTCGCTCCCCTCGAAGACGGCAAGGCAACCCTGCTGAGCTGTTTCACCTTCAATGGGGACTATCCCGGCTTTCCCGGCCTGCCCGACCTCACGCCCCTGGCCGCTTCCAGGAATTGAGCCTGCGTTCCCGACTTACCGCGCCGGGATCATGTCGATCAGCATCGGGATCAGCGGCTCGTCCGCAGGCGGCATCGGATAGTCGCGCAGCTTCCTGGGCAGCACCCATTTCACCGCCTGACCCTCCCGCCCATGGGGCGTGCCCTCCCAGCGCCGGCAGATCCATAGCGGCATCAGCAGGGTGAAATCCTCGTAGCTGTGGCTGGCGAAGGTGAGCGGAGCCAGGCACTCCTCCTTCACCTCGATGCCGAGCTCCTCGTGCAGCTCGCGGATGAGGGTTTCCTCGGGGCGCTCGCCGGGCTCGAGCTTGCCGCCGGGAAACTCCCACAGGCCCGCCAGCGCCTTGCCTTCGGGGCGCTGGGAGATCAGCACGCGCCCGTCGGCATCGACCAGGGCGCAGGCGGCGACGAGAAGCAGGCGTTTGGTCACGACCGGTAGTCGCCGTTGATGGCGACATATTCCTTGGTGAGGTCGCAGGTATAGACCCGGTCACCCGCCTCGCCGAGCCCGATGTCGACGGCAATGGTGATCGCCTGCCCCTTCATATAGGCGGAAACCGCTTCCTCGTCATAGGACGGGTCACGCTCGCCATCGACGGCGACGCGGATGTCGCCGAACCAGATGGCGAGCCGGTCGCGGTCGGCCTCCTCGCCGGCCTTGCCGACGGCCATCACAACGCGGCCCCAATTGGCGTCCTCGCCGGCCACCGCCGTCTTGACCAGGGGCGAATTGGCGATCGACAGGCCGATACGCCGGGCCGCCTGCTTGGAGGTGGCGCCACGCACCTCGACGGTAACGAATTTGCGCGCGCCCTCGCCATCCCGCGCCACCTGCTGGGCGAGATCGAGCAGCACGCCGTCGAGCGCCCTGGCAAAATCGGCCAGGCGCGGATCGGCCGCTTCGGTCGCCGGCGTGCCGCCAGCCTTGCCGGTGGCGAACAGCAGCAGCGTGTCGGAGGTGGAGGTGTCCGAGTCGACGGTGACCGCGTTGAAGCTGTCGATGACACTCTTGGAAAGCAGGCCCTGCAGCACGTTTCCGGCGATCGGCGCATCGGTGAAGACGAAGGAGAGCATGGTCGCCATGTCGGGCGCGATCATGCCGGCCCCCTTGGCGATGCCGTTGATGGTCACCGGCACGCCACCGAAATCGACGCGGGCGGTCGCCCCCTTGGGGAAGGTGTCGGTGGTCATGATGGCGCGGCCGGCATCCTCGAAGGCACCCGGCGAGACGCGGCCGGCGGTCTCGACCAGCACGCCCCTGAACTTGCCGGCATCGAGCGGTTCGCCGATCACGCCGGTGGAGGCGAGATAGACTTCGCTCGGACGGCAGCCGGCGGCCTCGGCGGCGAGTTCCGCCGTAAGGGCCACCGCTTCGGCGCCCTTCTTGCCGGTGAAGGCATTGGCATTGCCGGAATTGACCACCAGGGCTCGCGCGCTGCCATCCCCAAGCGCCGCACGGCACCAGTCGACCGGCGCCGACGGGCATTTGGAGCGAGTGAACACGCCAGCCGCCTGCGTGCCCTCGTCCATCAGGACGAACAGCACGTCGGTGCGGCCCTTGTAGCGGATACCGGCTTCGGCCGTCGCCATCCGGACACCCGCCACCGGCGGCAAGTCGGGAAAACGAGCAGGAGCGAGCGGGGACAGCGGCGCGGCCTTGGCCATGGTATTCCTCGATGGCGTGTGCCGATCTCCTCAGTTCCATTGACCTATCGATGGAATGGGATCGGCACGGTCGGTGAAGAAAGTGCCGGTCCGAAGACCGGCACACCCGATCTTACTGGGCGGGAGCGGCCGGAGCCGGCGTGACAGGGGCCGGGGTGGCCGGGGCCTGATCATCGCCGCCGGGAAGCTGCATGCTTCCATCCGCAGGATCGGCCGGTGCCGCCGGAGGCTGCACGATCTTGGCAGCGGCGCGCAGCTTGGCGAAGACTTCCTGCTGCGTCTTCTGGGTCAGATAGTCCGAGATCTGCTGCTTGACGCGGTCGAGGGCCGGCGGAGCCTGCGGACGGCGCTCTTCGAGCTTGATGATGTGATAGCCGAACTGGCTCTTGACCGGCTGGGAGACCTCGCCGGGCTTCATGCCGAAGGCGGCCTCCGCGAATTCCTTGACCATGCGATCCTTGGTGAACCAGCCGAGGTCCCCGCCCTGCTCGGCGGAGCCGGGATCCTTCGAGACTTCCTTGGCGACCTTGGCGAAATCTTCGCCCGCCTTCAGCCGGGCCTCGACCTTCTTGGCGTCGTCCTCGCTCGCCACCAGGATGTGGCGGGCATGCACTTCGTCCTGGGCCGGGATCAGCTTGACCTGGTCGTCATAGGCCTTCTTGATCGCGTCCTCGGTCACCGCTTCCTTGACGGCCTTGGCGACGAGAGCATCGATCAGGATGCGCTGGCGGTAGAAGGCGAGCTTCTTCTGCACCTCGGCTTCATCAAGCACCTTCTGCTGCTCGGCCGCATTGGCGGCCACGCGCAGATTGATGGCGGCGTTGATGATGATGTCCTGCCGCTTGGCCGGCGAGAGCTGGGGTGACAGGCTCGGCCCGATCTCCTGCTCCACGGCATTGAGATCGTCCTGGGTAATGGGCTGTCCATCCACGCTGATGGTCGGGGTCGCCTGCGACGCGGGCGCTGCGGGAGCGGGCTGGGCTGCCGGAGCCGGGGCGGCGGGCTTCGCCGCGTCTTCAGCGTTGGAAGGCGCGGCAGCGAAGGCCAGGAAGGCAACGCTGGCGAGCAGGGTCGCGGCTGGACGCGCGCGGCGAAGTGACATCATGGGCAGGTTCCTCGAGAGCGGGGGCGGACCCGGAAGCAGTCAGGCTCCGGACGGACGCTGTTTCGGCAACAGGCCCGCATTGCTCCTGATCCCGGGACGAACGCCTACGCAGCGCTGATAGGACAGGAGAAAAGCAAGGTCAATGTCGCCGAACGGCCAGCGCTTCGCCCGCCTTTTAGGAAGGCCTGTCGTCAAAACTGTGACGAGGCCGGCGCTTTGCGACGAATGACCGAGCCATAGCGGCGTGACGGCAAAAAATTACGGATTTTTCAGCCAAATGCCCCGGTCAACCGGCGTGGTAGACCCTAAGGTCGATTGACACCCCAAACCCCAATACTTAAGTGAGTCCGGCCGGCAAGCCCTTCGAACCGGGGCGCCGGCATTACGGCCGTCGGTTCACACAATTTCATAAGGCAGCCTGATTCCCGCTGCATCGGACTGCGCCCATCTTGCCGTATCGGGAGCATGCCGCCATGCTGGTGCCATAGCGCACGGTGATTGGAAGCGGGTTGCCTCACATCGGACAGCGCCCGGGCGATGTCCGGTTTCCGTTCCCCGGCCTTCACGGCCGGGGTTGACACGATGACCGGAGCCCCTCTCCGGTCAGGTATCACGCCGCCGCGAGGCGCGAAGATTTGAAGGCCTTCTATGTTCGGCTCGCTCGCCAAGAAACTGTTCGGCTCCTCCAATGATCGCCGGCTGAAAGCCTACAAACCCAAAATCGCCGCCATCGCGGCGCTCGAACCGGAAGTGGCAGCGCTGTCCGACGAGGCTCTGCGAGCCCGCACCGACGAGTTCAAGGCCCAGCTCGCCGCCGGCAAGACCCTCGACGACATCCTGGTGCCGGCTTTCGCCACCGTGCGCGAGGCGGCCAAGCGCGTGCTCGGCCAGCGCCATTTCGACACCCAGCTCATCGGCGGCATGGTGCTGCATGAGGGCGCCATCGCCGAAATGAAGACGGGCGAAGGCAAGACCCTGGTGGCAACCGCTCCGGTCTACCTTAATGCCCTCGCCGGCAAGGGCGTGCATGTCGTCACCGTCAACGACTACCTGGCCAGCCGCGACTCCGAATGGATGGGCCGTGTCTATACCTTCCTCGGCCTGACCACCGGCGTGATCGTGCACGGCCTCACCGACGAGGAACGCCACGCGGCCTATGCCTGCGACATCACCTACGGCACCAACAACGAATTCGGCTTCGACTATCTGCGCGACAACATGAAATACGACATGGCGCAGATGGTGCAGCGCGGCCATGCCTTCGCCATCGTCGACGAAGTCGACTCCATCCTGGTGGACGAGGCCCGCACACCGCTGATCATCTCCGGCCCGCTGGAGGATCGCCCCGAGCTCTACCAGACCATCGACGCGCTGATGCCGCAGCTCGACAAGGATGACTACGAGCTCGACGAGAAGCAGCGCACCGTCAGCCTCACCGAGAAGGGCAATGAACGTGTCGAGCAGATGCTTGCGGGTTCCGGCATGCTGCGCGACGGCTCGATGTATGATGCGGCCAACGTCACCATCGTCCACCATGTCAACCAGGCCCTGCGCGCCCACAAGCTGTTCACCCGCGACAAGGACTACATCGTCCGCAACGACGAAGTGGTGATCATCGACGAATTCACCGGCCGCATGATGCCGGGACGACGCTATTCGGAAGGCCTGCACCAGGCGCTCGAAGCCAAGGAGCGGGTGCAGATCCAGCCCGAGAACCAGACCCTGGCCTCGATCACCTTCCAGAACTATTTCCGCCTCTACGCCAAGCTGGCCGGCATGACCGGCACCGCCGCCACCGAGGCGGACGAGTTCATGGACATCTACAATCTCGAAGTGATCGAGATCCCGACCAACCGGCCGGTGCAGCGCATCGACGACGACGACGAGGTCTATCGGACGGTCGACGAGAAATACAAGGCGATCGTGCGCCTGATCGAGGAATGCCGCCAGCGCGGCCAGCCTCTCCTGGTCGGCACCACCTCGATCGAAAAGTCCGAGACGCTGGCCGCCTATCTCTCTGGCCAGGGCTACAAGCAGCGCGACTTCTCCGACCCGAACGCCTTCGCCTCGCTCTATGACGGCGACCAGGGCACGGCCGAGGAGAAGGTCTTCGCCGTGCTGAACGCCCGCTACCACGAACAGGAAGCCTTCATCGTCAGCCAGGCCGGCGTGCCCGGCGCCATCACCATCGCCACCAACATGGCCGGCCGCGGCACCGACATCCAGCTCGGCGGCAATGCCGACATGCGCATCAAGGTCGAGCTCGCCGACCTGGCCGAGGGAGCTGAGCGCGAAGCGGCGGAGGTTCGGATCAAGGATCAGGTCGCCAGGCTGAAGGAGAAGGCGCTCGCCGCCGGCGGCCTCTACATCATCGGCACCGAGCGCCATGAGAGCCGGCGCATCGACAACCAGCTGCGCGGCCGCTCCGGCCGCCAGGGCGACCCCGGCCATTCGCGCTTCTTCCTGTCGCTGCAGGACGATCTGATGCGCATCTTCGGTTCGGAGCGCATGGACGGCATGCTGCAGAAGCTCGGCCTCAAGGAGGACGAGGCGATCGTGCATCCCTGGATCAACCGCGCGCTCGAAAAGGCGCAGCAGAAGGTCGAGGCGCGCAATTTCGACATCCGCAAGAACATCCTGAAATACGACAATGTGCTGAACGATCAGCGCAAGGAGATCTTCGAGCATCGCCGCGAGCTGATGGCGCAGGAGTCGGTGGGCGAGACCATCGCCGATTTCCGCCATCTCGTCATCGACGACACGGTGCGCGCCCATGTGCCCGAGAACGCCTATCCCGAGCAGTGGGACACCGAAGGCCTGCACAAGTCGGTGAACGACGTGCTCAGCCTCGACCTGCCGATCACCGACTGGGCCAAGGAAGAGGGCATCGCCGACGAGGAGCTGACCCACCGCATCACCGAAGCGGCCGACAAGCACGCCGCCGAGCGGGCCGCCGGCTTCGGCGAGGAGGTAACGCGTCAGGTCGAGAAGGCCGTGCTCCTGCAGACGCTCGACAATCTGTGGCGCGACCACATCGTCACGCTCGACCATCTGCGCCAGGTCATCGGCTTCCGCGCCATGGCCCAGCGCGATCCGCTGATCGAGTACAAGTCGGAAGGCTATCAGCTCTTCTCCGACCTGATGAACCGCTGGCGCGAGGATGTCACCCGCACCATGTTCCGCCTGCAGGTCATGCAGCAGCCGGAAGAGCCCGCTCTGCCGCAGATGTTCGGCCAGCATATCGACCCGCTCACCGGCGAGGACGAGTTCGCCATGCCCGGCTCCGGTTTTCCGCCAGCCCAGCTGAGCTCACCCTTCCCGGCCGCCGACAGCCCGGCCCAGCGCATCGTGGCGCCGGAAGATCGCAACCCCGACGATCCCTCCACCTGGGGCCGCGTCGGCCGCAACGAGGCCTGCCCCTGCGGCTCGGGCAAGAAGTACAAGCACTGCCACGGGCAACTGGCTTGAGCGACGCGTCGTCGCATCCGGCCGCAGGCCTGTCGACGGTGCTGACCTATCGCCTCACGCCGGAGGAAGTGCTGCTGTGGAGGGAACTGGCCGCCGGGCGTCGCAACGCCCTGCGGCGGGAGCCCATGGACCAGGGCAGCTACTACTACCTGCCCGTCCTGCTCCTCGCCGGCTTCGTCATCCTTCTTGCTTTGATCGGTGCCATCGGAATCGAGCACCTGCAATTGGCACTCGCCTTCGGGCTCGCAGGCTATCTCATCACCCGCCTCTGCGACTTCGCCCTGTCGAGATGGCATGCGCGCAAGGCCGTTCGCCACGGCACACGACGCGGCTTTTTCGAAGGTGATTATCATGTCACCTGGGATATGCACTCGATCCGCGCCGACATTCCCGATCTCAGCCTGACATTCGCGCGCAAGACCATCGGCCATGTCTCCGACTTGAAGGGCCTGGTCGTGTTGTGGATGGACGAACTCGATTCCTCGCTCGCCATTCCCCACCGCGCCTTCGAAGATGAGACGGCGCGACGACGGTTCATCGGCGGCATCGCGTCCAAGGCCGCCTGAGGCAGGAGCGGCTTCACCGGCTTCGATACAGAAATCGAGGAACCGGCGTCGCAGCCCTCAGGCTTTGTCCGCCTCTGCCTCGTCCGCCTCTGCCTCGTCCGCCTCTGCCTCCTCCTCCTCCAGCCTGTCCTCCACCCGCTGGCGCAGCACGGCGAAGAAGCCCGATTGCGACAACGTGAAGTTCGGCTTGGCGAAAGGCTTGCCGGCATCGGCCCGCATACGGGCGAGCAAGGCCAGGGCGTCGGCCTGTTTCTGGCTGACGGCGTGGTGCTCCAGCACCGCTTCCACCGAGGCGGCATCGGCAAGCCCCGACTGCGCCACGACATCCGGCCAGGTGCGCTCCTTGAAATGGATGCGCCGTGCCGCGGCCAGCAGGGCCTCGCAGCTCGTAGACGGCAGCGCTCCGGCCTCGGCAATGGCCTCCAGCGTCGCCTCGACGTCGACCAGGGCCAGGCTGAGCGGTGCATAGCCGAACTCGGCCGGCGCATGCGCCACGCCGACATCGGCATCCGCCACCCGGCGCCCGCTGGCATAGTCCTCGAAGATTCGGCCGATGCCGATCATGCCGAAGGCGGCGCATTCGGCACCGCGCAGCGCTCCCATCGAGGCGGCGCCATAGACCGGGATGCCTTCGCTGAGGGCGTAGAGGATCTCCTTGTGCCAAACCGAGGGCGCGTGGTCGAAGACGCCGTCGATCAGGCCTATGGCATCGGCGCCGGTCATCGCCGCCGCCAGCACATCGCCGCAGCCTGCGGGCGGGCGCACCGCAAAGCCCTCGAGCAAGGCAGGGTCGACGCCGTGAAGGCTGGGACCCGTGAAGAGGATCGTGGTCATGGGCGGGTTTCTCTGGCGGCTCCGGCCGGCCCGCCAACCGTCACCTGTCTGGGAATGAGGTCGTTGACGCTGACGGAGGCGACGTCGCCCTCCATATAGGCGCCCAGCCCCGGTGTCAGGATCCTCACCACATGGGCGAGGGGTGAGGGAGAGGCGAGGTCGAACAGGAAGACATCCTCGCAGCCGGCATGGGCCAACGCCTGCAGCGTCACACTCAGGCGCTCAGCGTCCGAAAGACTGCTTCGGCTCGGATAGCGCTCGGCCAGGACCGACAGCGTCACCGCCTCTTCCCTTGGCAAGGGCACGGCGCTGGTCGCGACGTAATATTGCGAAGGATCCATGTCGTCCCGTGCGCCGGCTATGTTGGTCAGGCGCGACTGCACGGCTTCCAGCAGCGCCGCCAGCATGGCCTCCCCTGCATCGAGGCGGCAGGCATAGCCACCGGATAGTCGCTCCCCGGCTCCCTGCTCATCCAGGACGGGCCGGCTTATCACGGCGCCGACGACGGGAAGGTCCGTCTTGCCCCTGACATGGTAGAAATGGGGCACCAGGCCTGCGGCGGAAACCTTGCCGATGGCTTCGTCGAGCCCGGCATGCGAGCCTGGCTGCCACAGCAACTGCCGTGCGAAAGTGCTGGAAAGCCCGAAGAGCTCCACCGGCAGGGTGGCATCCCTCTCAATGGCTTCGAACAAGGCCCGGGTAGCAGCGAACTCGAATGTCCGCCCGGCGGCAAGGCCGGTGGACGCCACGGTAAAGGCCCTGTAGTCCCAAGGGAATCCCACGCGCGTATCGAGCCCGATCAGCTCATAGGGCGCGTAGACCTCCGCACCGGATCGCTGATGGACCCCGCGCACCCAGGCGCGCTGGCGCATGGGATCGAAGAGAGCATATTTGCAGCGCGACAATCTCTCGAGGGGCACGAGCCTTCGCCTGCGAGCCACCATCTCCGTCGCCGTCGCGAATTCGCAGACCAGTTCTTTCGTCTGTTCGGCGACGGCCCCTTCGATCGATTCCATGATGGCGCCGATCCGCGCCTGTTCATGCGTCAGGCCCTTGCCCTGGCTGACCGACAAGGCGCGGGAATTGGGCCGCGTCGCAAACCAGACGGGAATGCCGATGATATCGAGCCCGGTGATGTCACCGCAGCGGGTGATGCGGAACGGCGCCAACGACTGCAGGGAAAACGGCGAACCGCAATCCGCCGTCTTCCCTGGATCCGTCGGGAGCAACTCCCCTCCTTCGAGGAGATGGTGCAGTTGGTCAGGCATTATTTGCCGGCATCATCCGATAGGACTGCGTTCTGCAGCGTATCGCCGTCCGAACCGATCAGTTGCCGCAGCGCCGCCTCGACCGGGGAATAAATGCCCGCATTCGATTGGATGGTCGTCTGGATGCCGGCGTGGGGTTGGATGCCGGCCTGGTTGGTAATCCCCGCCTGATTGGTGATGCCCGCCTGGGATTGGACACCAGCCTGCGACTGCACGCCCGCCTGGGACTGTACGCCGGCTTGGGACTGTACGCCGGCTTGGGACTGTACGCCGGCTTGGGACTGTACGCCGGCCTGGGACTGCACCCCTGCCTGGGACTGCACGCCAGCTTGGGTTTGAACACCGGCCTGGCTCTGGATCCCCGCATGCAGCTGACCGTTGGCATCCGTGAAAATATCGGTTCCGAACGCAAAATCGACCTCGGACAGCCGCACGCCGGCAGCCACGAGAGCTTCGATACCCTGGGCACTGCTGGGGTCTATGCCACTTCCCGAAGCGGTCGGGGCTCGGCAGTCCGCCATCAACCGCCACAGCGCCGCAACGACTTTCGCGTAGCCGTCGCTCGAGGTTGCCTGGCTATATTTAACGATCTCATCGTGGCTGATTTCGACAACGCGCAACGGGCTCATCTTGATGAGTACAACCCCGGCGCCTCGGTTCCCGATGACGAACATCCGCTCGGTGGACATATCCCCTCCTGCTCCTTTCAAAAAGACAGCAACCCTCGAATGCACGCCAGCTTATGGAATTTTATTTCGTACAAATCGATCGTTGCTATCCAACGTCACCCCAATACACGAGTAGCAGACTTTAATCTCTATATTTAAAGTCAAATTCGAGAATTTTTGGAGATGACAAAATCAATCCAAGCCAGCTATTCTCAATCCTTCCGCACATAGATTGATATCTTCGCTACGCCGGTCTGGCGCGAGGCGAGCCATTTCGAGCGCCGTTGCGCCGGGATACATTTCGGCGAGCTTCCTGCCATATTGGCGCGCCACGTCCACATTGCCCATGAGGCCGTGGCACATGGCCAGGACACGCAGAACCGCATCTTCGCTGCTCATGTTCTTGCACAGCTCGATTCCCGTGGCGAAATCCCTGCGCCGGATCGCGATGGTGCAGCCGAACCACCAGTAATAGTCAGGCGGGAACGGATTGAGCTCCAACGCCCGCTGGAAGCGCTCCCACCCGGTATCGGCAAAGCCGAGATGCGACAAAGCATCGGCATGGTGGGACAACAGGTCCGCCGAATGCGGATTCAGCGCCTCGGCGACCAGGAATTTCTCGGCCGCATAGTCGAAATCGCGCTGATAGAGCGCGACGACCGCCGCCATCCAATGGCCCTCGCCGATGCCACCGTCGATGGCGAGCGCCGTTTCGGCCTCGTGACGGGCCTGATGCAGGAGATAGGGGTCATTCCCCCCGAGCATCAGCCATTCGAGCTGCAGGGTCTGGGCGATGCGGGCATGGGCCGGCGCAAAGGAGCGGTCTTCGCTGATGGCCTGCTTGAACTCCGCCCGGGCTCGGCGCAGTTTCGGCAGGTCGCAATTCTTCAGGCGGGTCTGGCCTTCCAGATAATGCCGGTAGGCGTTCGGCTTCGGATCGGCCCTCATCCGGTCGAGCTGATCGCGCTCGATCTCGCTCGCGAGCGTCGACGAGATCTGCCGGGTAATACGCCTGAAGGTGGAAGGCAATTTATCCAGGCCGATCGGATATTCCGCCGCCCAGATGATCTCGGCGCCGGGCTGACGCGTCAATCTCAGAGCCATATGCTCGCCATCGGGGAGCATGAAGCCTGAAATGAGATAGCCGCTTCTCAGCGCCGCCAGCCGCTCCGCGTCCGGCGAATCCGCGACCTCGAAACTGCTATGGGGCGCAATCACCGCGAAGGTTCGATGACGCGACAGGTCATTGGCCACATCTTCGATGAGCGCGCGATGCAGGTAGTGGAGCTGGTCTCCCGCCAACGCCTTGGGAGGAAACAAGGCAACCCTTGGCAGGCCGACCAGGCTACGCGTTGCCGAGACCTCCCGGTCAGCGTCGCCCTGCATTTCGCTGGACCGGTCCGATACCACATGCAGGCGCGCTCTCGGCGCGTTCGCCAGGATGCGCCGCATCGCCGCCATCGTCTCGGGACGCGGCTCGCTGTCCAATTCCTGCTTCAGAACGGCAACGAGGGTGGCATAGGTGCGGTTCACCGCATCGAAATTGCCGTTTCGCCCATAGGCCTCGAGCAAAGCTCGATAGCTTTCCTCCCGCTCCGGCTCCAAGGCCAGCATGCGTTCGCCAATGATATCGATCTCACGCTCGGGCGCGCGCCCGAAGCGGGTCATTTCCAGCAGCACGTCGGCGGCCAAGCCGAGCACCAGGCGGCGGAAGCGTTCGCGCTCGCCGCGGAACCACTGAGCCAGTTCGCCGCCGCCGGTGTCGATGGTGTCGAGCAGATCGCCTCGCGCCAGCAGCACCGCCTCCACCCGTTCGGCGAGCACAGCCGATTTCTGCAGGGCAAGGATGCTCGCCAGATCGGAACGCTGCGCACTGGAGCCGGCCATCAGATGGGAGCCGCTGGTCTCGATCAGGGGCTCCTCATAAGGCCAGCACCTGTGAATGCGCACCAGCAACTGACGCAGATTGGTCAGTGCCTTCTCCTCGGGCGCATCATCCCAGAGCAAGGCGGCCACCGCCTGGCGGCTCATCCGGCCGCTGCCGGCAAGCAGCAGCATGGCGATGAGAATGTAGCCCTTGGCCGGAAATACCCCCTCGGTCGGCTTGGCCATGTGAGGCACGCCGACCAGATGAACGATCATGTCCCGCTCAGCATTCATTCGTCGATCCCAGCTCCCTTCGCATGGTTGACGGACGAAAACCGCGCCCGCTCCCCCATAAGGCCTGGCACTATCGATCCGAACAACGCCGGCTCGCGCCCGTGGGAAACTCGCGCGAGCACCGCCAAGTTCGTGAACCGTGGCGACACTGTGTTACAAAATCCATTCAAGTCAATGAATTGGCCAGAAATCCTCGCCTCAAGTCACACCGGCGTCACACCAGCCGCCAAAATGCAAAAGAAAATAATGAGAATTATTTTCAAAAATCTTTACGTAATATATAATTATATTTGAACTCCGCCCTAAAAAATTGATAAAACTACCATTATTATGTAAATACCGCAAAACTAAAACGCAAAAAATGGAATTTAATACAGAAAGACTACAAGGAATCTCCGACCTCTACCAGAAGCTCTCCAAAAAATATACTGCCGATGCCCCGACAAATTGCAGGAATTCGTAATTTTAGGACCTCCCTCGCTCCCATGAGCAAGGCTGCGGGAAAGACGCGTTTCCCCTGCTTCCGCGCTGCCGCTTCCGGCACTGTGCTTCGGCCGGCACCATCACGTCATCGCTCCGAACAGATCCTCAAGGCCGATATCGGACACGCCGTCCTCCACGAAAGTCTTGAGGCCCGGCACCAAGGCGCGCACCACATGCACGCCCTCGACCGGTCCGGGAAGATCGAAAAGAAAGATGTCGGCGTGCCCGGCCGCCGCAAGCTTGCCTGCGACGATGTCGAGTTGTGCGGCATGCGTCAGCTCTTCCGCCCGCGGTAGAGGCGCTTGGCGATGACGCTCGGCGAATTCGGCCAGGCCGGGCGCCCCCGGAACCGGTGTGGGCAGAACGTCACCCCGCGTTTCGTAGAAATCCGGCTCCAGATCGTCGCGGGCCCCGCCAATATGGGTGAGCCGCGACTGCACGGCCTCCAGCAAGGCCGCCAGGGCAGCGGCTCCGGCATCGAGCCGGCAGGCCTCGCCTCCGGAAAAGCGCTCGCCACCGCCCTCCTCGCCGATCACCGGACGAACGATCGCGGCGCTGACCACCGGCAGACCGAGACGGTTGGTCTTGTCGAAGAAGCGCGGCTCCAGCCCGGCGGCGCGTACCTTGGCGACAGCCTCGTCCAGTCCGGCATGCACGCCGGCTTGCCAGCGCATTTGGCGCGACGTGGCCTCGAGATGACCGAACGCATCGGAGAAGGTGGTGGCATCATGCTCCGCCAGTTCGAGCAGGGCAGCCAGGGCGGCGAATTCGAAGCTCGGCCCGGCGGCAAGCCCGGCCGAACTGATATGGAAGGCATCCCGATCCCAGGGAAACTCCTCACGCATGTCGAGCCCGATGAGTTCATAGGGTGCGAAGGCCGGCCGCCCGCTGCCATGGGCAACGCCACGCACCCACGCACGCGGAGCCTCTTCATCATAGGCTTCGCCCCGGAAGCGCACGAGCTCTTCCAGCGGAACCAAGTGCCGGCCGCGAGACAGCATCTCGTCCGGCGTGCCAAACTCGGCAATCAGGGCCTTGGTCTGTTCGGCGACGGCCCCTTCCACCGCCTCCATGATGGCGGATATGCGCGCCTGCTCAGGTGTCAGCCCCTTGCCCTGGCTGACGGCGATCGAGCGCGCATTGGGCCGGGTCGCAAACCAGACGGGAATGCCGACGACGTCGAGATCGGTCAGGTCACCCACGCGCGTGATGCCGAAGGGTGCAAGGGGCGGATGATCGTAGGCAGGTACCGGCTTCATGGCGGGGGCGGTCATCAATCAATGAGCCGGCTATTTGACGGCTTGGGTCATGAGGTCGGCCATAACAGCCTCGCCCTCCGCCGTCAGGCCTTCGATAACGCTGCTGCGATAGGGCTCCGGCCGGTTCTGACTGAGCTTCCATTTGCCCTCGATGCTGGTAATCGCGATCTCCAGCCCGATAATGCCCTTGATCTGCCCCTTCATGAAGGATGATGGCGCACTCTCGGCCTGCCAGGGTTGCGGACGCCCGGCCTCGACCAGATTGGTCAGGGCGGTGACGTGCTCGCGCAGCCAGCGCGGATTCTCCGTCGACCTCAAACGGCCATGGACATGAACGGTGACATAGTTCCAGGTCGGCACGGCCTTGCCGCCTTCCACCTTGTCGACATACCAGCGCGGCGTGATGTAGTGCATCGGCCCCTGGAAGATCGCCAGCACCTCCAGGGCCGGGTCGTGATCGACGGCCATATGATTGTTGCGGTTGAGATGCCCCCGCAACACGCCCTTGCGCCCCTTGTCTGCCACCAGGAACAAGGGAATGTGATTGGCCTGCAGGCGTCCCCGTTCATGGGTGACGACCGTTGCCAGCGGATGATCGCGCATCAGCGCGTGGAGCACCTCCACGCGCTCTTCTCGGAAATATCGAGGGTTATACAAGGCTCACCTCATACTTCCACGAGGCCGGCATCACGAAACGGAACCGAACCGTTCAGAGCAAAGTACGATTCCCCAAAACCGCACTTTGCTCCGCTTCTTCGTTTGACGCATTGCTTCGATCAAGAAACCTGTCGACGACCTTGGAAAATGCCTCAGCAGGCAAAATCGTCGGCATTGCCATCATCGAGCAGCACCGCATCCTGGAGATTGTTGCCGGTTCTCTGTGTCAGGTAGCAAAGCGCCATTTTCAGGGAACGGTTCCGGCCTCGGACAGCCTCGATCGCCGCAGCCGACATGTTCGTTCCGAACGAAAACTCCAGATTGCTCAGCTCCGCACCAGCCTCGGCGAGCGAAGCGATGCCGACGATATTCTCGGGCTCGAGCGGCTTGCCTTGGCCATTGGCAGCACGGTGGTCGGCAATCACCCGCCAGCAGAGGGCGGCGACCGCCGCATAGCCGTCGCAATTATGTTCTTTGCCAAAACGACGGACCTCCTTGTCGGGAATCCGAACGATGCGGATGGGACTCATCTTGATCAGGAAGACTCCGACGCCCCTGTCGCCAATGATGTAGATATGATCTCGATCTCGTCTTATTCCAGCCATGCTACCCTCTCTTGAGTAAGTTTATGGTTTTAAGTTTTCTTATTATGAAATTAAGAAGAAGCATTCTGCGAATTAACTTATCCCAGCCACTTTAAGCCCACGCACAATAACCTCTTTCATGTTTCCTTTCTTATCCGGCGTGAGATTTACAACATCTGCCGCAGTGATGCCGGGATACATATCCTTCAAACGTGCCCCATAGTTCCTGGCGACCTCCTTGTTACCGAGATTGCCATGGCATATTGCCAGGATCCTCAGGACGGACTGATCGTTCTCCATTTTGCCGCACATGTCGATCGCCCCGTCGAAGTCCTCGCGAAAATAGGCGATCGTGGCCCCGCCCCACCAATAGCGGTCGGGCGGGAAGGGGTTGAGTTCGATGGCGCGCTGAAACCTCTGCCAGCCAGCATCGGGATCCCCCAGATGAGCCAGGGTATCGCCATGCGATTCCAGCAGGTCGGCCGAATTGGGATTGAGCGTCTCGGCTTCCAGGAATTGCTCCGCCGCCTTGTCATAATCGCGCTGATGCAGTGCAATCACCGCCGACATCCAATGACCGACGCTATTGCCTGCATCGATGCCGATTGCCGCCTCGGCTTCGTGGCGGGCCTGCATCAGGAGTGATGGGTCGTTCGCTCCCAGCATGAGCCATTCCAGCTGGAGCGCATTCGAGACGGCCCCCCTCGCGCCGGCGAAGTCCATGTCGATCGCCGCCGCTTTCTGAAACTCCACTCTTGCGCGCCGCAGACGCGGCAGGTCGCAATTCTTGAACAGAAGATGTCCTTCCAGATAGTGCCGATAGGCAAGCGGCTTGGGATCGGCCCGCAGGCGATCAAGCTGATCCCGCTCGATTTCGCTCGCCAGCGTCACCGCGATCCGATGCGAGATCATGCGGAAGGCAACGACCAGGTCCTCTAGTTCCACGCGATATTCGGCTGCCCAGATGATCTCGTCGCCGGGATTGCGGGTCAGGCGTAGCGCCATCTTCTGGCTCCCGGGCACCAGAAAGCCGGTGACGAGGTAGCCCGAGCGCAGGGCGGCCAGTCTTTCCCGATCCCCGGTATCGGCCACGTCGAAACTGCTGTGAGGCGCGGTCACCGCAAAGGTGGCGTGACGCGACAGGCTGTTGGCGACGTCCTCGATCAGCATGCGATAGAGGGGATGCAGGGTCTCTCCCGGCCGCGGCTGCGGCGGGAACAGGGAGACGCGCGGCAAGCCCGCCAGATTGCGCAAGGCCGGAGGCTGGACAGTCTGCTCGATCGCCGCCGATACCTCGGCTTCGGCGACGACCTGCAACCGAGGGCGCGGAGCATTCGCCAGGATACGCCGCATCGTGGCCACCGTTTCCGGCCTCGGCTCGGTGCCGAATTCATCGCGCAAGATCTTTTTCAGATCGTCGAAGACACGGTTGGCTTCCTCGATATCGCCGATCCGGCCATAGGCCTCCATCAGTGCGCGGAAACTCTCCTCCCGCTCCGGTTCCAGCGCCAGCATGCGCTCACCGATCTCGTCGATGTCGCTTTTCTTGGCTCGGGCGAACTGTGTCATCTCCATGAGCACCTCGCCCGCCAGCCCCAGAACCTGGCGACGAAAGCGCTCGCGCTCGCTGCGAAACCATTGTGACAATTCGGGCCCGCCGCTGTCGATCGTGTCGAGCAGATCCCCCTTCACCAGCCGGACGACGGCCACACGTTCGGCCAGCACCTGGGATTTGCGGCGCGCCATGATCTGGGCAAGGTCGCTGCGGGTGGCTCCAGGCCCGGCCATCAGGTTGGAGCCTTCCACCTCGACCAGCGGCTCCTCCAGCGGCCAGAACCTGTTAATGCGGGCCAGCAATTGCCGGAGATTGGTGAGGGCCTTCTCTTCGGGAGCATCGTCCCACAGCAACGCGGCAATAGTCTGCCGGCTCATCCGCCGACTGCCGCAAAGCAACAGCATCGCAATGAGAACATATCCCTTGCCCGGAAACACGCCCTCCATTGGTTTGGCAACATGCGGTACGCCTACCAAATGAAGAACAATGTCGTCCTCAGCGTCCATTCGACTATCCTCGCCTGGGGAGTCTGGCCCGGCATCCCATGCATGCCGCCGCCACTTGCCAGATCCCCGCCGTTCCCATCACAAATCTCGTGGTTCGGAATGAGAACCTTCGGGCCACGCCCGACATATGCGCCGCATCTACTACTTGTTCGTCAAACACATTGAAGTCAACAAGTCCAATCTGATTCCCCACCAGACTTCACGCCCGAGTCACACAGAAACGGAATCATGAATATCACATCGCCCTCGATCAAGAAGTTCATTTATGAAATGATGACAAGGAATCGCATCCATATCGACGCTCCAAATCATACGACTAATCTTGCAATTATAAAATAAAACATAATTCAATTCTTGAAATAAAGCAGCCGAACAAAGTCGGGTGCGGGAAAATATCGAGCACCGCACACCGACAATACATTTAAGGAAGGTAATCGCTCGAAACTTCGGGCACCCGCCCGGCCGATTGGACTCTTCTTGGATTTCTCGGCGGCAGCCGGCTCTTCTTCAGGAAAGGCCGGCGAGGCGCAGGCCCTGGGCGCAGAACTCGATGTCCTCCTGGCGGCGATCCGGTGCCAGGCGCGCGAGGTCCAGGGCGGACATACCTGGATAAGTGTCCATGACGCGCCGCCCATAATGACGGGCCATCGCGGTATCGCCCACGAAGCCATGGCACATGGCCAGCACCCGCATGGCCGATTCGTCATTCTCCATCCGGGCGCACATCTCGATTGCCTCCTCGAAGCGCCGGCGACGGATGGCGATGGTAGCGCCGAACCACCAGTAATAATCCGGCGGGAAGGGATTGAGCTCCAGGGCCCGCTGGAAGCGCTCCCAGCCCAGTTCCGGCTCGCCAAGATGCGACAGCGCATCGGCATGGTGGACCAGCAGATCGGCCGAATGCGGATTGAGGACCTCCGCTTCCATGAACTTTTCGGCGGTATAGTCGAAGTCATGCTGATAGAGCGCCACCACGGCCGACATCCAGTGGCCCGTGCCGTGGCCGGGATCGATCTTCATCGCCAGATCCGCTTCCGCCCGGGCCTGGTTGAGCAGGGATGGATCCGTGCCCCCCAGCATCAGCCATTCGAGCTGCAAGGTCTGGGCAATGCGGGCGCGCGAAGGCGCGAAATCCCCGTCCTCCTCGGTAGCCAGCTTGAACTCGGCGCGCGCCCGGCGCAGACGGGCGAGGTCGAAGCTGTGCAGCCGCGCCTGCCCTTCGAGATAATGGCAATAGGCGGCCGGCTTGGGATCGGCCCGGGCCCGATCGAGCTGGTCGCGTTCGATCTCATTGGCAAGGGTGGCAGCGATCTGCCGGGTGATCAGCCGGAAGGAAAGCGCCAACCGCTCGGGCGAGACCAGATATTCGGCAGCCCAGACGATCTCCTCATCCGGCTGCCGCGTCAGCCGGAGGGCCATACGCTCGCTGCCCGGCACCATGAAGCCGGTGATCAGATAGGCGCTGCACAGGCTGGCAAAGCGCCGGGCATCGCCCGCATCGGCGACATGGAAACTGCTGTGCGGTGCGAGCACCGCGAAAGTACGGTGGCGCGACAGGTCGTTGGCGACGTCCTCGATCAGGGCCCGATGCAGGGGATCCAGCACGCGGCCGGGTATCGGGCGCGGCGGAAACAACGCCACACGCGGCAAGCCTGGCAGGCGAGGCGCAGCCGGGTTCGCCAAAAGCAGGCGTTCATCGGGCATGTTGCGCGTTCCGCCGCTCACCTGCACCCGCGGCTGCGGCGCGCTGGCGAGGATACGACGCAAGGTGGCGACGGTCTGGGGCCGGGGCTCCGTTCCGAATTCACGCCGGAGCATGTCGGTCAGGCCGGCATGAACCCGATTCACCGCCGGAATGTTGCCGTTGCGTCCATGGGCTTCGATCAGGACGCGGTAGCTCTCCTCCCGTTCCGGCTCGAGCGTGAGCATGACCTCGCCGATGAGATCGATCTCTCGCTCGGGCGCGCGACCGTAGCGGGTCATCTCGACCAGGACTTCGGCGGCCAGCGCCAGCACGATGCGGCGGAAGCGTTCACGTTCGCTGCGGAACCATTGCGACAATTCGGGGCCACCCGAATCGATACTGTCGAGGAGATCCCCCTTGGCGAGCAGGACGGCCTGGACCCTCTCGGCCAGCACACCCGATTTCGCCAGACACAGGAGCGCGGCAAGGTCGCTGCGGTCCGCACCGGGTCCAGCCGCCAGATGGGGCCCGCTGGTCTCTACCAACGGATCTGCATAGGGCCATGTCCGATGGATTCGGACGAGAAGCTGGCGCAGATTGGTAAGGGCCTTCTCCTCGGGTGCGTCGTCCCAGAGCAGGGCGGCGATGGCCTGGCGGCTCATGCGCCGGCCGCCGGCCAGCAACAGCATGGCAACCAGGACATAGCCCTTGGCAGGAAACACCCCCTCTCCCGCCACCGTGAGATGGGGGATACCGACCAGGCGAAGTGCTATGAAGGGCTTGTCATCCATCCTGTCCACCACGACCCCGGCGCCTCCTGCGAGGCACAACGCTAGAGAGTCTCGATGGTGAAGATCGCGCGCATCAAAACACGCCCGGCCCGACGCCAGTATGACGTCGATGCCGATCTTCTCCTCATCGAGACCCAGGCCGGATGAACTGCCCCAGCGCGACAAAGCTGCCGGGGCCCACGTACATCTGAGTATCGTCAGAACGACCCGCGACGATGTCGTCGAGCCGTGCTGCACCACTGAGAATGGTCAACATTGTGTGATGAGTCAATCAAAGGGACTGCAAAGCCTCCTTGCTTGACCTCCGGCACTATCATATTACCGCAAAGCGAGGACAGTTTGCCGTGCCATCCTTGGCGAGCTGGCATGCCGGCCCGCCAATCACTGAACCCTCGGAGCAGCAGGCTTCAGCTTCCTTCCGGCTCGCCCATCGTCGCCGCCGTCACCGTCGAAGGTTTGGGCTTCTCGCGGAAGAGCTTGCGCACGATCAGGCGGATGGTGACGTAGAACACCGGCGTGAGGAAGAGACCGAGGAAGGTCACGCCGCTCATGCCGAAGACCACGGCCGTGCCGATGGCCTGGCGCAGTTCCGAGCCGGGGCCGGTGGCGATCATCAGCGGCACAGCGCCGAGGATGAAGGCGAAGGAGGTCATCAGGATCGGGCGCAGGCGCAGCCGGCAGGCCTCGATCACAGCCTGCCAGGGCGTATCGCCATGGTCCTCGCGCTGGCGGGCGAACTCCACGATCAGGATGGCGTTCTTGGCGGCGAGGCCGATCAGCATGACGAAGGAGATCTGCGTCATGATGTTGTTGTCCATCACCTTGAACCACCAGCCGCCGAAGATCGGCAGGCCGCGCGCCATGCCGCCGAGCAGCGCCGCCAGAATGGAGAGCGGCACGATCAGGATGATGGCGAGCGGCAGCGACCAGCTTTCATACTGGGCGGCCAGGAACAGGAAGACGAACAGGACGGCGATGCCGAACACGAAATAGACCGTGTTGCCCACCGAGCGTTCCTGGAAGGCGATCTCGGTCCACTCGAAGCCGACGCCCGGCGGCAGTACCTCGGCGGCCGCCTTCTCCATCAGGTCGAGCGCCGTGGTGGAAGACACGCCTGGCAGGCCCGAGCCGCTGACATAGACGGCCGGATAGAGATTGTGGCGCATCACCGTGTCGGGGCCGGTGCGTTCCTCGAAGGAGATCAGCGAGCCGAGCGGCACCAGAGCGCCATTGGCGCTGCGGACCTTGAGGCGGACGAGGTCCTCCTTGTTGAGGCGATCGCGCCCTTCGGCCTGGGCATTCACCTGGAAGGCGCGGCCCAGGCGCGTGAAGTCGTTGACATAGGCCGAGCCGACATAGACCTGCATCGCCTCGAAGATATTGCCGATCGGCACGTTGAGCATGCGCGCCTTGACGCGATCGACATTGACGAAGAGCTGCGGGCCATTGTTGGACAGCGTGGTGTAGACCTGGGTGAGGCCCGGTGTCTGGTTGGCCTTGCCGATCAGGGCATTGGCGGCCTGCATCAACGCTTCCGCCCCGACGCCACCGCGATCCTGCACCTGCATCTTGAAGCCGGCACCGGTGCCGAGACCCTGGATGGTAGGAGGCGGAATTACGAAGACGAAGCCTTCCTCGATGGCGAAGACGCGCTTTTGCAATTCGCCCACGATGGCCTGCGCCGACAATCCTTCCTTCAGGCGCTCGTCGAACGGCTTGAATGGCACGAAGATGGTGGCTGCATTCGAGGCGGCGGTGAAGGTCGCGCCGGAGAAGCCGGCAACGCCGATGACATGGGCGACGCCCGGGCTGCCCGCCGCGATCTGCTGCGCCTTGCGCACCACGGCGTCGGTGCGTTCCAGCGAGGCGCCGTCGGGCAATTGCACCACCACGATGGCGTAGCCCTGGTCCGATTCCGGCACGAAGCCGGTTGGCACCTTGGTATAGACGTGCCAGGTGGCAAAGAGCAGGCCGGCATAGATCAGGAGGAACAGGAGCTTGTGGCGGGCCGCAAAGCCCACCGTGCCGCCATAGCCGCGCGACAGCCTGTCGAAGCCGTGATTGAAACCGTCGCCCGCGGCCCGAAGCCAGCGGAACAGGAAGAAGCGGCTGCGGTGCTCCGGATCATGCGGCTTGAGCAACAGGGCCGCGAGCGCCGGCGACAGGGTCAGCGAGTTGAAGGCCGAGATCACCGTGGCGGCCGCGATGGTCACCGCGAACTGCTGGTAGAACAGGCCCGATATGCCCGGAATGAAGGCGGTCGGCACGAACACCGCGCACAGCACCAGGGCGATGGCGATGACGGCGCGGCCGACCTCGTCCATGGTGACATGGGCCGCCCGGTTGGGCGTCATGCCGTCATGAATGTTGCGCTCGACATTCTCCACCACCACGATGGCGTCATCGACCACGATGCCCACCGCCAGGATCAGCCCGAACAGAGTGAGCATGTTGAGCGAGAAGCCGAGCCCTGCCATCACCGCGAAGGTGCCGATGATGGAGACGGGAATGGCAATGATCGGAATGATCGCCGCGCGCCAGGATTGCAGAAAGACGAAGACAACGATCACCACCAGCACGATCGCTTCGAAGAAGGTCTCGTAGACGGCCTCGATCGAGGCCGAGACGAATTCGGTGGGATTGTAGACGATGGAATATTTCAGCCCCGGCGGAAAGGCCTTGGCCAGATCGTCCATCTTGGCCTTGACGCGATCGGCGGTAGCCAGCGCGTTGGAGCCGGGCCTCTGCAGCACCGCGATGCCAACGGTGGGCTGGCTGTCGAGATAGAGGTTGGAGCTGTACTGCTTGGCGCCGACCTCGACGCGGGCGACATCCCTCAGCTTGAGCAGGCGGCCATCCGGCGTCGACTTGATGATGACGTTCCGGAATTGCTCGGCATCCTGGAAACGGCCCTGGGTGGTGACCGTGATCTCGCTGGTGGTGTTGTTGGGCGAGGGCTGGGCGCCGAGCGTGCCGCCGGAGACCTGCACGTTCTGCTCGCGCAGGGCCTGGACGACCTCACCCGCCGTCAGATCGAAACTGGCCAGGCGGTTCGGATCGAGCCAGACGCGCAGCGAGGGCTCGCGCAGGCCGAAGGCGAAGGTCGAGCCGACACCGTCGACACGGGCCAGGATGTCGTTGACGTTGAGAATGGCATAGTCGGAGATGCCATAGTCGTTCAGCGAATTATCCGGCGAATAGAGCGTGACGATCAGGAGGAAGTCGGAAGACGATTTGTTGACCGTGATGCCTAGAGCCCGCACTTCGGCCGGCAGGCGCGGCTCGGCCGAGGAGACGCGGTTCTGCACCTGCACCTGGGCGATGTCGAGATCGGTGCCGGTGGCGAAGGTGACAGTGATCTGCAGCGAGCCGTCATTGGTGGCCTGGGAGGTCTGATAGATCATCCCTTCCACGCCGTTGATCGACTGCTCCAGCGGCGCCGCCACCGTCTCGGCGATGGTCTGGGCGTTGGCGCCGGGATAGGTGGCGTTGATCACCACCGTCGGCGGGGCGATCTGCGGGAACTGCGCGATCGGCAGGCCGACATAGGAGACCAGCCCGATCACCACCGTGACGATCGAGACGACGGCGGCAAAGATCGGGCGGTCGACGAAGAAATGGCCGAATTTCATGGACTGCGCTCCCGATCAGGTCTGGTCGGGAACGAGCGTCTCAGGCACGTCCAGCTTGGTGGGTTGCGGCACGACCTCGCCACCCGGCCGGGCACGCATCTGGCCGTTGATCAGCACCTGGTCCTCGGGCTTGAGGCCGGACTTGATCACGCGGAACGAGCCGAATTTCGGCCCCAGTTCCACCGGGCGGATATTGGCGATCTTGTCGGCGCCGACCACGATGACATAGCGCCCCTGCGAGGACTGGCCCACCGCCACATCCGGCACGACCAGCGCATCATAGGGCTCGCCGATGGTGATGCGGATGCGCCCGAACAGGCCGGGGGTCAGGAAGCCGTCGGCATTGGCGACCTTGGCGCGGGCGGTCACGGTTCCGGTCTGGGCGTCGACCTGCGGCGCGAGATAGTCGAGCGTACCCTGATGGGACAGTTTTCTTTCGTCCGACAGGCCAATCTCGGCCTTCAACGCGGGCTCGGTACCGCCGGCATCGATCTTGCGCTTGGAGGCCCGCTGATAGGCAAGGTAGCTCGCCTCGTCGAGGTCGAAGTAGAAATAGATCGGATCGACGGCGACGATCGACACCAGCGGCGAAGTACTGTTGGCCACCACCAGATTGCCGCGCGAGACGAGCTGGCGGGTGATCCTGCCCGAGATCGGGGCGGTGATGGTGGCGTAGCTGAGGTCGAGCTTGGCCGTTGCCAGCGCCGCGCTGGCCGAATCGATCGAGGCCGCCGCTTCCTGATAGGCCTGGAGGTTGGCCTGGTAGGCGGCGTCGGTGACGTTGCCGGTCTTCTTCAGGGCCTCGGCGCGCGCCAGATTGGCCTTGGTGAGGTCGATTCGGGTCTGCGTGATCTTCACTTGGGCAGCCGCCTGGTCGACCGCGGCCTGGAACGGACGCGGATCGATCGCAAACAGCACGTCGCCCTCCTTGACGAGGGAACCTTCCACGAAGCTCGACTTGTCGAGATAGCCGGTGACGCGCGAAGTGATGTTCACCTGCGGCCAGGCCTGGAAACGGCCGGTGAACTCGACCGATTCGGTGATCTTGCGGCTGACCGGATTGGCTACCGTGACCGGCATGGCCGGCATTTGCTGGGCGAGCGCGGCACCCGTCCCCTCGAAGGCCGCCAATGCCAGCACGCCGGCGGCCAGCCGACCCATTCTGCGACGCAACCTCGACATGAACATCCTCGCAAGCAACGCGCCTCAGCCAAGCCGCCCGCATGGCTAATGGCCTTGTCGCGGGCACTGGAGCTGGCGTCTGGAAATTTTGCAGGATTTCCCAGCCTGCGCCGCCAGGGCAGGTTCGGAGATCCTGTTCAGCGCTCCACCGGCCGGAATCGCGGTCGAATCGCCGTGTGAGCCTTATAGTATGATAATTCTTAGCGCTTTGATCCAATCAAGATCGCCGCCCTGCAACCATGAGTTGGGACTTGATGCAAATCCGCAACAGGCCTGTCATTTCTCGCGCCTGCGCTTGACAGCCGCGTGGCTGCATTCCGGTCGGTGCGAACCGGACATGCTGGCCCTCCCCCCAAACGAGGCGAGGACCTCCCGCTGTCTTCTCAAACCAGTTGCGCCAGCGCCCGGCCGCACGAATATGCGGGGCGTCTTCCGCTCAGGGCGCCGTTCCCTCGCGCCCGATGCTCTCATAGCGGAAGCCGTGCCGCTTCATGTCTTCGAGCCGGTAGATGTTGCGCAGGTCCACGATCACCGGGTGCGTCAGCAGGTTCTTGACCCGCTCGAGGTCGAGCGCCCGGAACTCGTCCCATTCGGTGACGATCACCGCGACATCGGCACCGTCGAGGCAGTCATAGGCGCTGGAGCGATAGTCGACATCGCTCAGAACCTTGTGGGCCTCCTCCATTGCCTGGGGATCATAGGCACGGACCTTGGCTCCCTTGTCCTGCAAGGCGAGCACGATCGGGATCGAGGGGCTGTCGCGCATGTCGTCGGTGTTCGGCTTGAAGGCAAGGCCGAGCAGGGCCACCGTCTTGCCGGCGATATTGCCGTCGAGGGCCGCGATGACGCGGCGTGCCATCGCCGCCTTGCGGGCATCGTTGACCCCGACCACCGCCTCCACGATACGCAGGGGCACGCCATGCTCCTGGCCGGTGCGCAGCAGTGCCAGCGTATCCTTGGGAAAGCACGAGCCGCCGAAGCCCGGCCCGGCATGCAGGAATTTGGAGCCGATGCGGTTGTCTAGGCCGATGCCGCGCGCCACCTCCTGCACGTTGGCACCGGCCTTCTCGCACAGGTCCGCGATTTCGTTGATGAAGGTGACCTTGGTCGCAAGGAAGGCGTTGGCGGCATATTTGATCAGTTCGGAGGTGCGCCGGGCCGTGAACAGCAGCGGCCCCTGGTTGAGATGGAGCGGGCGATAGACCTCGGCCATCACCTCCTTGGCCCGTTCGTCCTCGGTGCCGACCACGATGCGGTCGGGGCGCTTGAAATCCTCGATCGCCGCCCCTTCGCGCAGGAATTCGGGGTTCGACACCACGCGGACATCGGCGTCGGGCCGGACCTCGCGGATCAGCCGCTCGACCTCGTCCCCAGTGCCGACCGGCACGGTCGACTTGGTCACCACCACCGTGAAGCCCTCGACCGCCGCGGCGATCTCGCGTACCGCGCCATAGACATAGGACAGGTCCGCATGGCCGTCGCCGCGGCGCGAGGGCGTGCCGACGGCCAGGAACACCACGGCTGCATCGCGCACGGCGGGGGCGAGCTCGGTGGTGAAGGACAGGCGCTTCTCGCGCACATTGCGCGCCACCAGATCCTCCAGGCCCGGCTCGTAGATCGGCATGCGGCCGGCCAGCAGGCCCTCGATCTTGGCCGGATCCTTGTCGACGCAGGTGACGACATGGCCGAAATCGGCGAGGCACGCCCCCGTCACCAGGCCGACATAACCCGTACCGATCATTGCAACGCGCATGACATCAATCCTGTTTGGGCGACTAACCCGCCAGAGGCGTGTCTACAAAAGGCCCGGCGACATGCCAATGACGAAAAAGGAAAAGCAGCTCTGCTGGAAGGCCCAGCCGGAGCGCCTCTATGTCTCCAGCCGCAGCGACCAGCCGCGGGCAGAAGGCCTGAGATCGGCACTCGCCAGCGGAGCGGCCTCGATGCGCCAGAAGGAACGAGGCTCGCTGCCGAGGACATGAATGATCGCCGCGCGCAACACCGAGGCATGGGTGACGGCCAGCGTGAAGCCCTCGAACCGCCCGCCATCGAGCCAGGCGCCGACCCGCGCGCTCAGGGCCGCAATGCTCTCTCCGCCATGCGGGCAGGCCTGCGGATCGGTCAGCCACGCGCCGAGCGCTTCGGGCTCGGCGGCGGCCACCGCCTCCAGGCCAAGCCCCGCCCAGCGGCCATGGTCGCATTCGCGCAGTGCCCCGTCGATCTCGGGTTCGAAGCCGAGGGCCTGCGCCGTCTGGCGGGCCCTGAGCGCCGGACTGCTCAGGATGCGGGTCGCCTTGGCAAAACGCCCCTGCAGGTCCCGGGCCGCCTGTGCCCCCCTTGCGTCGAGCGCCTCGTCGAGCGGAAACCCCGCCGCACGCAGTGTGGGCGTCGCGCCATGGCACAGCAGGGTCAGGCGTGGCGTCATGAAGGCATTTCCCCAAGATAAAGTCGCTTCCGGAATATTGACATATCCGTGACTTGGGCTCTTATGGAAGAGCTTTGCCAAGGGTGGGAAGCCGGTGGAATTCCGGCACGGTCGCGCCACTGTGAACGGCGGCGCTGCGGCGTCAATCCGGAAGTCAGACCTCTTCCAAGGCAGCATGACTCGTAACGGGACGCGTAATCCCAAGGAGCTTTTCATGACCACCGCAACTCTGGCACCCGTCGCCCAGCAGCCGATCGCCATCCCGGTCCGCGAGATCCTGCCCTGGGCGCTCTTCACCGTGCTCCTGGCCGTGCTCGCCATCTATTTCGTCGGCGCCGAACAGGGCGCGACCTCGCTGATTCCCGGCGTCTACATCCACGAATTCGTGCATGACGCTCGCCATCTGCTCGGCTTCCCCTGCCACTAGGGCGCTTGGACACACGACATGGTTAGATCGCTTTTGATCCGGGGGATGCTGATCGGCATCCTGGCCGGACTGTTTGCGTCTGGCTTCGCCTGGGTGTTCGGTGAACCCCAGGTCGACGCAGCCATCGCTTTCGAGGAAAGCCACGCATCCGAGCCGGCGCCCGCTCCGACAGCTGCGCCGGCTCCCGGCGCTGCGCAGACGACCGCAGCCCATGAACACGAGGAAGAGCCGGTCAGCCGGCCGGTCCAGGCCAGCTACGGGCTCGTCACAGGCATGGTCGCCTATGGCGCAGCGCTCGGCGGCATCTTCGCCCTGATCTTTGCCTTCGCGCAGGGCCGGATCGGCGGCCTCAGCCCGCGCGCAACCGCCGGATTGATCGCCGTCATCGGCTTCGCCGCCATCATGGTGGTGCCGCAGATCAAATATCCCGCCAATCCACCGGCCGTCGGCAATCCCGACACGATCGGCCTGCGCACCGCCTTCTATTTCGGCTTGATCCTGCTGTCCCTCGTGACGATGGCGGCGGCGCTGGGCACCGCGAACCGGCTCGCCGCCAGCCTCGGCCGCTGGAACGCCAACCTCGTGGGGGTGGCAGCCTATCTGGCGGTGATGGTGGTGGCCATGCAGATCCTGCCGACGGTCAACGACATCCCGGCTGATTTTTCGGCCACGGTGTTGTGGAAGTTCCGTATCGCCTCACTCGGCATCCATGCCGTGCTGTGGGCAACGCTGGGGATCGCCTTCGGCGTTGCAGCACAGAAACTGCTGCAGGCCCCCGCTCGCCGCTGAAAAGGGGCCGGCCAACCGCGTCAAACGTCGCATTTTTACAACACTGGCCCGATTTCAGGCCGGTTTTCAAAATTTATTTCATTTCGCACTTGCGAAATGAACCGATGAGGATCACTTTAGGGACGTGGCGGATGCGCCTTTGCGCTCCCCCACTGCCCTCCTTGGGCGTTTCCTCCCTAAGACTTGGGCCGCCATTTGGGCGGCCTCTTTCTTTTTCGGGTCAGCGGACCCCATATTTCAAATTCTGCAGCGGCATTTCGCCTCGATTAACCCCAGGGCAAAGCGTGCTCAGCTATGAATGCTTGGTTGCTCTCGCTTTCTGGTTCCAAGCCATTCCCATGGATTGGCTGAAGCGTTTTTGCGATTTGATGTGCTTCGTTCAAGTTACAAAACGCTCTTGCGTCCAAGCTCGCGCTTGCCCATTTGTGTTCACCCTCGCATAGTGTGTCATTATGGATCTGGACTCGCCCTTGTTTGATCGCATCCGGGTGCGCCCAAGGGCCGAAGAGGTCCAGCCGGCGAGCGTACGGCTATGCGAACATGCCGGTTGTCGGAACGCCGGCGAATTTCGCGCGCCCAAGGGGCGCAACCGCGAAGGCCAGTTCTGGCATTTCTGCCTGGAACATGTGCGCGACTATAACAAGACCTACAATTATTTCGCCGGCCTGCCGGACGACTCGGTGAGCGCCTATCAGCGCGATGCCGCCACCGGCCATCGCCCGACCTGGACGATGGGGGTCAATCCCTGGGCCAAGAAGCGCGGCGAAGGGCCGCAACCCGGCCCCGAGATCCATGACGGCTTCGGTTTCTTCGACGAGGATCACGGCTTCCGCCGCCCGCAAGGGACGCCCGAACCCGAGAGACGGCGGCTGAAATTGCTGGAGCGCAAGGCCCTCGACGCGCTCGATCTGCCGGAAACGGCCAGCGGCCCGGAAATCAAGGCGCGCTACAAGACGCTGGTCAAACGTCTCCATCCCGATGCCAATGGCGGGGACCGATCCAGCGAAGATAAATTGCGCGGGATCATCCAGGCCTATAATACGCTGCGTAGCGCCGGGCTCTGCTGAAGCGACGCATAAGAAGAGGATTGTCGGCTGCGCCGCCCTGGCGCCAGCCAAGGAAGGCATAATGACTGACGCAACGACACCGGCCAATCTGCCGGACATCATGGTTTCGGCCAAAAAGCTGTTTGGTTTCGACACGGACCTCGAAGTGCCGGCCTATTCCAAGTCCGACGATCACGTTCCGGACCTCGATCCCGACTATCTCTTCGACAAGCCGACGACCCTGGCCATCCTCGCGGGCTTCGCGCACAATCGCCGCGTGATGGTGACGGGCTATCACGGCACCGGCAAGTCGACCCATATCGAGCAGGTCGCCGCGCGGCTGAACTGGCCCTGCGTGCGCATCAACCTCGACAGCCACGTCTCGCGTATCGACCTCGTCGGCAAGGACGCCATCGTCCTCA
>NZ_JASGFM010000058.1:0-32240 GCF_047605565.1 Labrys sp. (in: a-proteobacteria)
GAGCCGTCATGCCGCGCCTGCCATGCAGGAGCCGGCCGTCGCTGACTACGCCGCCCTCGCTCATCCCGGGAGCAGCCTCGCCCGCCTGACGGCGCCGACAGCCGGGGACGTTGTCGCAGCCGCGCGCCAGGGCGATGCGACGGCACTCGCGCTCCTCGACGAGGAAGCCACCCTGCTCGGCGAGGGCTTTGTCAGCCTCATCCATCTCTACAGTCCCGAGAAAGTGGTGATGGGCGGCGGCGTCTCGCATGGCTTCGACCTGATGGACGAGACGATCCATCGGGCCATCCGCACCACTGCCCTGCCTGCCTTCCGCGACGTGCCGGTGGTAAAGGCGGCTCTCGGCGACAATGCCGGCCTCGTCGGCGCCGCGGCCCTCCTGATGTTCGGCGAGCGGACCCGGTGATCGCGGACCGGCCCTGACGCTGGAATAACGCCCGACTCACGGGTTTGGTCAAACACTCCGCCTGCAGAT
This sequence comes from Labrys sp. (in: a-proteobacteria), assembly GCF_047605565.1. Taxonomy (NCBI): domain Bacteria; kingdom Pseudomonadati; phylum Pseudomonadota; class Alphaproteobacteria; order Hyphomicrobiales; family Xanthobacteraceae; genus Labrys; species Labrys sp. (in: a-proteobacteria). Next base: position 476 of record NZ_JASGFM010000058.1, read on the forward strand.
CCTGCATGGGGGATGGGCGATGGCACAGGCCGGTGGAATCGAAGACCGCACGGTGGATCGCAACACGCCGGCATTGGCCCTCTCGGGCGGCGGCTTTCGCGCCACGCTCTATCATTGCGGCGCGCTGATCCGGCTCAACCAGCTCGGCCTGCTCGCCAAGATCAGCCGGGTCTCCAGTGTGTCGGGCGGCTCGATCACCTCCGGCATGCTGGCGGCCGCCTGGAAACAGCTGACCTTCCAGAACGGCGTTGTCACCGATCTCGACGCCAAGGTGATCGCACCGCTGCGTGAATTCTGCACCCGTTCCGTCGATACCAAGGCGGTGGGGCTCGGGACCATCCTGCCCGGCAAGTCCATCGGCGACGTCCTCGCCGACAGCTATGATGATCTCTTCGAGGGCATCAGCCTGCAGGATCTGCCGGACAGCCCGCAATTCGTCTTCAATGCCACCAATCTGCAGACCGGCCGGCTCGTGCGCCTGCAAAAGATCCGGCTGGCCGACTATGCTGTCGGCATCATACCCAAGCCCGACATCCGGCTTGCAGTGGCCGTCGCCGCTTCGAGCGCCTTTCCGCCCGTGCTGTCGCCCGTGGAGATCAAGGTCGACCCTGCGCACTGGGTGAACGCCACCGGCACGAGCCATTTCGGCGATCCCGACTACAACCACAGGCTTTCCCTCATCGATGGCGGCGCGTATGACAATCTCGGGCTGGAGACGGTGGACGATTTCGCCACCGTGATCGTCAGCGATGCCGGTGCCCCCTTCGGCACCGAGGAATCCGCCCATGCCTTCTGGCCCCAGCAGGCCTTGCGCGTCCTCGACATCGCCACCGACCAGGCACGCGGCCTGCGCAAGCGCCTGCTCTTCGCCGAAGCCAAGGCCGCCGGCCGCATCATTGCCTTCAGCGGCATCGACAGCGTCGCCTCGAAATATCCCGCCCCACAGACATTGAAGCCCGACCCCACCGCGGTCGCGCGGCTGGCAAAAATGCGGACCCGCCTCGATCCCTTCGACGAGGAGGAGCAGAGCCGGCTCATCAATTGGGGCTGGCTGATGATGGATGTCGCCCTGCGCAGCTATGTCGCGCCGACCGAGCCGGCTCCGACGGCCTATCCCCTGCCCGGCTTTCCGGTCTAGGGCCATGAAACTCGCCGGCACCGATCCCGACAGGAATTTTGGCCTGGTCTATCGCGACGACGCGCTGGCAGCCGGCCCCGCCACCCATGTGCTGATCATCGGAGTCGGTGCCTATCAGTCGTCGCGCTTCAAGAAGCCGCTGACCTCCACCACCTTCTCGGCACGAGCCCTGGCGGATTGGTTCGTCGGGGACACGCCGGGCTTTCGTAACGAGGCCTGTCCGCTCGGCAGCCTCGCCCTCCTGCTCTCCGAGCCGGCAGCGGGCGGGGATCCCCGCGCCACCTATGCCGATGGACCGGTGCCACGCGCCAGCTTCGCCGCGTCGCGCGAGGCGGTACGGGCCTGGGTGAGGCGCATCAACACGCACAAGGACAATCTCGCCATCCTCTATGTCGCGGGCCATGGCGAGAGCCTGCTCTCCCGCACGGCCTTCCTCCTCGAGGACTATGCCATGGACGATCTCGACGCCACGGCCGGCATGTCCGAAGTCGAGCAGTTCATGTCCGCCCTGGAGAACGCCAAAGCCGTCTCCCAGCTTCTGCTGTTCGACTGCTGCCGCTCGGCGACGAATCTCGCTTTGCCCTGGAACGAGCCGTTCGGAAGCAAGTTGATTGCCCTGACCCGCGAAAACAGGGGACATGACGAGCCGAGCAAGCAATGGGTGATCGCCGCCACCGCGCTCGGAGAAGTCGCGGGAGGCCGCGTCAACAACACCACTTTGTTTGCCGATGCGCTGCTGAGCGCACTCGGCGGTGTCGCCGGCGATCCGGCCGAAGAGGACTGGCCGGTGCGCCCCGGCCCGCTGGTGGACAGCATCAGCCGCCTGCTCGAGCTGCACCGCCTGCCGGACGAGAAACCGCAGACGCCCGGTGGGCGCATCTCCGGTACTTTCGAGATCAGCTTCGCCGGCGAGCGGGCGGAAATCCCGGTCTATATTTCGATGGCCGAACCCGAGAACTGGCCCGAGAGCGATTTCACCGTCACCGCCGTCCCCGGCGGCGAGACGGCCTTCGAGGGCGCAACCGGAAAGCCGCCCTTCCAGCTCCTGAAATATCCCGAAGCCACCGCCATCAACGTCTCCGCCCGTCGTTTCGGCGCGGATATCGGCGGGGCCAAGGGCAAGGCGCGGGCGCCAGCCGTCTTCCTGGAAATCAGGCACAGTGCGACGCCGCCTCCCGCCGTAGTGGAAAAACTCGACCCGGGACGCAGCGCCGGCCCGGTCGCACGGCTGCTCATCAGCCTTTCCGGCCCCGTGGCGATCGCAGCCGGTGCCGTGGCCGAGGTTGCCGGGGCGAACGAGGCGAAGAAGAGCCCCAAACAGGTTGTCGTCGCCATCGGCGGCGCCACGCCCGTGGATGTCGGGCCTGGCGAACATGTCGTCACCTTGCGTACGCCCGATGGCCGGGTGGAGATCCAGAACGTCACGGTGGCCAAGGACGAGGTGCTGGAAGTGCGCTTCGCCATGCCGGCTTCGCCACATGAATGGCTCGGCCTGGCGACGGCGACCGGTGCCGTCCCGCCGTCTCCTCCCCCTGATCCGTCGCCTCCCGCTCCGGCGCCGGGCCTGGAAAGCTTGCGGCCGCGTCCATCGGCTGACGTCGACAGCTCGGCACCGCCCCTTTGGCAGCCCGGTTTTCCTCGGCCCGCCCCTCCGCCGGTGATACCCGTAATTGCCACCATCGCCGGCCATGTCGATTATGCGCTCGGCCTGCATGCGCTTGCCGATCCCCGCCTCGCCGCAGCCATAGACAATGACGACGGGCGGCTCGCGCAGGTTGGCCTGGCCGACGCCGCGGCCCATCGCTTCGCGCCGTTCGAAAGTAGCACCGACGATCGCCCGGTCTTCGTCGCGATCGAAGCCGGCCCGCGCCGCAATCTCGCCGTGGTGCCGAGCATCGCGGGGCGCTGGCGCCCCTATGTCCTCGTCGACAGGCAGGCGCCGCGCGAAAAAAGCATGGTCACCATCATCGCCGAAAACTCCATCTGGAGCGGCCTGATCGGCTTCCTGGCGGCGCGCGACGCCGAGGCCGGCAGCAGGCTCCTGGCCGGCGGGCTCCAGCAGGCCGTGATCGACGCGATGCAGGACAAGCTCGCCGATCCGATCGCGGCGCTGGCGGCCGCGCTGATCGCCGTCTCGGCCTCGTCGCCCGACCTCGAACGCCGCTGGGACCCCTGGCTCTTCAATCTCGCCAACTGGTTTCCGCTCATCCCGGACGGCCCGATCATCCTTGGCCGCCGCCTGTTGATGCGGGCCAGCACCGCCAAGCAGTTCGAACAGGCCAAGGCCCGGTTCCTGGAGGGTTTTTCGCGCGGCGCACCGCTCTATTCGCTGTCAGCGGACTGGCTGGCCCGCGGGCTCGAAAGCCTGCCGGATGAAAAGGCACTCGAAGCGCCGCGCCGCGCAGCCCGCGCCTTCGCCAACCGCATCGACTCGACCCAGGCCTTCACCGTGATCCGCCTCGGCGCTTGAAGGAGACTGCCATGCCGGTTTTCAGGCTCGCCATGCATCCGGCCTCCGAGGGCGATGCGCTGATGCTGAGCTGGGGCGAGGAAGACTCCCTCCATCGCGCCCTCGTCGATCTCGGCCGTACCAAGAATTATCGGGTGCTGAAGCCGCTGCTGCAGGCGATCGGCAGCTTCGAGCTCTTCGCCATCAGCCACATCGACGCCGACCACATCGAAGGCGCCGTGCCGCTGTTCGGGGAAACGGCGCTCCCCTTCACGGCGCGCAATGTCTGGTTCAACGCCCATGCCCAGCTCATCGCGGCGAGGGACCGGCTCGGTGACCGTGAAACCATGGGCGCCGGCCAGGCCGAGAAGGTCACGGCCGGCATCGTCGCCAGCCATTGGCCCTGGAACAGCCAGTTCGCCTCCGGCATCGTTTCCACGGACAGTCCGGAGGCGCGCGAAGCCCTGCCGCTCACCGGAGGGCTGAAGCTCACCCTGCTCTCTCCGACGGACCGCAAGCTCACGGACTTGCTGCCGGTCTGGGACAATGAACTGGCCAAGGCGCATCTGCGCACGGTGGACGAGGACCTGGTCGAGCAGGCCCTTGCCGATGGTCGCGAGATTCTCGGCGGCCTCAATGTCGATGCCCTGGCTTCGCGCGCCTTCGAACGCGATGGCACCAAGCCCAATGGCACCAGCATCGTGTTCATCGCCGAATTCGACGGAAGGCGCGTGCTGATGGCGGCGGACTCCCATTCCGATGTCATCGAGGCCGCGCTCGAGCGCCTCGGCCATAGTCCGGAGAACCCCTTGGCGCTCGACTGCCTCAAGGTTTCCCATCACGGCAGTAAGGCCAACACCTCGCCGGCCCTGCTGCGCCTGATCGACTGTACCTGCTTTGCCTTCTCGACCGATGGCAGCCGCCACGGCCACCCGGATGCCGAGACCATCGCCCGCATTCTCAAGAACGATCCCCAGCGCCGGAAGAAACTGGTGTTCAACTTCCGCCAGCCCAGCACGGAGCAATGGGACGACGAGGAATTGAAGAGACGCTGGCACTATGATTGCCTGTTTCCCGAAGCGGGCAAGGAAGGCATCGAGTTCGAGCTGTAAGGGCAAGAGTCGCGATTTGGCGGAGACATCGGTTGCGTCATCGGCGACACGCCCAGCCGGGTATCTCGCAACTGTGTGAATGCCGGCGAGCCATTCTGCCTTGCTTTGAAGCTGGACTTCGGCACCCGGCCGATTCACAATCGACCCAATCCATCGAGTAGCGGGATTAGTCGGTTCGCGTGGTCCTTCGGATGGCAACGCGCCCGAAATAGGTTTTCAGCAAGGAGTTTCATCCATGGATTACGTCAAGCTCGGCTCGACGGGCCTCGAAGTGTCACGCCTGTGCCTTGGCTGCATGACCTATGGCGATCCCAATCGCGGCAATCACGCCTGGACCTTGCCCGAGGAACAGAGCCGCCCCCTGATCCGCCAGGCCATCGAGGCCGGCGTGAATTTTCTCGATACCGCCAATACCTATTCGGACGGGACCTCCGAGGAAATCGTCGGCCGGGCCATCAGGGAGTTTTCGCGGCGCGAGGAGATCGTGCTGGCGACCAAGATCTTCTTCCGCACCCGTCCCGGCCCCAATGGCGAGGGCCTGTCGCGCCGCGCCATCCTGGCCGAGATCGACAACAGCCTCCGGCGTCTCGGCACCGACTATGTCGACCTTTACCAGATCCATCGCTGGGATGCGTCGACCCCCATCGAGGAAACGCTGGAGGCCCTGCATGACGTGGTGAAGGCCGGCAAGGCCCGCTATATCGGCGCCTCCTCCATGCATGCCTGGCAGTTCACCAAGGCGCTCTACACCTCCCGGCTGCATGGCTGGACCGAATTCGTCAGCATGCAGGACCATCTCAACCTGCTCTACCGGGAAGAGGAGCGCGAGATGCTGCCGCTCTGTCGCGACCAGGGCATCGCCGTGCTGCCCTGGAGCCCACTCGCCCGCGGCCGACTGACGCGCGACTGGAACGAGAGCAGCGAGCGCCAGCAGAGCGACAATGTCGGCACGGCGCTCTATGACGCGACCCAGGAAGCCGACCGCAGGGTCATCGAGGCCGTGGCCGCCATCGCCAAGGCGCGCGGCGTGCCGCGGGCACAGGTGGCTCTCGCCTGGGTGGCGCAGAAAAGCGGCGTGACCGCTCCGATCGTCGGCGCCTCCAAGCCGCATCATCTGAACGATGCCATCGCGGCACTCGATCTGAAATTGACAGGCGAAGAGATCGCTGCGCTCGAAGCCCCTTATGTCCCGCATGCGATCGCCGGCTTTCAGTGAGACCGATGGTTGCGCTTCGCTGACCAGACCTTAGATGAAGGATGGTGCCCCAGCGGCTGCATCCTTCATCCGGCGATCCGCCTCCCCTGGAATCGGACCGCCCCTCCGTTTTCATCCCTCCCTTCCCTTCGACGACTTCAGGAAAGAATCCCATGAGTCCGACCATCCGCTTCAATGACGGCAAGGAAATTCCCCAGCTCGGCTTCGGCGTCTGGCAGGTGCCGAACGAGGGCGCGAACGCCGCGGTGACGGCGGCGATCGAGGCGGGCTACCGCTCGATCGACACCGCTGCCATCTATGGCAACGAAGAAGGCGTGGGCGATGCGCTCGCCGCATCCAGCGTTCCGGTCAAGGACATCTTCGTCACCACCAAGCTGTGGAACGGAGACCAGGGCTATGACACGGCCCTGCGGGCCTTCGAGGCCAGCCTGAAGAAACTGCGCCTGGAGACGATCGATCTCTATCTCATCCACTGGCCGGTGCCTTCGCGCGATCTTTATGTCGAAAGCTGGAAGGCCCTGATCAAGCTGCGCGAGGAGGGGCTCGTCGCCTCCATCGGCGTCTCCAATTTCCAGATCGCCCATCTCGAGCGCCTGAAGGCGGAGACCGGCGTGGTACCGGCGATCAACCAGGTCGAACTGCATCCACGCTTCCAGCAGAAGGCCCTGCGCGCCTATCACGCCAAGGAAGGCATCGCGACGGAGGCCTGGAGCCCGCTTGGCCAGGGCACGCTGCTCTCCGATCCCACGCTGACGGCCATCGCCGAGAAGTACGGCAAGAGCACCGCCCAGGTGATCCTGCGCTGGCATCTCGACATCGGCAATGTCGTCATCCCCAAATCGGTGACGCCGGCCCGCATCGTCGAGAACTTCCAGGTCTTCGATTTCAAGCTGGCGCCGGAGGACATCGCCGCCATCGAGAAGCTCGACGATCCCAAGGGCAAGATCGGCCCGGATCCCGACACCTTCGCGATGGTGTGAGGGCGGGTTTGGGACGATAGTTGCGCTTGCATGAAAGAGCGCAGGATATGCAGGGTGTCAGCCTCCTGGCTGACATCCCGTTTGCCAGCAGGGGCTGCGTTTCCAAGATGTCAGCCAGGAGGCTGACACTCCAACCGCCCCGACTCTGCAGGAAATTTTCTCCTATCTGAAGAAGCGGTTTTCCGGCCGCGGCAGGCCGAGATTCTCGCGCAGCGTCCGCCCCTCATATTCGCGCCGGAACAGGCCGCGCTCCTGCAAGATCGGCACGACCTTGTCGACGAAGTCGTCGAGGCCACCGGGCAGATAGGGGAACATCACGTTGAAACCGTCGGAACCCTCGCTTTCAAGCCATTCCGCCATTTCATCGGCAATGCTTGCGGGCGTGCCCACGAAAGCGAGGCCCGCATAACCGCCCAGGCGCTGGGCGAGCTGGCGCACCGTGAGGCCCTCGCTTTCGGCCAGTTGCAGTACCCGTTCGCGACCGCTCTTGCTGGCATTGGTCTCGGGAATGGGCGGCAGCCGGCCGTCGGGATCAAAGCCCGAGACGTCATGGCCGAGCGCGATGGAGAGCGAAGCGATGGCACTGTCGTAGTGCACGAGGCTGTCGAGCCTGGCGCGCTTGGCCTTGGCTTCCTCCACGCTGTCGCCGACCACCACGAAGGCGGCCGGCAGGATCTTCATATGGTCCCTGTCGCGGCCAAGCCTGGCCATCCTGCCCTTGACGTCGGCATAGAAGCGGCGTCCCTCGGCGAGGTTGGGCGGCGCGGTGAACACCGCCTCCGCCGTTTCGGCCGCGAGCTGGCGTCCGGGCTCGGAAGAGCCCGCCTGCACGATCACCGGCCAGCCCTGCACCGGACGAGCGATGTTCAGCGGGCCGCGCACGGAGAGGTACTCGCTTTTGTGGCCAAGCACATGCAGCTTGTCCGGGTCGAAATAAAGGCCGCTTTCGACGTCGCGGATGAAGGCGTCGTCGGCCCAGCTGTCCCAAAGACCGGTGACAACGTCATAGAACTCCCGCGCCCGGCGGTAGCGCTCGTCGTGTCCCATGTGATCGTCGAGGCCGAAATTGAGGGCCGCATCGGGATTGGACGTGGTGACGATATTCCAGCCCGCCCGGCCGCCGCTGAGATGATCGAGCGAGGCAAAGCGGCGGGCGACATGGTAGGGCGCATCGAAGGTGGTGGAGGCGGTGGCGACCAGGCCGATATGCTCGGTGACGGCCGACAGGGCCGACAGCAGGGTAAAGGGCTCGAACGACGTCACCGTATGGCTGCGCTTGAGCGCCTCCACCGGCATGTTGAGCACGGCGAGATGGTCGGCCATGAAGAAAGCGTCGAAGCGGGCGCTTTCGAGGCGCTGGGCCAGGTGCTTGAGATGGGCGAAGTTGAAATTGGCGTCGGGCCAGGCGCCCGGATAGCGCCAAGCTCCGGTATGAATGCTCGCCGGGCGCATGAAGGCGCCGAGCCGCAATTGGCGGGCCATGAAGATCTCCCATGAAAGGGCAGGCCGGGTCCGCAAGGCCCGGGCGAGCAAATCACTCAGAATATAGAGTGTGTATGGTTTTGATGTCTGCCAAGGCCCGGCGCAAACAAAAGGAAGTCCCCTTCCCGACACCGGAACAGGATCCCCGAATCCCTCGCCACGGGCTATGCTTGGCGCCCTGCACACAACCATCCCGGGAGGACGAGACATGAGCTTCGAAGGCAGTTGTCATTGCGGCGCAGTTTCCTTCACGGCCGAAGCCGACGCGCCGACCAGCGCCGTGAGCTGCAATTGCTCCTATTGCCGCCGCAAGGGCTCGCTCCTGGCCTTCCTGCCGGCCGAAGCGGTGACCATCTCCGCCGACCCGGCGAGACTCAAGACCTACCAGTTCAACAAGCACCGCATCGAACACCAGTTCTGCGAGACCTGCGGCACTCAGGCTTTTGCCAAGGCAAAGCGGCCCGACGGGGCGGCCATGGTGGCGATCAATCTGCGCTGCGTGCCCGCCATCGACCTCGATGCGCTCGAGATTCACAAATTCGATGGCGCGAGCACCTAGCGCAAAGCGCGTTCAAGCGTGAACGCTCAGTTGCCCTAACTCATTGTTCCCAAGCCAATCCAAAGGATTGGCTTGGGCGTCTTTGCGATTCTTGGTGATTCCGCCAGATCGCAAAACGCTTTAGCGCGAGCCCATCGCCCTCATGCACTGACAGACGCGGCAAGCGGCCCTCTTACGCGAGACAGGCCTTACGCCTTCATGCCGGAGCACCTGATTGCGCGAGTTCCTTGCTTCGACGCGCCCTGGTGTTTCGCGGCGAGACGGTCAATCCAGGCGTTTCCGGTTCGTGGGCCGGCCTCGACGACGGCGACGCAGACAGCGGCCACCCTTCCCAGAAGTCCGCGGTGTGGGGCTCGTCGGCCTGGTCGAGCCAGTCGTCACGGTAGTAGTCCGCGAGCAAGGCATAGCGAATCTTGTCGGTCCGGTTCGTCGTCGGCGTGTGCAGCAGGCGATGATGCCACAGCACCAGGGTGCCGCGCGGCCCCGGCAGCATCACATGACGGCAACGGGCCTCCGCCTCCAGGCGCAAGGCTTCGACATTGTCGAGCAATTTGTAGGAAGCGCGACCGGCAAATGCCTTCGCCATGATGTAATGGCTCCCTTCCCAGACGCTGAAGGCGCCGCCATCCTCGGCAACGTCGTCGAGATAGAGGACGGCATTCACCTGGAAGGGATGGGCATCCATCCCGCCTTTGATCGTGTCGCTCGACTGCGGGGTCGGAAAGATCGGATAGAGGCCGCGCGTCGCATGGCGGCCGACGCAGCGTTCGCCGATCAGGCTGCGCACGGCCGACATCACCGGGCCGTTGCCATACATCATGCGGATCAGTTCGGGATGCCGGAACACATTGTCCTTGAACTTCAGCCGGCCGCGGCGTTTGGCGAGCGTGGCGGACCGGCAATCGTCCTCGATCTCACCGATCCAGGTCCTGGGATCGTCGCGGTCGAAATGGCTGTCGATCTGGCTCCATGTCAGGTTGATCGCCCAGTTCGTCCATTTGGCGTCCAGGTCTATCTGGACGGTACAATAGCCCTTGTCGACGAATGAGTTCTTCTGAACTTCGCTTAGCATAGGCGCCCCCAAGCTCCTGCTTCAAATCAATTACGCACCGACCAGTTCGCCGATCCTGTCCTTCAGTTTGTTGTAGCGGCGGTTTTCGCTTGGCGTTGCCGGCTCCGCCTGTTCGAAGCTCTGCCTGGCGGCGACAAGGTCACCACGCGATAGATGCGCCTCGGCACAGAGGATATGGCCAAGGGCCGATTTGGGATTGTCGACCAGCGCAAGCTCGAGCAGTTCCAGCGCGCGCCCAACCGAGGATTGCGCCAACAAGGCGCGCGCCACATGGATCCGCGCCTGCGAGGCATGCTTGGGGAGAGCGCGCGACCAGCCACTCAGCGTGGTCTCCAGCGCGGCGACATCGCCATTGTTTCCTTCCGCCTCGACCCGAAGCGACCAGTAGCGGCTCGATCGCGCTTCCTCCAGCTTCGGATCATAGAGGATGTCCAGCGCCTCCCGGTTGCGCTTGAGCATCAACAGGGCACGCGCCTTCGCCATCTTGATCCGCTCGGAGCGGGCATCGGTCAGCGATGCGACCTCCAGCGCCTTGGCGGGCTGCTTCTGCTCGACCAGCCACTCGATGTGCTCGGTCGCAAAGGTCGGCGACTTCTCCGACCACTCGCCGAACTCGGAGAAGAAGCGCGCCGCCGAACTCGGATCACCCTTGCGCGCCTCGACGGCATGCAAATGCGCCGCCGATGCCCCGCCCGCCTCGATACTGGCCTGGGCGCTCTCCAGGCTGTCGCCGCCCACGCCGCCTGCGTCGAAATGCCGGACCAGGCGGTCGACATTATGAGCGATCAGCGTCTCGCTCACATGGGTAAAATCATTCATCCAGGCAATCTGCCGGTCGCTCTGGAGCACGGATTCATAGCTGGGGAAGTAGTGCACATTGTCGTAGCGCGCGACCATTTCCTCGGTGACCGTACGCAGGACGGACTTGCTGTAGCAATTTGCCACCATCACGTCCTCGGGACGGTGCGTAATTCCGAGCGCCACCGGCGATACGCTCATCAGGATGACCGCGTCGCTCCGCCCATATTTGCGCAGGAGGCCCAAGGCCCGGTCGCAATAATCCAGCGTCTCGTCATGAGAGAGCACGTGAAGCTCGAAGCGCTCGGGATAGCGGCGGACCAGCGGCGGTGGCGGCAAACTGTTGAGATAGGTAGCTGCCACATTGTCGTACCAGACTTCGACCAGGCCGAGCGTGACGATGATCAGCTTGCAGTCCTTGAAACTGCCATAGGCCTTGGTGATGGCCGAGCGTCGGCGCAGCACCGTCTCCCGGGGCGCGGGTTGCACATTGTGGGTGACGTGCAAGTCGAGCCATTTGCCGGAGCCATATTCGACGATGGCCTGCTCGGCATCGAACTGCAATTCCCCGGTGGCCCAGCCCAATTCGTTCCAGATGGACGGTGTGCTGAAATTGTTGAGCGCCCGAGGATGCACGCCCGCGAAGCTGCGATCGTCCATCAAATCCCGCATCGGCAGGCGATAGCCCGCGGTGGCAAGCCGGCCTTCCACATTGCGTGCGAAGCACGATCCAACGGTGAAGATCTTGTCACCCGGCTCCAGATCTAACTCAAAATCAAAATGCGGACTGGCAATCGGTTCCACTCGATTAGCAGCATTTCTCGACCCCCAGAAACTGTATTCATTCGCCTTACGAAGCTTGATTGCATCTACAGCAGACGATTTGTATAGCGGCACGGGACCTCTGATGATTTTGGTTGAACTGAGCTATGTTCTCCTGACTCGACGATTTCTATGAGTCCATGGAATGTTGCTCGGCGTCAAGAGACAGCTTTGTGACGATTTTGTGTCTGCCCGCGGGTGGCTTCCCGCCGCCGCCCCTGCACGCCACCGGCTCATATCGGCCATGGAACGCAGCCGATGGTTGCAGAACGACCTCCCCGGCGCGAAGCCGGGCGGCGCGTTTTTGCGTTCGAATCGCCGCCACTCAGTTTCCGGGAGGCCGCCACAATTCGCTGCGGTCGCGTTCCGTGCTGCGCAGCATGTCGAGGGCAATGCGAAGCTGGATGTCGTCGGTAGGATTGGGCGGCACATAGAGGGATGAGCCGCTCTCGTCCTTGAGGCCCGTTCCCCTGAGATGACCCGTCAGGCCTGCTTCGCCGGGTGTGGCATGGCCGAGGCCGGCACCGGTCGGATCCTGCTGCCGCACGGCGATGTCGGGCTCGATGCCCTGAGCCTGGATCGAGCGGCCGAGCGGGGTATAGTAGCGCGCCGTGGTCAGCACCAGGGCGCTGTCGTCGGGCAGGCGGGTCACCGTCTGGATCGAGCCCTTGCCGAAGGAGCGCGTACCCAGGATGGTAGCGCGCTTGAAGTCCTGCAGGGCACCGGCGACGATCTCCGCCGCCGAGGCGGTGCCGCCGTTGATCAGCACCACCAGCGGCACGCCGCCGGTGATGTCCTCGCCATGGGCGATATAGACCTTCGACTGGTCGGGCTCACGCCCGCGGATCGACAGCAGCACCCCTTTGCCGATGAAGGCCGCCGACACCATGATCGCCGGATCGAGCAAACCGCCAGGATTGTTGCGCAGATCGAGAACGATGCCCTTCAAGGTGCCAGGCCGGAAGGCCGTCGGCAGGCGTTCCGCAACCCGCCTGAGGCTGTCGGGCGTCTGCTCGTTGAATTCCCGGATGCGGATATAGCCGACATCCTCGCCCATCACCTCGAAGCGCACGCTCTCGGCCCGGATGATCTCGCGCATGAGCGTATAGGACAGCGGCACGGCATTGCCACGCCGCCGGATGGTCAGGGTGGCGGAACTGCCCACCGCTCCTTCCATGCGCTGCAGCATCGCTGCCGGGCTCAGCCCCCGGACGGTATCACCGTCCAGCTTGAGAATGATGTCTCCCGCCTTCAAGCCCGCCGTGGCGGCCGGCGTGGCATCCAGGACATGCTCCACCTTGACCAGGCCGCCCTGCACCTCGACCTCGAGGCCAAGCCCGACGCGCTTGCCGGCAAGCTCCTGCTGCATGTCGGACATGGCTTTGGGATCGACATAGCGCGAATGGGGGTCGAGCTTCGACATCATGCCGCCGATCGCACCCTGGATCAGCACGTCCGGTGCGGGCTTGTCGACATAGGTGGCGAGCACCCGCTGATAGATCGCAATGAAACGACCAAGCTCGTAAAGTTGCTCGCGAGTATCGTTGTCCGGGTTTTCAGGGTCCGGCTGTTGTTGAGCCCTGACCGGAACTGCAATCAAACCAAGAAGAAGAACAGCTATCGCAAGTGGACGCATGCGCATGGCGGCCTCCACTCTTCCAATGATTTCCAATTACATGGTGATGCGGCATCCAAATGTCAGTAGCACCGCCGAAAAATAGCTGCTGCGACACCAGCGCATTGGTGCCGGCCTGTATTTTCCGGCATAGAGACAGCCATGGCAGCCAGCATCCATATGAGCGAGCCTGAGGGCACCGCGATCAGCGAGGCGATGATCGAGCGCCTGGTCCACACCTTCTATGGCCGGGTGCGGCAGGACGATCTGATCGGGCCGATCTTCAATGCCAAGGTCGCCGATTGGGACGACCATCTCGCCAAGCTCTGCGCCTTCTGGTCATCGGTCATCCTGCGCAGCGGTCGCTATGACGGCCGACCGCTCCGGCCTCATCTGATGCTGCCGCTGGAAGGCCGGCATTTCGATCGCTGGCTCGATCTGTTCGAGCGCACCAGCCTCGATGTGCTGCCCCGCAATGCCGCCCTGCTCTTCATCGACCGCGCCCGCCGCATCGCCGACAGTTTCGAGATGTCGATCGGCACCCAGCACGGCGAGATCCGGCCGCCGCGGCACCAGGCGAGAAGGCTGCCGGCTTAAATAGCATTGCCGACCATGCTTGCTTCGCTCCCCTTACAATGACGGCATCAGAATCACCTCCAACAGGCGTGGCGGCACGTCGCTCAAAAATCCCGGATGGCGCCTCTCTCGATTTTGCGGCATAGCAGGCGCAACCGAAAGAACCATCCATGCCCGCCAAACTGCTCGCCACCCTGATCGGCCTCATCGCCATCCTGCTCTGGTCCGTCCTCGCCCTGACCACCGCGCTCACTCACCGCATCCCATCCTTCGAACTGCTCGGGCTGACCTTCGCTGTAGCGACGCTGATGGGCGCGGCCTCCTGGCTGTTCCGCCCCGGCGCCACCGCGGCCCTGCGCCAGCCCTGGCCAGTCTGGGCGCTCGGCGTCGGTGGCCTGTTCGGCTATCACGCCGTCTATTTCGAGGCGCTCAAGCGGGCACCGCCGGCCGAGGCCAGCCTGATCGCCTATCTCTGGCCGTTGTTGATCGTGCTGTTCTCCGCGATGCTGCCTGGCGAGCGGCTGCGCTGGTATCATGTTGCGGGCGCTCTGCTCGGTTTTGCCGGCGTCCTGGCGCTCGCCCTCGCCAAGGGTGTTTCGGGCTTCGAGATGGCCAATGGCCCCGGCTATGCGCTGGCGCTCGCCTGCGCCTTCATCTGGTCCGGCTATTCGGTACTGTCGCGTCGCTTCAAGGCGGTGCCGACGGATGCGGTGGTCGGCTTTTGCGGGGTAACCTGCGTACTCGCCTTGGTCTGCCACGCCCTGTTCGAGACCACGATATGGCCCGATGCCAAGGAGTGGCTTGCCATCGTCGGGCTTGGCCTGGGACCGGTGGGCCTGGCCTTCTATGCCTGGGATCGCGGGGTCAAGCATGGCGACATCCGCCTGCTCGGCGTCGCTTCCTATGCCACGCCGGTGCTCTCGACGCTGATCCTGGTCGCCGTCGGCATCGCATCGCCGAGCCTGGCTCTGGCACTCGCCGTGCTGCTCATCGTCGGCGGGGCGCTCATCGCCTCACGCGACCAGCTTTTTCCCCCACGCAAACCGGCGGTGGAGGTATGAACCTCGGTTGGAATGCCGATCTCGCTCCATTACTTGACGGAGCCAAGGCGAGAGGATCGGCACTCCAGAGGCGCACTACCCCGCCGGCCTGCCGAGAAAACGCTCGATGATGGCGCTCGAAAGCCGCTTCGGGCGTTTGGTGGCCACATCCAGGCAGCACCAGCTCGACTTCACTTCGGCGAGCACTTCCTCGCCGCGTTTGATGATGATGCCGTAAAAGGCCTTCGCACCATGCACCTTCTCGAGAATGACGGTGGCGATCACATCGTCTTCGAGGAAGGCCGGCTTGCGATAGGTAATCTCATGACGCAGCGCCACCCAGGCGTGCTTCTTCAGCGCCTCGGCAGGCGCCAGGCGCTCCCAATGGCTGATGATCGCCGCCTGCACCCATTTCAGGTAGCTGGCATTGTTGACATGGCCCATGAAGTCGATATCCGAGCGATCGATACCGACGGTATAATCATAGGGCATGACGTTCCGAAACATCGCTTCCGCGCCTCCGCGCCAAAATCGGCATATGGGGACGCCACTTCCGAAATGCAGCCCCCATACAGCCCAAGTGCCATTGAAGCAGCATAGCTTGGCACAAGCATGGCACGGCGCCAATCCGTCCAATGGATCTACGCTGAACAGGGTGGGTCGGCGAAAGGTTCCCGGCTCGTCAGGCCCCGAACCCGGCAAAGGCCTGCGCCATGCGCAGATAGACCGGACGCTTGTGCGGCGTCACCAGGTCGGGCAGCCGCGCCAGCCTTTCCCAGCGCCAGCCGAAGAATTCCTGCGGCTCGCCGGTCGGCAGATTGACGACGTCGATCTCGCTGTCCTGCCCCTCGAAGCGCAAGGCTGCCCAGCGCTGCTTCTGGCCGCGATAGGGCGATAATTTGTGCGGTGGCCCGTCATAAGGCGGGAAATCATAGGGCCACCATTCCTCCGTCACCGCAAGCAGGGAAGCGCTGCGGACGTTGGTCTCCTCCCAGAGTTCGCGCTTGGCGGCCGCGACGATGTCCTCGCCCTCGTCGATGCCACCCTGCGGGCACTGCCATTCGAAGCCCGGCACGATCAGTTCCGGCCCGGAGGTCTCGGCGCGGCCGACCAGCACCAGCCCCTCGGCATTGAACAAAGCGATGCCGACATTCGGCCGATAGGGTCTGGTCTGGTCCATCACGCCACCAGATGCCGGAAGGCCGCCACCACCTCGTCGTAGACGCCGCGCTTGAACGGCACGATCAGGCCAGGCAAGGCGGTCAGATCTTCCCAGCGCCAATCCTCGAACTCGGCCTTGTGCTTGCCGCCAGCCGGCCTGAGCACGTCGATCTCGCTGTCGGGGCCGGTGAAGCGGAAGGCGAACCATTTCTGGGTCTGGCCGCGATAGCGCGCCGTCCAGCCGCCGCCGACGGCCTCGGCCGGCAGGTCGTAGGAATACCAGTCCGGCGCCTCGGCCAGAAAGGCGATCGAACGCACATTGGTCTCCTCATGGAGCTCGCGGATCGCCGCCTCGCGCGGGTCCTCGCCCTCGTCGATGCCGCCCTGCGGCATCTGCCATTCGAAGCTATCGGGCGCGCTGCCGGTGCGCGGTTTGCGGCGGCCAACGAAGACCTGGCCTTGCGCGTTGAACAGCGCCGCGCCGGCGCAAGGGCGGTAGGGAAGCTTGGAGCGGTCGGTCATTGCGGGCCCGGAATGTCGCAGATTGGGAATAGCAGCTCAGGACTTGGAGGCGGCCTCGATCGCAGGCAGCAACCTGGTCTTGAGGCTGTCCTCGCTCAGCGGGCCGACGATCTTGTCGACGATCTCCCCCTTGCCATTGACCACGAAGGTCTCCGGCACGCCATAGACGCCCCAGTCGATGGCGGAGCGGCCGTTCACGTCGACGCCGACAGCTGCATAGGGATTGCCGAAGGTGCCGAGATAGCGGCGCGCATTGTCGGGGTCGTCCTTGTAGTTGATCGCCACCAGGCGCCCCTTGCCGAGGCCGGCCAGCTTCATCAGCACCGGATGCTCGTCCCGGCAGGGGCCGCACCAGGAGGCGAAGATGTTGACCACGCTGACCCCACCCGATTTGAGATCGGCGGTGGCAAGGCCGGGGAGCGCCTTGCCATCCCGGACCAGTTCGGCCAGCGGCGGCAAGCTCATCTGCGGCACCGGCTTGCCGATCAAGGTGGAAGGCAGCGCCGAAGGGTCGCCGCCGGAGCGGAGCTGGTAGAAGAACAGGCCGGCGAGCGCCGCGAACACGATCAAGGGCAGAAACACCAGCGCACGGCGGCGCGGTGCCGGCGGCAGGATCTGGCTGTTGCTCATGGCAATTGTCCGTCCGGCTTGGCGTCCCGGCGCGAGCGCCGACGAAGGCCCTGAGCTTCCAGGTCGGCCAAGGTTCTGTGCTGCGCCTTGTGATCCAGCACCACCCACGCGATCAGCAGGACGATCACCGCGACGGCGAGGCCATAGGCCCAGACGATGAAGGCCCAATGCGGCCCGAGATCCATGCCGAACAGCACCATCTTACGCCTCCACCGGCAGCGAGGCGGTCATGGCCGGTGTGACGCCGGCCGCAGCCATCAGGCGCATGGTGCGGATGCGGCGACGCAGGATCTCGTTGCGCATCGCCGTCAGATGCAGCGTGACGAACAGCAGGGTAAAGGCCAGCGCCATGTCGAGCAGCGGCCACAGCATGTTCCAGGAATAGATGGTGGAGCCGCCGATGCGGAACACCGAGGCGCCCTGGTGCAGGGTGTTCCACCACTCGACCGAAAACTTGATGATCGGAATGTTGATGGCCCCGACCAGCACCAGCACGGCCGAGATCCGCGCTGCCTTGCTGGGATCCTCGATGGCGTGCCACAGCGCCATCAGCGCCAGATACATCAGGAACAGCACCAGCACCGAGGTCAGGCGCGCATCCCAGACCCACCAGGTGCCCCACATGGGCTGGCCCCAGAGCGAACCGGTGATCAGGCAGAGCAAGGTGAAGGCGGCGCCGATCGGCATGGCCGCCTTCATCGCCACTTCGGCGAGGGGATGGCGCCAGACCAGCACGCCGAGCGCCGAAAGCGACATCGCACCCCAGCCGGCCATGGCGAGCCAGGCGCAGGGCACGTGGATATACATGATCTTCACCGTGGCGCCCTGCTGGTAGTCGTCCGGCGCGAGGGCCGCGCCATAGAGACCGGCGGCGAACAGCAGCACCGTCGCCCCTGCCAGCCAGGGCAGGAGGCGGCCGGCAAGGCCCATGAACAGGGTGGGGTTGGCATATTTCCACATGGGCTTGTTTTACCCGCGCCGGCGCGGCGAAACAATGACGCAGGAAACACAAATATCCGAGAGCCGCGCGCGAAGGACTTCCCCGATCCATGAGGAAGTCCTGCGTCGGCCGGGGACGGGCCTCTGCCGATTTCTACAGGTCCGGCATCATCACGATGTACCGAGCGCCAGCTTTGTCATTGCCGGGCCCGTCCCGGCAATCCAATCGCTCCCGCGACACAGCGAGTACCCCGCCGCTGGATACCCGGGTCAAGCCCGGGCAAGGCAGAGGTTCGTCGTCCCTACTTGGTGGTGTAGCCGCCGTTGACCAGGATGGTCTGGCCGGTCATCCACCAACCGTCGGAGACGAGGAAGCGGATATAGGGCACGATGTCCTCGATGTCGGTGAGGCCGGTCTTGGAGAATTTCGACAAGGCGCCGGCGCTCTTGTGATAGGCGACGGCATCGGCGCCCTCGGCCGGATAGAAGAAGGACGTATCCATCGGGCCGGGGCCGATGGCGGTCACCGAGATGCCGCGCTCGCCGAATTCCTTGGAGGCGGCGCGGGTGAAATGCTCCACCGGCGCCTTGGTGCCGGCATAGGCGGCATAGAAAGGCGTGAAGGCGCCGAGCAGCGAGGTGACGAGCGTGCAGATCTTGCCGTTGTCGTTGAGATGCTTGCCGGCCTCCTTGAGGAAGAAGAAGGCGGTCTTCGAGTTGACCGCGGTCATCTCGTCATATTCGGCCTCGGTGATCTCGACGAAAGGCTTCTTGAGCACCTTGCCGACGGTGTTGACCGCAATGTCGGGACGGCCGACGGCGGCGATCGTATCGGCAAACAGCTTCTCGACCGCACCGGCCGAGGTGAGGTCCCCCTGGAAGGCGACGCCCTTGGCACCGGTCGCATTGATGGCGGCGACGGTTTCCTCGGCCGAGGCCTTGGTGGCGGCGCTGTTGTAGTGGATGGCGACCGCCTTGGCGCCCTGCGCCGCCAGATCGCGGGCGAGCAGCCCGCCCAGATTCTTGGCGCCTCCGGCAATCAGCGCGACTTTTCCCTTGATGCTGTGATCGGCCATGTTGGACCTCCTTTCACGAGTGAAGCTTTATCGGAGGCCAGCTTATCGTCTTGAATTCCGATATAAAGCTACCCATTCGAACATGACATGTTAGGATCCTGTACTAATCTGGTATTAGGCCGTGGACCGCATCGACCTCTTCCGCATCTTCGTCCGTGTCGTCGACAGTTCGAGCTTCACGCGTGCTGCCAACACGCTGGGGCTGCCGCGCCCCTCGGTCTCGGCCGCCATCAAGGATCTGGAAGCACGCATGGGCGCGCGCCTGCTGCATCGGACCACCCGCAAGGTCGCGCCCACGCAGGATGGCCTCGCCTTCTATGAGCGCTGCCTGCGCCTCCTCAGCGATTTCGAGGAGACGGAAAGCCTGTTCCGGCAGGCGGCCGTCGGCCCGGCCGGGCGCTTGCGCGTCGACCTGCCCGGCCGCATCGGCCGGCTGATCGTGGCACCGGCCCTGGCCGAATTCCTCGACCTCTATCCCGAGATCGACGTCGATCTCGGCGTGACGGACCGCACCGTCGACCTGGTCGAGGACAGCCTCGACTGCGTGCTGCGGGTCGGCCCTCTCAGCGATTCAGGGCTGATTGCCCGTTCCATCGGCGAACTGGCCCTGATCAACGTGGCGAGCCCGGCCTATCTCGCGCGCTATGGTGTGCCCCGCAGTCCCGAGGACCTCGACGGGCATCTGGCCGTCAACTACGCCTCCCCCAGCACCGGCCGGGTGGAGCCCTGGGAATGGCTGGAGCAGGGCGCCATCCAGACGCGTTCGGTGCGCAGCCGTGTGGTCGTCAATGGAGCCGAGGCCTATATCGCCTGCTGCCTGGCCGGTTTCGGCCTGATCCAGATCCCGGCCTATGACGTCAAGAGCCACCTGGCGGCCGGCGAACTCGTCGAAGTCATGCCGGACTATCGCGCCGCCTCCATGCCGATGACGCTGCTCTTCCCCCACCGGCGGCATTTTTCCCGCCGGGTGCAGCTGTTCGCGGACTGGCTCGAGGCCCTGCTCAAGCGCGAGGTCCTGATACGGTAGCTTCGAACTGCCCATCCGTCGTCGAGACCGCGCGAGGCAAAGAATCCAAGGCTATTCCAGCCCGAAGCGCAGGGCCCAGGCCGCCGCCACCGTGCCGAGCACGATGGAAAACAGCGTCATGGCCGAGAGCAACAGGAAGGGCGGCAGGAAGGGCATCGGGCCGGTGATCGCGGCGGTCGCGGCGGCCACCCCGAAGATCAGCACGGGGATGGTGAGCGGCAGGATCAGGATGGAGATCAGCATGCCGCCGCGCCGGAGCGCCACGGTCAGCGCCGCGCCGATCGCACCGAGGAAGGTCAAAGCCGGCGTGCCCGCCAGCAGGGTCAGCGTCACGGCCGCAAGCCCCTTGCCGGGCAGGTTGACGAACAGGCCCAGCAGCGGCGTGGCGATGACCAGGGGCAGGCCGGTGGTCACCCAATGCGCCAGCGCCTTCACCGCCACTGCCAATTCGAGGGGCTGGCCGCCGAGATGGATGAGGTCGAGCGAACCATCGTCGAGATCGGCCTGGAACAGGCGGTCGAGGCCGAGCAGCGTCGCCAGCAGGGCACCGAGCCAGAGCACGGCCGGGCCGATGCGGGTGAGCAGGTTGAGATCAGGGCCGACACCGAAGGGAATGACCGTCACCACCGCCAGGAAGAAGATGACGCCGACCGGCGCGCCGCCGCCGGCCCTGACGGCCAGCCGCAGCTCGCGCATGAACAGGGCTGCGAGCGCGCTCATGCCGCACCGATGGTGAGGGTGAGGCTCGGCGCCAGGCCGAGATCGCCATGGGTGGCGGCCAGGATGAGCCCGCCGCCGGCAAGATGCTCGCCCATCACCCCGGCAAGACGGGCCTGGGTGGCGGCGTCGAGCGCCGAGGTCGGCTCGTCCAGGAGCCAGACCGGCCGCCGCGACACCAGCAGACGGCACAGGCTGAGCCGGCGCTTCTGGCCGGCCGACAGATAGGCCGCCGGCAGGTCGATGAGATGCTCGATGGCGAAGAGATCGAGCGCATCCTCGACCGAGCGGTCGGCATCGCCGTAATAGGCGCGCCAGAAACCCAGATTCTCGCGCACGCTGAGCGAGGGTTTCAGGGCATCGGCATGGCCGCAATAATGCATGTGCTCGGCGAGCGACTTCTCGGCATCGCCTCCGACGAGGCGTATCGCCCCTGCCCGGCGCGGCACCAGGCCGGCGATCACCCGAAGCAGGCTGGATTTGCCGGCACCGTTGCGCCCCGTCACCGCCACGAGGTCGCCGGCACCGGCGGAAAAGCCGACCCCTTCGAACACCAGCCGTCCGCCCCGCTCGCAGGCGAGGTTCTCGATCGTCAGGCTGAGGGGCGGGGCATTGCTCACACGACGCCGATGTTCAGGAGGTCGAGCATATGGACGACACCCACGGGCCGCCCGCCTTCCACGGCGAACAGCACGGCGATACGCCTCGTATCCATCACCTCCATGGCCTCGCTGACCAGGGCTTCGGGGCGGATGACCTTGGGCGTGCGTGTCATGATGTCGTCGACCCGCCGCGTCATCAAATCGTCGCTCATATGACGCCGGAGGTCGCCGTCCGTGGCGATGCCGACCAGCATGCCCGACGCGTCGAGGACGCCGACGCTGCCGACCCCCTTCTTCGACATCACCAGGATGGCTTCCGACATCAGTGTGCCCTCGGTGACCAGCGGCACCGCGTCGCCGGTGCGCATGACATCGCGCACGAATTTGAGCGAGGCGCCGAGCTTGCCGCCGGGATGGAAGA
Source organism: Labrys sp. (in: a-proteobacteria) (assembly GCF_047605565.1). Classification (NCBI taxonomy): domain Bacteria; kingdom Pseudomonadati; phylum Pseudomonadota; class Alphaproteobacteria; order Hyphomicrobiales; family Xanthobacteraceae; genus Labrys; species Labrys sp. (in: a-proteobacteria). Next base: position 22,430 of record NZ_JASGFM010000058.1, read on the forward strand.
CCCGGAAATCGGCGGCGGTGAAGCCGCGCGATTCCAGCATGGCCATGGCCAGGGCATCGCCGAGCGCCAGGATCATCAGCGAGGAGGTCGTCGGTGCCTGGCCGTTGGGGCAGGCTTCCTTGGCCTGGGGCAGGACCAGAGGCAGGTCAGCCGCCTTCGCCAGGGTCGAGCTCGCCACCGAGGTCACCGCGACCAGGGGCACGTTGAAGCGGGTGGCATAGTCGATGATGTCGCCGAGTTCGCGTGTCTCGCCCGACCAGGACAGAGCGATCACGGCATCGTCGGCCGTGATCATGCCGAGATCGCCATGGCTGGCCTCGCTCGGATGCACGAAAAAGGCCGGCGTACCGGTAGAGGCGAAGGTGGCGGCGATCTTCTTGCCGATATGCCCGGATTTACCCATGCCGGTGACGATGACGCGGCCCTTGAGGCCGGAAAAGCGCTCGATGCAGGCGCTGAACACCGGACCGAGATCGCCTTCGATCGCCTCCGCCAGCGCCTCCAGGCCGGCCCGTTCGGTTGCGAGGGTGCGCAGAGCCGATTGCTGCGCCGCCTTCAGCATGCGATCACTTTGGCCATCACCTTGTTTCAAACCTGCCTCGTCACGATTTGTTTCGCGGCGGTGTTTATCACAGAATCGGTAAAGAGAATCAGGATTCGGGAACGTGCCCATGCCATCGCCTTCTAACGTCATCGTGCGCACGGTGCGGCTCGGATCCATACAGGGGTTCACGATCCTCGGCCTGATGGTCCTTGGCCTGATGGTCCTCGGCTTGGCCTCGCCTGCCCGTGCCGACAGCTATTTGAACTTCGTCACCGCCCTATGGCCGCGGGCTGAGAAGGCTGGTATTTCCCGCGAGACCTTCGATGCCGCCTTTGCCGGGCTCGGCGTCGATCCCAAGGTCGTCTCGCTGGCGGGCACCCAGCCCGAATTCAACCAGACCATCCGCGCCTATGTCGACGGCCGCCTGAGCGCCGACCGGATCGCCCAGGGCAAGGCGATGGCGCAGCGCTGGAAATCCTGGCTCGACAAGGCCGAGGAGCGCTATGGCGTCGATCGCTATGTCATCCTCGCCATCTGGTCGCTGGAGAGCAATTACGGCGCCTCGCCCGGCAATTCCGACACCGTCCGCTCGCTCACCACCTTGGCCTGCTGTACCACCAAGCGCCCGGAACTCTTCCGCGACGAGTTGATCGACGCCCTCAAGATCCTGCAGGAGCACGACATCACGCCGCGCGGCATGACCGGTTCCTGGGCCGGAGCGCTGGGCCAGGTGCAGTTCATGCCGTCCAGCTTCCTCAAATATGCCGTCGACATGGATGGCGACGGCAAGCGTGACATCTGGAATGAAGAGCCCGACGTGATCGGCTCGATCGCCAACTATCTCAAGCTGCATGACTGGGATGCCGGCAAGCGCTGGGGTTATGAAGTCAAGCTGCCGGCCAAGTTCGATTTCACCGCCATCAACGCCCATGACGGTGGTCCCGCCGGCGCCTGGGCCAAGCTCGGCGTCGCCAGGGTCGATGGCAAGCCGCTGCCGGACGGCGACAAGGCCTGGCTGTTCCTGCCCGCGGGCTCCAAGGGGCCGGCCTTCCTGACCTTCCAGAACTATTGGGCAATCAAGACCTACAACATCTCCGATTCCTACACGCTGTCGGTCGGCCTACTCGCCGACCGCATCCGTGGCATTGCCTCGTTGAAAGGGCGCTGGCCGACGCAGGAGACCACGCTCAACCGGGCCCAGATCACCGCGATGCAGAAGAAGCTGAAGGCGCTTGGCTATCCGATCGAGACGATCGACGGCAAGATCGGCCCTGCGGCGCGGGCGGCCCTGCGCACCTGGCAGGCCAAGGCAGGGCTGGTGGCCGACGGCTATCCCACTCCGGCGGTGTTGCAGAAGTTGAGCGCCACGCCCTGATGCGTGATAGGCTTGCTTTTCGAGAGCGCCTCATTCCCGCGAAACCGGAGACCGGCCTTGAAGCAGCGCCTCCTCCTGATCGCCCTGTTCGTGCTGGCGGCCGTCGTGCTGTCGCAGCGCCATGTCCTGGCCCGCGACGGCGGAGGCGAGACGCCGGGCGAAGCCCTGCGCCAATATCAGGAAATGCAGAACAAGGTGCGCCAGCAGAATGCCCGGCCGGCGCCGGTCCGGCGTACCAAGGTCCGTGCTTCGCCCTTCGCCATGCCCAAGCCGGCCAAGGTCGCGCCGGCACCGGCCGTGCCGCCTTCCTCCTTCGTGCATGTCATCGGCGATTCCATGGCGGACCAGCTCGCCGCCGGGCTGGCGGACGTCCTGGACGACCGGCCCGATATCGCCATCATCCGCAATACCAAGGCCGATAGCGGCCTGGTGCGCAACGATTTCTACGACTGGAACAAGGGCATCGTCGACCTGCTCGCCGCCAACGCCCAGATCGATGCGGTCGTGATCCTGATCGGCTCCAACGATCGCCAGACCATCCGGGAGAACGGCGTCCGCCTCGAACCGCAGTCGGACGAGTGGGAGACCGCTTATCGCAAGCGCATCGACGCGCTGATCGCGCCCCTGAAAGCCCGCGGCGTCAAGATCTTCTGGGTCGGCCTTCCGCCGATGCGCAGCGACACCCTGAGCGCCGCCATGGTGCGTTTCAACAGCCTCTATCGCAGCCAGATCACGGCAGCAGGCGGGGTCTATGTCGACATCTGGGACGGGTTCGTCAATTCGGATGGTTCCTATGCTGCCAGCGGCACCGGGCTCGACGGCCAGCCGGCCCGCCTGCGCAAGGCCGACGGCGTGCATTTTTCCGATGAAGGTGCCAAACTGGCGGCGCATTTCCTCGAAAGCGATCTGCGGCGCCTGCTCGGCGAGGCCCCGCCGGCCCCGATGGTTGCGACGGCACCGGTCGCCGAGCCCACCTCCGAGACCCCCGGCGATTCACCGGCGGAAAAACCCGAATACGGGCCGGTCCTGCCGCTCGACGCCTATGAAACCGCGCCCGGCGGCCAGTTGCTCGGTGGCGGCGCCCCTAAACCGGGCGGCGCCGATCCCAGCGTCGCCAAGGTACTCGGACAGGGCGAGAGCCTTCCCCCGCGTGAGGGCCGCGCCGACGATTTTCGCTGGCCATCGCCGGTGGGAACGCCCTGAGAGCCAGCACTGCGGCTCAGGGCTTGGCCTGCTCGGCCTTGGCCACGGTGGTATCGAGCGTGTTGCGCACCAGGCGTTCGGAGAAGCCTGCGAGAAACGACCAGACCAGCAATTTGGCAAGCTCCGTCGACGGCAGCAGGATTGTGAGGCCGCTCGCCTCGGGTTTGCTGCTGGCGACCGTCGTATCGCCATTGGCCTCCTGGAGAACCGAAACCGTCGATAGCGACACGTCCGACAGCTTCGGAAAGATGGTGCCGCCGACGATCCCGCTGCGCATCAGGAAATAAAAGACCATCGCCCCCATCATGCCGACGAGCAGGCGCACGCGCAGCACATCGGGCCGGTAACTGTTCATGACCTGATCGAAACTCAGCGCGGGACTGTCCGTCTGGAATTGGGTGACTCGGCTGAAGAAGGCACCGAGCAGGCCGAAGGCCATCACCAGGCCGAAGCCGAACACGGGATTGGACGAGTAGAGGGTCCCGGGGCCTGTGGCCGGAGCCTGCCAAGTGGCGATGACCGCGAGAATGACGAAGGGCAGCACCGCGACGACCAGCAGGATACAGCCATAGCCGAGCAGCCGCCTCGCCACTTCCTTGCGCAATTCGCGCTTGTTGCGGGTATCGATGAAATCACGCTGCAGATCATCGAGCAGCGCCAGATAAGCCAGGCACTTCTTGGCAGCCTGGGCGGCGCCATTGGCAACCGCATCGCCATTGGCGTTCGGCTCGAAGAACTCGGCGCTCTTCTTATGGACGTCCAGATTGGACAGCCCCCGGCGTGCTGCCAGGGAGAGCAGGATAGGATATTCGATGTCGAGCTGTTCTGGCAGAAGATAACGCCCGACGATCTGGCTCGCCTCGTTGAGCTTCACCCATTCGGCCGGCCCCGACACCGTGGGAGGCGCCGGCGGAAACCGCGCATCGATAGCGGCCTTGTCGTCGGCGGTCAGGCCTGGATTGGTGGAAGCGATGTCCCACAACGTCCGCAAGGACGTCCATTCATGAGCAATGACTTCCGCGACTTTCGCGGCTTCCTCACACGCAGGGTCCCGCGGCGCCCAGATCTTGCCAAGCAACCCGATCGGCGACATCGATCCCCCGAAGGCACGGCTCATCACCGTCGCCTATAAGAGAGGAACACCTGTGAAGCGTGCGTGAAACCGCTTCAGCGCCTGGCGCTGTCGAGCGCCATGCGGGCCGCGAGCCCCATCAGCACCGTGCCCATCAGCCAGCGCTGGATCGTCGTCCACAGCGGACGGCCCGCCAGGAAGGCCGAAATCGTGCCCGCCATCACGACGAAGCAGGCATTGAAGAAGGCGCTGACCAGAATCTGGATGAGGCCAAGCTGCAGGGTCTGCCCGAGCACGGGACCGGAATGGTCGACGAATTGCGGCAGCAGCGAGAGATAGAGCGCCGCGATCTTGGGATTGAGCAGGCTGGTGAACAGGCCCATGCCATAGAGCCGCCCTACTGAATCGGGCTTGAGCGCCCGAACTTCGAAAGGCGAACGGCCGCCGGGCTTGAGCGCCTGCCAGGCCATCCAGGCGAGATAGGCCGCGCCGGCAATGCGCAGCGCGTCATAGGCATAGGGCACCGCAAACAGCAGAGCCGTGATGCCGAAAGCCGCCAGCAGCATGTAGATCACGAAGCCGGTGACGACGCCGATCAGCGAGATCAGCCCCGCCAGGCGACCCTGGCAGATCGAGCGCGAGACGAGATAGGCCATGTTCGGGCCGGGCGTCAGCACCATGCCGACGGCGACGGCAGTGAAGGCGAGGACAGTGGTGAGGGAGAGCATGGCGGAAACCTCGGGTTTTCCCTTGCTACGCCCGCTCCTCCCATCCAGGCAAGCACCGACCCGCATCCATCATCACTTTGAATGCTGGCGTCAAAATCGGTGATGGAAAGGTGTGCCGGTCTTCAGACCGGCAATCTTCCAACGCTTTCATGCCGGTCTGAAGACCGGCACACCGAAAATCGCCGCTCAGCGCGGCAGCGTCGTCGCCCCCATCAGGGCCTCGTCGATGGCGCGAGCGGCCTGGCGGCCCTCGCGGATGGCCCAGACCACCAGCGACTGCCCGCGCCGCATGTCGCCCGCAGCGTAAACCTTGTCCATCGAGGTGCGGTAGTCCCTGTCCGTAGCGGAGACATTGCCGCGCTTGTCCAGCTCGACGCCGGACTGGTCGATCATGCCGGCCTTGACCGGGCCGGTGAAGCCGAGGGCGATGAACACCATATCGGCCCTGAGCACGGTCTCCGTGCCCTCGATCGGGCGGCGCTTCTCGTCGGCGCGGGCGATCTTGACGCCGGTGACCCGGCCGTTCTTGCCGACGATGCCGAGGGTCACCGCCTGGAACTCGCGCTCGGCGCCTTCGGCCTGCGAAGAGGAGGTGCGCATCTTGGTCGGCCAATAGGGCCAGATCGCCAGCTTGTCCTCCCTCTCGGGCGGACGGGGCCGGATGTCGAGCTGCGTCACCGAAATGGCGCCCTGCCGGAAGGAGGTGCCGACGCAGTCCGAGGCAGTGTCGCCGCCGCCGATCACGACGACATGCTTGCCGGTGGTCAGCAGCGGTTCCTCCCGGGAGATGTCCTCGCCACCAACGCGGCGATTGCTCTGCACCAGATAGGGCATGGCGAAATGCACGCCCTCGAGCTCGGCGCCCGGCAGGGCCGGATCGCGCGGGGTCTCGGCGCCGCCCGCCAGCAGCACGGCGTCATGGCTCGACTTGAGGTCGGCAAAGCTCATGGAGACACCGATATTGACGCCATAGTGGAAGGTGACGCCCTCCGCTTCCATCTGGCGCACGCGGCGCTCGATATGGTGCTTTTCCATCTTGAAGTCGGGAATGCCGTAGCGCAGCAGGCCGCCGGCGGCGGGCTCGCGCTCATAGACATGCACGTCATGGCCGGCGCGGGCAAGCTGCTGGGCGGCGGCGAGCCCGGCCGGGCCCGAACCGACGACGGCGACCTTCTTGCCGGTCTTCACCTTGGCGATCTCGGGCTGGATCCAGCCCATGGCCCAGGCCTTGTCGGCAATCGACTGCTCGATCGTCTTGATGGTGACCGGCATGTCCTCGAGGTTGAGCGTGCAGGCCTCCTCGCAGGGCGCCGGGCAGATACGGCCGGTGAATTCGGGGAAGTTGTTGGTGGTGTGCAGGTTGCGCGCCGCCTCCTCCCAGTCGTCGTGATAGACAAGGTCGTTCCAGTCCGGGATCTGGTTGTTGACCGGACAGCCCGTCGGGCCGTGGCAATAGGGCACGCCGCAATCCATGCAGCGCGCCGCCTGCTTGCCGACATCCTTGTCGTCGAGCGGAAGGGTGAATTCGCGGTAGTGGCGGATGCGGTCGGCGGCCGGAAGATACTTCTGGTCCTGCCGATCGATCTCGAGAAATCCTGTTGCCTTGCCCATATCAGTTCCCAAAAAGTTTTTATCGAGCCCTGCCGAGAACGTCGCGCTGCCCCTCACCGTACCTCTCCCCGCAAGAGCGGGGCGAGGAGACTTCAGCGTGGCGTCTCATTCCGCCCGTTCATCATCTCGCACGACGCTTGCCAACCCCTCGCCCCGCTCTTGCGGGGAGAGGGTAAGGGTGAGGGCGGCGCAAACCTTAGTCTGCGCCCCGCCCCTTCCTCACTCCGCCGCCATCATGGTGCGGGCTTTTTCCATCTCGCGCAAAGCACGGCGATATTCGACCGGCATCACCTTGACGAAGCGGGTGCGATAGGTGGCCCAATCGTCCAGCATGGTCTTGGCAAGCGTCGAGCCCGTATAATGCAGATGGTTCTCGATCATCTTGCGCAGGCGTTCCTCGTCATAGCGGCCCATGTCGCCGGAGACGTCGATGCGGCCCTTGAACTCGAGGTCGCCGCCATGATGGTGCAGACGCTCCATCAGATCCTCTTCCTCTTCCACCGGTTCGAGATCGACCATGGAGAGGTTGCAGCGTTTGGCGAAGCTCTGGTCCTCGTCATAGACATAGGCGACACCGCCGGACATGCCGGCCGCGAAGTTGCGGCCCGTCTGGCCGAGCACCACCACCACGCCGCCGGTCATATATTCGCAGCCATGGTCGCCGGTGCCCTCGACCACCGCCGCGGCGCCCGAATTGCGCACCGCGAAGCGCTCGCCCGCGACGCCGCGGAAGTAGCACTCGCCGGCGATGGCACCGTAGAGCACCGTGTTGCCGACGATGATCGACTTCTCCGGCACGGCCTGCGTCTCATCGCTCGGCTTGATGATGATACGGCCACCGGACAGGCCCTTGCCGACATAGTCGTTGGCCTGGCCCACCAGCGTCAGGTCGATACCCGCCGCCAGGAAGGAGCCGAAGCTCTGGCCGGCGGTACCGGTGAGGTTCACCTTGATGGTGCCGTCGGGCAGGCCTTCATAGCCGTAGCGCATGGCGACCTCGCCTGAGAGCATGGCGCCCGCCGTGCGGTCGACATTGGTGATCCTGCCCTCGATGGTGACCTCGCGGCCATAGTCGAGCGCCGGCGCCGCCTCGGCGATGAAGCCGCGGTCGAGCACGGTGTCAACAGGGTGCTTCTGCTTCTCCTCGTGGCGAATGCCGACATTGGCCGGCACGTCCACCTTGTGGAAGAGCTTGGTGAAGTCGAGCCCCTTGGCCTTCCAGTGGTCGATGGCATCCTGCTTGTCGAGCAGGTCGGAGCGGCCGATCAGTTCGTCGAGCTTGCGGAAGCCGAGCTCGGCCATCAGCTCACGCACTTCCTCGGCGACGAAGAAGAAGTAGTTGATGATGTGCTCGGGCGTGCCCTTGAAGCGCTTGCGCAGCACCGGATCCTGCGTCGCCACACCCACCGGGCAGGTGTTGAGGTGGCATTTGCGCATCATGATGCAGCCGGCCGCGATCAGGGGCGCGGTGGAGAAGCCGAATTCGTCGGCGCCCAGCAGCGCGCCGATGACGACGTCACGGCCGGTCTTGAGCCCGCCATCGACCTGTAGGCGCACGCGCGAGCGCAGGCGGTTGAGCACCAGCGTCTGCTGGGTCTCGGCGAGGCCCGTCTCCCAGGGGCTGCCGGCATGCTTGATGGAGGTCAGCGGCGAAGCGCCGGTGCCGCCTTCGAAGCCGGAGATGGTGATATGGTCGGCGCGCGCCTTGGCGACGCCGGCGGCGACGGTGCCGACGCCGACTTCCGAGACCAGCTTGACCGAGACATCCGCCGCCGGGTTGACGTTCTTCAAATCGAAGATCAGCTGTGCCAGGTCCTCGATCGAATAGATGTCGTGATGCGGCGGCGGCGAGATCAGGCCGACGCCGGGGGTCGAGTGGCGCACCTTGGCAATGACGGCATCGACCTTGTGGCCGGGCAGCTGGCCGCCCTCGCCGGGCTTGGCGCCCTGCGCGACCTTGATCTGCATCATGTCGGCATTGACGAGATATTCGGCGGTGACGCCGAAGCGCCCGGAAGCGACCTGCTTGATGGCCGAGCGCTTGGAGCGCCCATCCGGCAGGGTCTTGAAGCGCTCGGCTTCCTCGCCGCCTTCGCCGGTGTTGGACTTGCCACCGATGGCGTTCATGGCAATGGCGAGCGACTCATGCGCCTCGCGCGAGATCGAGCCGAAGGACATCGCGCCGGTGGCGAAGCGCTTCACCAGCTCGCTGGCGGGTTCGACCTCGTTGAGCGGCACCGCGGCCATGCCGCGCTCCCCGGCCGTCTTGATGCGGAACAGGCCGCGGATGGTCTGGAGCTGACCGTTCTGCAGGTTCACCGAGGCGGCGAAGTCGCGATAGCGGTCCTGCGCATTGGCGCGCACGGCATGCTGCAGCGTGGCGACGCTGTCCGGCGTCCAGACATGGTCCTCGCCGCGGATGCGGTAGGCATATTCGCCGCCGACATCGAGGGCGTTGCGGTAGATCGGCGCGTCCGAGAAGGCATCCTTGTGGCGAGATACGGCCTCGGCAGCGACCTCGTCGAGGCCGACGCCCTCGATCATGGTGGCGGTGCCGAAGAAGAACTCGTCGACGAAGGCCGAAGACAGGCCGATGGCGTCGAAGATCTGGGCGCCGCAATAGGACTGATAGGTCGAGATGCCCATCTTGGACATCACCTTCAGCACACCCTTGCCGATCGACTTGATGTAGCGCTTGACCACCTCGTATTCGTCGACTTCCTCGGGGAATTCGAGCTGGGCATGCAGCGTCGCCAGCGTCTCGAAGGCGAGATAGGGGTTGATCGCCTCGGCGCCATAGCCGGCGAGGCAGCAGAAATGATGGATCTCGCGCGCTTCGCCGGTCTCCACCACCAGGCCCGCCGCAGTGCGCAGCCCCTTGCGGATGAGGTGATGATGCACCGCCGCCGTCGCCAGCAGGGCCGGGATCGGGATGCGGTCCGGGCCGGTCTGGCGGTCAGAGAGGATGATGATGTTGTAGCCGCCATGCACCGCCGCCTCGGCGCGCTCGCACAGCCGCTCGAGCGAGCCGCGCATGCCCTCGGCGCCCTGGATGGCCGGATAGGTCATGTCGAGCGTCTTGGTGTCGAAGCGCTCCTCGACATGGCCGATGCAGCGGATCTTCTCCAGATCCTCATTGGTGAGGATGGGCTGGCGCACTTCCAGGCGCTTCTTGCGGGACGTGCCTTCGAGGTCGAGGATGTTCGGGCGCGGGCCGATGAAAGACACCAGGCTCATCACCAGTTCCTCGCGGATCGGGTCGATCGGCGGGTTGGTGA
>NZ_JASGFM010000059.1:0-30954 GCF_047605565.1 Labrys sp. (in: a-proteobacteria)
TTCGTGGTCCACATCGATAACTCCCAGACGCAGGGGTTTGCCGATGGCTGGCACTTCGAGAATGCGGCTGACTACGGAAACCCCGCAAGCGCGGGCATGGAGGACATCGCCTTAAGGAACTCGGCTTCCGGGGAAGGCCGTGCCTGCGTGCGGATCAAGTCCACAGATCATCATTATTCGCCGCTGCACTGGAATATCGAGAACATGGCCTGCCAGGCCTATGAGGGCTTCGTGCAGGCTGAGCAGGCCGGGGCGCTCCGGATCATCGGCGGCTCTTGGATTCTGGCGCGCCCCACAGGCTCGTGGACCGGTGTCGGTAAAGACTGGTTCCTGTTCGGCCGGGTGGAGACAGGTGTCCTGCGAGATGCCCATATTTCCAACAATGCCCAGGCCATGACGATCTCTTCCTATGTGCGCCTGGCCAATGCGAGTCCTTTCGGTGGCTCGGCTCACAATGTGACGGTCGACAACAACAAATTCGAATACGCCAATTTGACAGCGACCAATGCGCAGATATGGAAGGAATTCGAGGCTGTCGGCACCCGGGTGATGAACAACCAGTTCGTCAATGCTTGGAGCTATCAGCCACTACCTCCGGCCAATGCCTTCAAATGGGTCGATAACGCCACGCGAACCGACAGCCTGGTCAGGGCTGCTCCCGGTGAGATTTATAGCCTGGCGGGATCCGTGACGGGGATGGCAAACGCCACGGCCACCGATGTAGCCTCGGTGTCCCTGCCGCCGGGGATGTGGACGTGCTCATCGAATATCTACCTTAGTCCGACGGCTGGGGCTTCGATCTCGGTCATTCAAGCCGGCCTCAACACCACGTCCGCCAAAGTTCCCCTGACGCCGGCTCTCGGAAGCATCACCGAGGCAGGGACATGGAAAGGGGGTGTTTCGAGGGCACTCACATCCTGGACGTTCGACTTTACAACTGCCACGGCCAACACGAGCGTCTACCTCGTGGGTCTCGCAGCTTACTCAGGCGGTTCCGTCAATGTTTCCAATGCGGGCCAGTGCGTACGGCTTAGGTAAGGGATCGCATCGAGCGTTCTTGCTCCTGGGAAGAACACCTTGGGGCGATCCACGGACAGCGATAATCGACAGGCGCTTTGGGGGCTCACATCGATTTACTCCGGCCCGCTGCCGGTTTTGTGGACACGCAGTTAAGCTGACATGGCTTGCTCCTCGAACATGACGGGGCAGCGACCACACAGCTATGGACAATGAGCGGTCCGAATGGCGTCCATTCGCGGGAATTACGGCGAAAATTTACCAACTATGTCTGGTGCGGACGGCGGGACTCGAACCCGCACCCGGTTTCCCGAAGCAGATTTTAAGTCTGCTGCGTCTACCATTTCGCCACGTCCGCAGCGCCAGCCTTGCTTAGGGCCGGAATCGTATCGGCTCAAGCCGTTTCTGTCGGCTTCCAGCCATAGAGCCAGTCATAGCGTTCCAACAGGCGCTGCCCGCCGAGAGCCGACAGCCCGAGGTCCCGGGCGGCGGCGAGGGGCCAGCGCCAGTGATAGCGCTCGCCATTGCTGCGTGCCTCGGCCTGGATCCGGCCGACACGCGGCAGGCGCAGGCGCGACCAGTCCTGTATACGGGCGGGAACATCATTGTCGTCGGCGCCACTGAGTTGGGCAGTCAGTTCGGCCGCGTCCTCGATGGCCGCCGCACCGCCCTGGGCGATGAAGGGCAGCATGGGATGGGCGGCGTCACCAATCAGGGCGATGCGGCCGGTGGCGATCCGGCCGTCGGCGCGGCCTTCGAACAGCGGCCAGGTCCGCCATTGCGGCACCGTGGCCAGCAAGGTTCGCAGGCGTCCGTCCCAGCCGGCATAATGCGGCAGCAGCGCCTGCAGGGGCTGCGGCGTGGACCAGCCGGGGCCGGCATCCTCGGCCGATGTCACCGCCACGAGATTGAGGGCTTGCCCCGAACGCACGGGGTAGTGCACGAAATGCGCATTGTCGCCGAGCCAGAGCCCCGTCGCCAGGCCCTGGAACAGGGCAGGGACGTCCTGCATCGGGATCACGGCCCGCCAGGCCCGCCTTCCGGCAAAACGCGGCTGTTCGAGGCCAAGCAGGGGCCGCAATTTCGACCACAAGCCGTCCGCACCGATCAGCATACGGGCGGAGACATCCGGGGCGCCAGCCGCAAAGGAGAGGATAACCCGCTTCTGGTCCTGGCGGACCGAATGCAGCTCTCGGCTCAGATGCAGCGGGATGCCGCGCTGGCGCACCGCCGCCACTAGTACCGCTTGCAGGTCGGCGCGATGGATGACGCCATAGGGCGCACCCCAGCGTTGGCGGCATTGGCCGAGCGGGATTTGCTGGATCAGGCCGCCGGTGGCGCCCTTGCGGATACGCACCGCATCCATCACCACCATATGCGCCTCGAGCGCGGGGCCGAGGCCGAGGCCGAACAGGACGTTGAGCGCATTGGGCGTGAGCTGGATGCCGGCTCCGGCTTCCTCGAGCGCCGCGGCGCGCTCGTAGATCTCGACGGCAAAGCCGCGCCGGGCCAGGGCCAGGGCGGCCGTCAGCCCGCCGATGCCGGCGCCGGCGATCGCGATATCCATGGCCGGTTCAGGCGGCGTGGGCGTTCACCGTGCAGGCCGCCGGTTCCGACATGCCTTCGGGCAGCTTGGGATCATATTTGAAGAGCGTGGAGCAGTAGGAGCACACCGCCTCGTCATCCGAACCGAGATCGATGAAGATGTGGGGGTGGTCGAACGGCACGCTCGCGCCCTGGCACATGAATTCCTTCGAGCCGACGCGAATGACCTTCAAGCCGAGGTCATTTTGGAAATGGGGAATGGAATGGCCTGCCATCGATCTTCAGTCCGCGATTTGGAGCCCGCACTGGGACTTGGGCTCCGTCATTTTCTCTCGCGCGGACCATAGCGGTGCCGCACGGGATGCGATAGGGGCTATTGGGAGCAAGAGCAAAGGAAAACCGCGCCGATGCAGCGTTTTGATCATGACGGCGTCGAAATCGCCTATATCGACGAAGGCGAAGGCGAGCCTATCCTTCTCATCCACGGCTTCGGTTCGAATCATCAGGTGAACTGGGTCGGCACCGGCTGGGTCGACCTGCTCACCAGGCAGGGCCGGCGGGTGATCGCCTTCGACAATCGCGGCCATGGCGCTTCGTCAAAGCTCTACGATCCGGCCGCCTACCATCCTGCTGCGATGGCAGGCGATGCCGTCGCGCTGCTCGATCATCTGCGCATCGGCTCGGCGGCGGTGATGGGCTATTCCATGGGCGCCCGCATCACGGCCTTCCTCGCGCTCGAGCATCCCCAGCGCGTGGATGCGGTTATATTCGGCGGCCTGGGCGTGCGGCTCGTGCAGGGTGAGGCCCTGCCGCCCACCATCGCGGCAGCCATGGAGGCGCCCTCGCTCGACGACGTGCCGGATGCGATCGGGCGGATGTTCCGTGCCTTTGCCGACAAGAGCGGTGCGGACCGGCGGGCCCTGGCCGCCTGCATCCGTGGCTCGCGGGTCCAGCTCAATCCGGCCGAGGTCGCCAGGATCCTGCAGCCGACCCTGATCGCCGTCGGCACGCGCGACCCGATCGCCGGCTCCGCGCAGGAACTGGCCGCGATGATGCCCAATGCCGCCGTGCTCGACATTCCCAACCGCGATCACAACCCCGCCGTCGGCGACAAAGTCTACAAGCAAGGCGTTTTGGCATTCCTCGCAGAGCAGGGCGTCTAAATGAACATTGGCACTGCCGGCATCACTGCGCTAAAAAGGAAGGAGATACCTTCCATTCAGCGGATAGGCAGATGAATCAGTCGAAGCGCCTGGTTTCCCATGGGCTTGAAATCGTCGACCCGGTCTGGAGCCGCGTGCGGGCCGAGGCTGAAGCGGTTACCCATGCCGAGCCGCAGCTTTCCAGCTTCATCTTCGCCAATATCCTGCAGCTCAATTCGCTGGAAAGCGCCGTGGTGCAGCGCATCGCTTCGCGCCTGGATCATTCGGACATGCCGGCGACCCTGATCGCCCAGGCCTATGGCAAGGCGCTCGAGGCTGATCCGAGCATCGCCTCGGCCATCCGCGCCGATATTGCGGCAGTGATCGATCGCGACCCGGCCGCCAATCGCTATATCGAGCCGATCCTGTACTTCAAGGGATTCCACGCCCTGCAGACCCATCGCCTGGCCCATTGGCTCTGGAAGTCGGGGCGCAGGGATTTCGCCCTCTACCTGCAGAGCCGTTCCTCGGCCGTGTTCCAGTGCGACATCAATCCGAACGTACCGATCGGGCGCGGTGTCTTCCTCGACCATGCCACCGGCCTGGTGGTGGGCGAAACGGCGGTGATCGGCGATGACGTCTCCATCCTGCAGGACGTGACGCTGGGCGGCACCGGCAAGGAGTCCGGCGACCGCCATCCCAAGATCGCCCGCGGCGTGATGATCGGGGCGGGTGCCAAGATCCTCGGCAATATCGAGATCGGCCAATGCGCCCGTGTGGCGGCGGGCTCCGTCGTGCTCAAGGCGGTGCCGCGCAATACGACCGTGGCGGGCGTTCCGGCCCGCGTGGTCGGGGAGGCGGGCTGCGCTGAGCCGTCGCGCAACATGGACCAGATCCTGCATGGTCCGCTGCCGGACGACATCTTCTGGCATGACGTCGGGCTCTAGAGCATCGTGCCGAAAAGTGGATGCCGGTTTTTGGCAAAAACGATGCGACAACAATAACCTATAGTACCAGATCCGATTCGAAATCGGGTCTGGTACTATAGGGCAGGTCATTCGCGACAACAGGCCAAGATGGCCGATCCCGCTCCATTTCTCGAAGGAGTTGAGGATGACGGTTCCCCCTGTTTCGTGCCCTTCGGCTCGTAAAGCCGAGCCGTCATTTCATCGTCGCCGAGATCTGCAGCATTTCCGTGCCTCTCAAGCCAGGCCCGGCAACATCACCTTGGTTCCCTCGATGACCATTTCGACCGCGATCGCAGCAAGTATCATGCCCATGATCCGGGTCATGATGACCCGCACCTTGGCGGAGAGGAGTTCGCCAATCTCGGCGGCGAAGAACAGGACGATGAACAGGGCGAGCAGGACGCTCGCAAGCACGAGGGCAAACGATACATATTGCGCGGCATTATGGGTTTGCGCTGCGTAGACGATCAGCGTGGCCATGGTGCCCGGTCCCACGACCATCGGAAATGTCATCGGATAGAACGCCAGATCACCATCCGTATCGCTTTCAGCCGTCCTGTCGGCTTGTTTTTCCTGCTCGCCCCTTTCGTGCGAGGTGACCGGCTTGCCGTTCAGCATGGACAAGGCGATGCCAAGAAGCACCAGGCCGCCGGCGACGCGGAAAGAGGCAATGGTGATGCCAAAAAAAGCGATGATGTACCCGCCAAACAATGAAATGACGATGCACATCGCTGCCGTATAGAACAGTATCGTCACCGCCATGCCGCGCTGTTGAGCGACGGGTTTGGTGCTCACCATGCTGAGAAAGATCGGCAGGTTGATAAAGGGATTCATGATGGCGAACAGCGCGCCCAGGAACTTCGCAGCGAAAGTGACGTCCATTTGATCGCAATCCTTCAGGGTTTCAGGCACGTTCTTTAAGCCTATATCGCGCTTCGCCCGGTCGCTTCCCGAGCAGGATATATCATGTGGCATCACCTCCTAGCCCTGGCGCTCGTCCTTGCCGTGCACGTAGCGGTTCTCTGCCGGGTGCTGCTCAACGATGACATGAGTTCAGACGCGCGCGCCGCGTGGTTCTTCGTGCTCATCGGCTTTCCGATCATCGGAATTGTGGTTTATCTTTTTCTGGGCGAGCCCTGGATGGCGCGCAGTTTCCGCCGGCGGGCCGCTACGGTCTGGGAACAGCCCATAGCGAACATATCCGCCATGTCGGGCGGCATGTCCTCCGGCCTCATTCCCGATCGGTACAGGCCGGTATTCGAGACCTGCGCGTCCTTGAACGGATGCGGGGCCGCAATCGGGAACGTGGCGAGCCTGGCCGCCGACTCCGACGCCGCGATCCGCGACATGGTCCGCGATTTCGACCTCGCCAGAGAGACCATCCACGTTTCGTTCTACATTTGGCTGACGGACAATAATGGCAGGCTCGTCGTCGAGGCCCTGCGGCGGGCGGCAGCGCGCGGCGTCACCTGCCGCGTGGTGGTGGACGCCTTCGGATCGCGCGATCTCATCCGCTCCGCTTATTGGGCCGCGATGAAGCAATCGGGCATCAAGCTCTGCGTCTCGCTGGTGTCCTCTCTCGGTGTGTCGCTGGCATCGATCAGTCGCCCGGATCTGCGCAACCATCGCAAGATCGTCGTCGTCGACAACAGCGTCACCTATTGCGGCAGTCAGAACTGTGCGGACCCGGAGTTCCGTATCAAGCCGCGGTTCGCGCCCTGGATCGACATCATGCTTCGGTTTGAAGGTCCGGTGGCTCGCCAGAACCAACTCGTCTTCGCCAATGATTGGGCCGTCGAATATGGCGAAGACCTGTCCAGCCTGCTCAGCGAACCCTTCCCGGGAGAGTTGGAGGGAGACTGCGCGGCGGCGGCCTTCGGGACGGGGCCGATGTCTCCGAAAGGGTCGATGTCGGACGTGTTCGTCTCGTTGCTCCAGAGCGCCCAGCAGGAGGTGGTGATCTCGACACCCTATTTTGTCCCGGATCTGCAGCTTCTCGCCAGCCTGATGGCATCGGCGCGCCGTAAGGTGACAACCATCCTCATTCTTCCTGCCCAGAACGATTCACATGTCGTGAGTGCGATCAGCAAGGCGCATTATGCGCGGCTTCTCGCATCGGGCGTGAAGATCTACGAATATCATGGCGGCCTCCTCCATGCGAAAACCGTGGTCGTGGACGGCCAGCTAACGCTGGTAGGCTCGGCAAACATGGATTTCCGCAGTCTCTATCTCAATTTCGAAAACAACATCCTTTTCTATTCGGACAAGAACTCCGGCGATGTTCGGGCCCGGCAGGATATCTATATTTCTTCGTCGACGCAGGTCGATGAACAAGACGTCAAGAAGCGTCCGAGGCTGCGTCGAATATACGACAATCTGCTCACCATCGTCGGGCCGGTGTTCTAATGAGCGTGAGGTGACCGTGGCATCGCAAACAGCGTCGGAAACGGAACGGATGCCGCAAGAGCCAATCGCCGCATCGTTTCCACCGGAAACTGGCAGCCGTCTTTCGATGCGATGATCCCGTCCCGCGATCGTTCGCCATCGCATCAGCTTTCAATCCTTCCGATGATCTGCGGAGATTGCGCTTTTCCCGCCTTCGGCATGCCCTAACTTGCTCGATTGCACAGGGTGTCGGCCCGCATTCTCTTGCGAAGCAGGCTTCGGCATGGCAAAGCCCGGGGATGGCGGGGCGGCAAAGTCGCCCGGCGCATTCAACCGAGGAAGTCTAGTGGACAAGAAAGACATGCAGCGCGTCGAAGCCTATCTTCGTCGCACCTTCGGCAATGCCACCATTCGCGTCGTGCCTCGTGCCCGCAAGACTGACAGCGCGGAAGTCTATATCGGCGAGGAGTCGATCGGCGTGGTCTCCGAGGACAAGGAAGATGGAGAGACCTCCTACGACTTCCACATGGCGATCCTCGACATCGACCTCGAGGACTGATCGGCTATTTGCGGGATGGCAGGCGTTTTCGCCTGCATCTTCCCCTCCTGCAGCCGCAGCATGTCCAAGGGCGGGCAACCGCGATATGCGAGCATGTCGTCGAGACGCCAGCGATCCCAGGAACGGAGTTCTGCCATGCCCCTCTATGCGCTCGACGATATTGCGCCGTCGGTGCCGGCCGACGGCCGCTACTGGCTTGCGCCCGATGCGCAGGTGATCGGTCGCGTGATTTTGGCAGAGGACGCCAATATCTGGTTCGGTGCGGTGCTGCGCGGCGACAATGAGCCGATGACCGTCGGTGCGCGCTCCAATATCCAGGAAGGTGCCGTGCTGCATTCCGATCCCGGCTTTCCCCTCACTATCGGGGAGGATTGCACGATCGGCCATTCCGCCATCCTGCATGGCTGCACCATCGGTGCCGGCAGCCTTATCGGCATGGGGGCCACCATCCTGAACGGCGCACGCATCGGCAAGGGCTGTCTGGTCGGCGCCAATGCGCTGATCACCGAAGGCAAGGAATTTCCGGATCATTCACTGATCGTCGGCTCGCCGGCCCGAGTGCTCCGTCCCCTCGACGCGGAAGCTGTCGCCAAGCTCAGGCAGTCGTCGGCGCATTATGTCGCCAACGCCAAGCGCTTTGCCGAGGGGGTGAAGAGGGTGGATTGAGTCGCGGGGAGCGTATTTCCGGGTGCACGGACGTCTCGTCCGTTCTTGGAAACATGACACGCGCCGTGGGGAAGAGGCGGACGAGACGTCCGCGCACCCGGAAAAAACTCAGTTGCCCTTGGCCGACACGATCGAGGTGGTCTGCGTGTCGCCGAGCGAGACCCAGGCATTCTGGTCGGATTGCGACTGGCGCTTGACGTAGCGATAGCCGGTGGCGCGCCAGGACAGGATCTTGGTTTCCTGATTATCGAGCACGAACTCGCCGCGGTCGGTCTTCACCATCAAGACGGCGTGGCCTTCGTTCTTCTTGTCGCGCACCACGGTGATCAGCAGGGCCGAGCGCGGCCAGCCGGCGTCGATCAGCAATTTGCGTTTGAGCAGGACATAGTCCTCGCAGTCGCCCTTGCCATTGGTGGGGTAGGCCCACCATTCGACCTTGCCGTAATTGTCGAGATCGGTGACGGGCTTGACCGATTTGTTGACCTGATCGTTCAGGGCGATCAGATCCTTCCAGGCCTGGCGCGAG
Source organism: Labrys sp. (in: a-proteobacteria) (assembly GCF_047605565.1). Classification (NCBI taxonomy): domain Bacteria; kingdom Pseudomonadati; phylum Pseudomonadota; class Alphaproteobacteria; order Hyphomicrobiales; family Xanthobacteraceae; genus Labrys; species Labrys sp. (in: a-proteobacteria). The sequence goes on from NZ_JASGFM010000059.1 coordinate 8,809, forward strand.
AGCACGATATCGCGTGCTTCCTGCGAGCCCGACTTGCAGTCGGCCGGATTGTCCTTGCAGAACTGCAGATAGCCAGAGGGCGGGGTGGTGACATCGCCCACGGGAGCATAGATCGGCATGGCGCTGTGGCCGGCGGCGGCAGCCTGCGAATGCGGCAGAAATGCCGTTGCGAGCGCCACGGCGGCCAAGGCGGCTTTAGGGGCCATTCGGCTCAAATTCGACCTGATCCTGATCCCGAAGCGCATCACAATCTTCAGACCCGTTTTGCCCGCCACCGGATGTTTACCCAGAGAGCAGGGCCAATTACCCGTTCCCGAAGCCAACTTCGCACAAGGGCAGGGGCCGCACAACGCTCTTGCCGCAGAAAAAACAAGATCCGGGCGGGGTATGAGGTGTCGTAACTCTTTGAAAAATCTCATGTTAACGGTAGATTAACCACGATTTCCCGTTTTCAAACACGCGCGGGCAACGAAGGGATGCGTGGCATGATTGCCACGGTTTCGTCACCTTTCCCGACGGCAATTTGGTTAATGCCGGGGCGTCTCGACGCCGATATTGTCGATGAGGCGGGTCGCACCCAGCCGGGCAGCCACCAGCAATCGCACCGGCCCCTCCGCAAGTCCGGTAACCGGGGCGAGGCTCACCGCCTGCCGTGCTTCCAGATAGTCGAGCTCGAAGCCTCCGGCCGTGATGGCGCTGCGCCCGGATGCCAGGGCGGCTTCGATGTCGACGCCCTTGATCAGGGCATCGGCGACCTGCCGGAGGGTGCGATGGAGGAGAGGGGCCTTGGCCCGCTGTTCCGGCGCGAGATAGCGGTTGCGCGACGACATCGCCAATCCGTCGGCTTCGCGCACGGTCGGAATGCCGACGACCGTGATCGGCAAATCGAGGTCGCGCGCCATCTGGGTAACGACGCAAAGCTGCTGATAGTCCTTCTCGCCGAACAGGGCGAAGTCCGCGCCGCTTTGGCAGAACAGCTTGGCCACCACCGTCGCCACGCCGGCGAAATGGCCGGGACGGAAGCGATCCTCCAGGCCGGCCTGCGCCGGCCCGGCAACCGAGACGGTGGTGGCGAAGCCGTGCGGATAGATCTGGCTGGTGTCGGGAGCGAACAGGAGATCGCAGCCGACATCCCGCAGCCTGGCAAGATCCGCCGCTTCCGTGCGGGGATATTTGGCGAGATCTTCGGTCGGCGCGAACTGGGTCGGATTGACGAAGATCGTGGCCACCACCCGGCTTGCCCGCTGGCGGGCCTGCCGCACCAGGGTGATATGACCGTCATGCAGGGCGCCCATGGTCGGCACCAGGGCGACCGTCTCCTGCACCTCGCGAAAGCGTTTCACGGCCTGGCGCAACTCCGCCACGGTTCGAACCACCAGGGTTTGGCGTGCCATCCCTTACTCCGCAGGTGCATAGTGTCGTATTCGCTTGACCAGGGTTCTGGAGCGTCTTGTGACTTGGCGGTCACTCCAAATCCCAGGACGCGTCGAACCAAAGAGTTTGAGCAAGGCCGCGTTTGCGTTTAAACGCGCTTTGCTCGGGGAACGCTCAACTGGCAAGACTCGGATTCCAAGATTCGAATCGATGGCTGTTTCGCAGATCGGATAGAAGTGGGCCAGCTTATTTTCGCATGCGTGGTGCTGTTCTGCCTGTGGCCGTTTCTCAAGCCAGGCATGCTGTCGAAGACGCCGGTCCTGGACAGCCTGCTGCGGCGCGGCGGCAGTTTCCTTGCCTTTGCCCTCGGCCTCTATCTGCTGACACGCGGCGTCTGGGGCATGGGGCTGCCTCTGCTGGTCCTGGCTGCGGGCATGCGAGGCTGGCTACCGCAATTGCCGGATGGCGTCATTCCGGGTTCGACGACGAGACCCAGCTCGGTACGCACCGCGGATCTGGTGATCATGCTCGACGCCAGCAGGCAGCCGGTGGACGGGCAGGTCATTCGCGGGCGTTTTTCGGGCCGGCGCCTTTCGGCCATGCAGGCAGGGGAACTGATGCAACTGCGGGCGGAGATCGCCGGCGACTTTGTCGGTCGTTCAATCCTTGAAGCTTATCTGGACCGCAGGCTTGCCGGATGGCGTGAACACTTCAAGGATGATGCGCACGCGCGGGGCTTCGGAGCGGCGGCGTCCGACGCGATGACGAAGCAGGAAGCTTACCAGATCCTTGGGGTGCAGCCGGGGGCGAGCGCCCAGGAAATTCGTCGAGCGCACCGGGCGCTCATGAAGAAAATCCATCCCGACAAGGGGGGCACGACGCAGATGGCTGCTCGTGTCAACCGGGCCAGGGATATGCTTCTTGAAGGCCATTGACGCTAACTCCACCGAACTTGCTCGGTTCCGACGATGCTTGAGCGTCGCAGAACATGGTTACGCAACGATTAAGCTTGCGACCTTTTCCCAGAGCAAAGTGTGTTCCGGCGAAAGCCGCTTTTATCCTGGGGCCAACGGCGTTCAAGACTGAACGCTTGCTGGCTCCAAGCCGTGGGCTGGAAGTGTCTTTGCGTTCCCCGCGACTAAGCGAAATCGCAGGGTGTCTTGTTTATCGCCCCCTTGCTTTGCGCCTTCTGTGTGAAAGCGCAATTCCCGCAAAACAAAGGCGCGGCCTGTCCGAAGAAGGCCGCGCCTGAACGGGAATACTTGTTCTGGCCGAAGGATCAGAGCTTCACAGCAACGCAGGCGAAGGAGGCCGCCTTGAGGGCGCTGCAGGCCGACTGGGCCTGGTTCTGATCGCTGAAGCCGGCAAAGCGTGCCCGCCACAGGGTCGAACCGTTGCGGCTGACCGTCTCGGTGAAGGGGCGGGCGGAGGAGAGCGCCTTGTTGCCGGCTGCCTTGGCGCTGGACAGCAACTGCCGGGCGGCTCCTTCGCTGTCCGTTGCGCCGATCTGAATGATCCAGCCGCTGCGCTGCGGCGCGGCCAAGGCGACGGAATCACGGGTGATGGCAACGGTGCGGACATTCTGCACCGTGGCGGTGGTGTCGGGGCTGGCCTCGCTGCTCTGGCCGGCGCGAACAGGCGGCGTAGCCGGCGCGGTCGTGACCGGCTGGAGACCCTGGACCCAACGCATGCTCGGGGTGCTGGGTGCCGCAAAGGCCATGACCGGCTTGGCGGGAACGGGCTGGGGCCGGGCCTGCGGCGCAGAGGCGGGCACCGCGTCCCCGACGATTTCGGGCGGCATCGGCGCCGCCACCGGCGCGGCCTGGCGGGCCTTCGCCGCTTCAGCGACCACGGCCGGCCGGACAACCGGCGGGCGGGGCGGTGCGGCCATAGGCTCGGCATCGTTTGGGAGTTCGGCCCGGGCGACCTGGGTGGCGGAGCGGTCGACCGCGTTGCCGGCATAGGCGACGGGCAGATAGGCATCGATCAGGCGGCGCATCACGACGTCGCGCGAGGCGGCGCTGCGGCCGCCCATCACCACGGCGACCAACTGCCTGTCGTTGCGCTTGACCGAGGTCAGCAGATTGAAGCCGCTGGCATTGGTGTAGCCGGTCTTGATGCCGTCGACGCCTTCCACCGAACCCAGCAAGCGGTTGTGCCCCGGGATCGGGCGTCCGCGGTAGACGAAGCTGCGGGTCGAGAACAGGCGATAATAGTTCGGGAAGCGCTTCTGGATGGCCATGCCGAGGATGGCGAGGTCATGGGCGCTGGTGATCTGGCGGTTGTCGGGCAGGCCGGAGGCGTTGACGAAGGTGGTGCGCGACATGCCCAGCGCACGGGCCTTGCGCGTCATGTAGTTGGCGAAATTGCCTTCCGAGCCGCCGAGGGCTTCGGCCACCACCACGGCGGCGTCATTGGCCGAGCGCGTCACCATGCCCTTGATGGCGTCGTCGACGCGGATGGTCTGGCCGGCGCGCAGGCCGAGCTTGGTGGGGGACTGGGAGGCGGCGTGGGCGGAAACGGGAAGCTCGGTCGCCATCGAGAGCCGGCCGGCCTGCAACTGTTCGAACAGGAGATAGAGCGTCATCACCTTGGTGATGGAGGCGGGATGCCTCAAGGCTTCGGGGGAGGCCTCATAAAGCGTGCGCCCGGTCTTTACGTCGACCACGATGGCGGCATAGCGCGGATTGTTGCGCATGTCGGCGGGAATGGCCGAGGCGGCCGATTCCGAGCGCACGCGCTTGCTGCGCGCATGCTTCATCGATTTCTGCGCCGGGGCGGCATGATGGCCGCGGCGGCGCGCATCCGCTTCATCCGGATGAAAGGCCAGGGTTGTCGTGAACACTACCAAGCCGGCTGCAACCATTGTGGTGGTCCGGGCCAGTCCGCCCCCGATCCAACGCGATAGCATGCAAAGTCCCCAATACTCACCGGCGCGACGGCACCGTCCATTACATGTCCCTGCGAGACCGGTGGTCTCATTCGCCCTTCGTCCGGGGCTCACCCCACCCCGTTGCCGGAGGGAGGCCGTCTCACCGTGCCGCTGCAGGGACGACACAGTCAATGAACCTAGGCGGACGCGGTTACGGATCGGTTAAGTGCCCAGCCAGCGCGGCATTTTGGTCGCATGATTGTCCGATTGGTTGAGAATGAATGAAAAAGAGGCACTTCACCCGCTGTTCAGAACGTGGAACCCATTATTGCGCGTTGTCGCACTAGCGGAAAGTCGGGGGCGATCATAAATTCAGTTCGTGGAAGCCTTTTTCCTCGTCGAGATCATGTTAGGCTGCAGGCGATTGCAGTTGTCGAAATGGAAGATTCAACGATTCTGGATATTGCAGTGAGCGCCGCGCACAAGCCGTTTCCCCTGATCGGCATGGCCCGCGAACCCCGAGCTCCAGGTGGCGGTGAGGGCACTAACGCGGCCGTGATCACCAAGACGCGGCCGGCGACCAAACGCCCCAAACTCTACCGGGTCCTGTTGCTGAATGACGATTATACCCCGATGGAATTCGTCATCGAGGTGCTGGAGCGCTTCTTCAACAAGGATCGTGACGGTGCCACCCACATCATGCTGCATGTTCACCACAATGGCGTGGGAGAGTGTGGCATCTACACCTATGAGGTCGCGGAGACCAAGGTGACTCAAGTCATGGATTTTGCCCGTAAGCATCAGCATCCGCTGCAATGCGTCATGGAAGAAAAGTGAGGAACTGATCGTGCCATCCTTTTCAAGACACCTCGAACAGTCCCTCCATCGCGCTCTGGCCGCTGCCAATCAGCGCCATCACGAATATGCGACTCTCGAACATCTGCTGCTCTCCCTGATCGAGGATCAGGACGCGGCGGCTGTGATGCGAGCCTGCAATGTCGATCTCGACATTCTGCGCCGCAACCTGGTCGAATATATCGACACCGAACTGGAGAATCTGGTCTCCGACGGCCGCGACGACGCCAAGCCGACGGCAGGGTTCCAGCGCGTCATCCAGCGCGCGGTCATTCACGTGCAGTCCTCGGGCCGCGAGGAAGTCACCGGCGCCAACGTGCTGGTGGCGATCTTCGCCGAGCGCGAGAGCCATGCCGCCTATTTCCTGCAGGAGCAGGACATGACGCGCTATGACGCCGTGAACTACATCTCGCACGGCATCGCCAAGCGTCCCGGCCTGTCGGAAGCCAAGGCACCGCGCGGCGTCGACGAGACCGATGGCGACAGCCCGAAGGCGACGGCCAATGGCGAGGATGCGTCCAAGAAGAAGCAGGACGCTATCGACGCCTATTGCGTCAATCTCAACAAGAAGGCCCGGGACGGCAAGATCGACCCGTTGATCGGGCGCGACAGCGAGATTACGCGCACCATCCAGGTGCTCTGCCGCCGGCAGAAGAACAATCCGCTCTTCGTCGGCGATCCCGGCGTCGGCAAGACGGCGATCGCCGAGGGCCTCGCGCGCCGCATCATCGAAGGCGACGTGCCGGAAGTGCTGCGCGGCGCCACCGTGTTCGCGCTCGACATGGGCACGCTGCTCGCCGGCACGCGCTACCGCGGCGATTTCGAGGAGCGCCTCAAGCAGGTGGTGAAGGAGATCGAGGCCTATCCGGGCGCGATCCTGTTCATCGACGAGATCCATACGGTGATCGGCGCCGGCGCTACCTCGGGCGGGGCCATGGATGCCTCCAATCTGCTCAAGCCCGCCCTGGCCGCCGGCCTGCTGCGCTGCATCGGCTCGACCACCTACAAGGAGTACCGCCAGTATTTCGAAAAGGACCGCGCCTTGGTGCGCCGGTTCCAGAAGATCGACGTGGCGGAGCCCTCCATCCCCGACACCATCGAGATCCTCAAGGGCCTCAAGCCTTATTACGAGGAATATCACAAGCTGCGCTACACCAACGACGCCATCAAGGCGGCGGTGGAGCTGTCGGCCAAATACATCAATGACCGCAAGTTGCCGGACAAGGCGATCGACGTCATCGACGAGACCGGCGCTTCGCAGATGCTGGTGACCGAAAGCCGGCGCAAGAAGACGATCGGCGTCAAGGAGATCGAGGCGACTATCGCCACCATGGCGCGCATCCCGCCCAAGACCGTGTCGAAGGACGATACGGAGACGCTGAGGAATCTGGAGACCAACCTCAAGCGGGTGGTCTACGGGCAGGACAAGGCGATCAAGCAGCTTTCGGCTGCCATCAAGCTGGCCCGTGCCGGCCTGCGCGATCCCGAAAAGCCGATCGGCAATTATCTGTTCTCGGGGCCGACAGGCGTCGGCAAGACCGAAGTCGCCCGCCAGCTTGCCTCGGTGCTCGGCATCAACCTGCTGCGCTTCGACATGTCCGAATATATGGAGCGCCATACGGTGTCGCGCCTGATCGGTGCGCCTCCCGGCTATGTCGGCTTCGACCAGGGCGGCCTGCTCACCGACGGCATTGACCAGAATCCGCATTGCGTGCTGCTGCTGGACGAGATCGAGAAGGCCCATCCGGACCTGTTCAACATCCTGTTGCAGGTGATGGATCACGGCAAGCTCACCGATCACAACGGCAAGAGCGTCGACTTCCGCAATGTGATCCTGATCATGACCACCAATGCCGGCGCGGCGGATCTGGCCAAGGCGGCCTTCGGCTTCACCAAGAACAAGCGTGAGGGCGACGACACCGAGGCGATCAACCGCCTGTTCACGCCGGAGTTCCGCAACCGCCTGGATGCGACCATTGCCTTCGACCATCTGTCGCAGGAGATCGTCAGCCAGGTCGTCGACAAGTTCATCGCGCAGCTCGAAGTGCAGCTTGCCGATCGGCATGTTGCGGTGGAACTCTCCAACGATGCCCGTACCTGGCTGGTGGCCAATGGCTATGACGAGTTCATGGGCGCCCGGCCGATGGCGCGCCTGATCCAGCAGGCCATCAAGACGCCCCTGGCCGACGAGGTACTGTTCGGCCGGCTGAAGTCGGGCGGCGCCGTGCGGGTGACGGTTGTCACCAACGAAGAGGGCAGGCAGGAACTGGGCTTCGAATATCCGGCAGGCCCGGCCAAGCCCAAGCCCGAACCGGTGGTGGCCGACAACAGCCAGGCCTCGGCCAAGAAACCGAAGGCCAAGCCGAAAGGACCGCCGCAGCGCGAGCCCGACGCACCAGCCGGCGCGGAATAGCCTGCCTCGCAAGGACGGCTACCGAACATCCGAGGGGGTGAAACGCACCGGCGTTTCACCCCCTCGTCGTTTGGCCGGTTGAAAGAGCGATCAGCGTGTGAAGGTCGATCGCAAGGCCAGGACAGCTCCACGCCCAAAGCCATAGCTGGTGATCAAGAAGCTCAACAGATTGAGGCCGATGAAAATCGTGCGGGCAAATCCCGTGACGGGCGACGGGCCGGTCGGGTCCAGGGCAGGAAAGATGGCCATCAGCAGGAAGAGCATCGAATTTGTGAACGCACCGATGACCATGGCCCAGCGGACATGCCATGGCAGCGCGATCCTGGTGCCGTAGAAGCCCAAAAGCAGCGCGCTCATCAAGAGAAAGTCGATATGCGCCTGCAGGATACGCTGATATTTTCCGGGGAAGACAGCACCGAATCCCGGGAGTTGCAAGGCCAGTCCCACCAGGCACCAGGCAAGGACAAGGGCAACGATGAGCCAAAGGGCTCCGCCCCTCAGAAGAAGTTTGCCCTGGACATTGTCGTCCTTCGTGTCCGGCATGTCCCATTTCCAATTCTGTTGAAGACCGCATGGTTCAGATCATGGAAGGCAGCGTCGCTGCCGCGATGAACGGCAAGGCAGTGTCAGGGTATGTTCTTCGGCGGCAACGCCGGTTTCGGTAGCGGCACGAGATCGACGTTGCGCGATTGCCCGCCGAGAAAAGCCGGGTCGAACAGGCCGCCGCCGGAAGGATCCCCTCCGGGCGGTGCTCCGGTTTGCAGCGGGCCGGTGGGGACGCTTTGCGATGCTCCCGTTCCGAAAAATTCCGCGCGTCCCCCCTGCAGATTGCCCTTCTCGATCTCCTTTTGCGCCTTGGCCACCCGGCCGGCGAGGTTCGTCGTATAAGGCAGGCGATAGGCGCGCGGCTCGCCGGTCGGCAGGTTGGCCGCATCCAGCTCCTCGAGCCAGAGATGGATGGCACCGGTTTCGCCCTGGACGACATTGGGTTCGACGATCCTCGTCCACAGCACCTGAAAGCGGGCCGGCACGCCGACGGGTGCCGACCAGCCCAGCAAGCCTTGCATCGAGAAGAACACGACGACATAGAACAGGCTCGCCACGACGATCGCGCCGATCTTGACCAGACGCGGCAATGCCAGCCCGATCAGCACGGTGAGCATCAGGAGGCTGAGGAAGACATAGGCGAGCACCAGGCAGAGCAGGTTGGTCTCAAGCATGATCGCCGCCCACCGTCATTGCCGCGGTCATAGATTCTTGCTCCAGGCATTGTGCATGCCGCGCAAGATCGACTTGGCCTCCCGGCTGGTGCCGGTGACCTCGCCCTGCGCGTCCATGGTGAAGCGTATGGCGGTCTGCTCGCTTCCCCCGTCAGCCGTTTCAATCGTCTCCCGGGCGACGATCTTGGCGACCGGATTGAGCTTTTGCACCGTTACCGTCACCGGCACCGGCTGCTTGGTCAGGGCGGTGAAGTGATAGACGTTCACGGTGTATTCGCCGGCGACGAAACCGCGAATGCTGACGAGCTCCTCGCGCACCTTGGTCTGTTGCTTGCGCCCGTTGACCATGACGAAATCGTTGAGGCCGCCGCGATCGTCGCGGTCGAGCACCAGGAAACCCGCTTCGCGCCGGCGGTACCAGGCGATGTTGCCGAGCGGATCCTGGACGAAGATGTCCATGTCGTCGGGATGATTATCCGGCCAATCCATGGTGATGATGAACTCGGCCTTGCTGTCGACCTTGCCCTCATTGGCCTTGGGGGAAATGATGATGAACACCACGAAGAACAGGAAGGCGATGACCTGCAGGGCCTTGAACAGCACCACGCTGAACGGGTCGAAGGCTTCTTCCCGTCCGTGGAGATCGAAGTCATCGATCATCCCGGCGCCCTTTGCGCTTCCAGCGCCGAAATCACATGGACTTCGGTGAGATCGACCGCGAAGGAGAAGATGCGCGAGGTGGCGCCGTCGAGGAAATGATATTGCACCTTGATCATGATCGAACCGATCAGGCCTACCAGCGTGGTGTACATGGCGACCGCCATGCCCCCGCTCATCAGCGACATCGAACTGCGCACGGCTTCCTTGCTGTCGGTGTCGAGCCCGGCGATCGGAGCCAGCATCATGATGAAGCCGACGATGGTGCCGAGCAGCCCGAGCTTCATCAACGTATCGCTGGCAAAGGCACCATAGCGGTTGGAACCCCGCAGCCGGTCGGCGAGGACACGCAACAGCAAGGTTTGGTCGAGGCGGGCCGAGCCTTGCAGGTCGGCCTTGGTGACGAGGTCGCGTATGTGGCCGGCGACCAGGCCTTGCCCAAGCTTTCCGTCGGGCACCGAACCCATGGTCGCCAGGGCGGACTTGCCACCTCGAATGACCCACTGGGCCGTGCGGCGGGCAGCCTCCCCCTCGCGCCCGATGAAAACGATACGCCACAGGCAATGTAGACTGCTTGCGACATAGAGGAGGACGATGACAACGGAGATATAGGTCCTGTCCTCGTCGATCATCTTGGCGATGAAGCCAAAATACCAGAGTACGAGGAAGGCGAAGATGCTGACGCCGGTAAAGATGAGCCAGGACAGCAGGGGATCTGCACCGGAAAGGCGCGGTTGACGCTCGCTCATGGGACGGTCGGACTCATTGGACGTTTGGACTCAGGGGACTTGCTGACGGTTGCTATGGATCGATGGATCATGTTCCAGGCTAGCAACGGTGAAAGCCGGCAGCCTGGGTAGAGGTCCCGATCTCATTTGGGCATTTTGCCCGACATTGGCTTCCGGGCGTCGTCTCGCAGCCTTTGTGCTTGCCAGCCCTGTGGGCCATGCTCACTATTCGAGGGGGTCGATCCAGCAAGAGTGGGCCATGAACCTCTTCGGTCATCTGGTTTTGCGGCTCGCAGCCGCCATCGTTCTCTGCCTCGCCTGTGCCATCGGCTGGGTCTTGCACGATACGCGCCATGCCACCGAAACGGAGACACGCGCCTCGGCCGAGCGGGTCTCCAAAGCGCTGGAAGCTCTCTATTGGCGCGAGCTGCTCTGGCGCGGCGGACTTTCGCGCAACCTCATCCTGCCCTTGCCCGATTGGAACACCATCGTGACGATGAAGGTGATTTCGCCGGGCATATGCATAACCGTCACGCTCGGCCAGGAAGCGCCCCGGCGCCTGTGCAGCCAGCTCGAGACGATCGGCCGTCCCGCGCCGGCCTGGTTCGAAACGTCCTATGATTGGCTGTTCGGGCCCAACCAGGCCGTCGAGCGCCCCCTCAGTGACCGCCAGCCTCAGGCCGGCACGATCGAGGCCGTGCCCGACCACGGTGCCGCCGTGCGGCTGGCCTGGGACCGCATCACCATCGTGCTCAGCGTGGCGGGCCTGCTGGCGGTCGCCATCGGCGTACTCGCCGGGCTTTTTATCGGCCAGTCCCTTCTGCCGGCGCGTGCCATCGTCGCCGGCCTGCGCCGCCTCGAACGCGGGGATTACGGCTATCGTCTGCCCGGCTACCGGACGGCGGAATTCGATCGCATCGCCGGCGCCTTGAACGATCTCACCTGCCGTTTGGCCGAGACCACGGCCCAGCGCGTCGCCCTCACCAACCGCCTGTTCCAGGTGCAGGAGGAGGAACGACGCACGCTGGCGCGCGATCTCCACGACGAATTCGGCCAGTGTCTGGCGGCCGTCAATGCCCTTGCCGGCGCCATCGAATTGGAGGCCGAGGACCGGCCGGAGATTGCCAAGGACGCTCGATCCATCGCCGAAGTGACCCGGCGGATGAATGCGACCTTGCGCGGCACCCTGCAACGGTTGCGTTCGCAGGAGCTCGAGGAACTGGGCCTGGAGGCCAGTCTGGCCCAACTCGTGGCTGGCTGGAATGTCGGCAACACCACGCGCGCCCGATTCCACCTTGATATCGCCGGCAATCTCACCGGCCTTCCGCACGCCATCGCCCTCAGCATCTATCGCATTGCACAGGAATGCCTGACCAATGCCGCGCGCCACGGCAAGCCGCGCGATATCCGCCTGTTCGTCAAGCGAACAGGCCTGCAGGAGGGGGGCGCTGTCGAGCTCAGCGTCGAGGATGACGGCGGCGGCAATCCGCTACGGCTGACCATGGAGGCCGGGCATGGAATTCTCGGCATGCGGGAACGGGTGACGGCACTGGGCGGAAGCCTTTCCATCGGCCAGGCGCGACACGGCGTTCGCATCGCTGCAATCATTCCGTTGCTTGCGGATCGCGCCAATCGGATGCGCGGCCCGGCCCAGCCTGTCCCGGCATGAGCGATCTCAGCATCCTGCTGGTGGATGACCATCCCGTCGTCAGGGAGGGGTATCGGCGGCTGCTCGAAAAGGTGCCCGGCTATCGCGTGGTGGCCGAAGCCAGCGATGCCGTTTCGGCCTATGAGGTCTACCGGAAAGCCAAGCCCGACGTGGTGGTGATGGATCTTTCCCTGCCGGGCCTCAGCGGCATCGAAGCCTTGCGCCATATCCGCCAATGGGATCATGCCGCCCGGGTTCTCATCTTTACCATGCACAGCGGGGCCGCTTTCGCCCTCAAGGCGTTCGAGGCGGGGGCCGCCGGCTATGTCACCAAGGGCAGCGATGCCGCCGAGCTCGTCAATTCCGTTGCCCTGGTGGCCAAGGGCGAACGGGCGATGAGCAATGACGTGGCGCGCGAGATCGCGGCCGAACGCCTCACCCATGCCTCATCGCCGCTGGCCGAGCTCAGCCCGCGCGAGACCGAGATTCTGCGCCTGGTCGCATCGGGCTGGTCGGCCGAGGCGATCAGCACGTCCATGCATCTCAGCCTCAAGACGGTTCGCAATTACCATTATCAGATCAAGACCAAGCTCGGTGCCCGCAACGATGCCCATCTCGTGTGGCTGGCCATCGATGCCAAGCTGGTCTGATGCAAGTCTCGGACCAAAACAACCAGAATTGGTGGTGCTCATGCGCTCGGTACGGCAGCTTGGCATCGCCGAGACGGGTGATGCCTCTTCCGGCGCCGCCGTGTCGATGTTCAAAGCCACGGCATCAGCGCCGCCGTCACGTCGCGGTCATGGGCTGCGAGGCGACGCTGACCGCTACCATTCGAGAGGGGCTTCCTGCGCGTCCGCGACGGCGACACGGGTTTCCACGCCGCTTCGGTGCACCCTGTCGCGAAAGGGGGCGGGAATGTCGTCGCTGACCAGGATGTCGACATCTTCGAGCGAGCCGAGCCTGACCAGCGCACGCTTGCCGAATTTCGTGCTGTCCACGGCCAGGATGGTGCGCTCGGTCTGCGCCAGGGCGGCGGTAACGGCCGAGACCTCGGCCAGGTCGTCGTCGCAGATGTCGCCGGCCTGGTCGATGCCGCTGACCGAGATCACGGCAAAGTCGAACTTGAAGCGGCGGATATAGTCGGCCGTATCCTCCCGGAAGACGCCACCATCCACCGGCCGCACGGAGCCGCCGGGAATCGCCAGGGCGAAACTGGAATTCTCGCTGAAGATGGTGGCCACCCGCAGGCTATAGGTGACGATCCGCAGGTCTCGCCGCTGCAGCAGCGCATAGGCGACCGCTTCGCAGGTCGTTCCGGTGTCCATGAAGACGGCGGCCCCGTCCGGAATGACCTGGGCGACGAGAGCTGCCACCCGGGCCTTCTGCGAGGCGTTTTCGATGCGCCGCTGGCGACGGGCGACGGCATCCACCGGTGTGGCGATCGTGGCCCCGCCATGCAGGCGGCGCACCTGGCCGGTGGCTTCCAGCGCGACGATGTCGCGACGGGCGGTTTGTGTCGTCACGGCAAAACGTTCGGCGATTTCCTCGATCGAGAGGTAATGGCTGCGCTCGAGCAACCGCAGCAGTTCGGCCTGCCGGTTCGATTTCTTGGTGCCGTCGCCCAGCGCATATTCGTCGAGTTGCGTCATCTGGCCTGCTTCGTGTCGCCTTGGCTGCCAATGTCCATCCCCGTGGAAATGTTTCAAGGAAAATGTCGCCAGCAATACCCTGGGACCTCGGTGTGGCTGGCCTACGCCAGACTTGACCTCGCCAGCCCGTCATTCGGGGTGTTATGTTCCGATTTTATAATTCAATCGATTGACTGAAATGCAAATTTCGTCTATGGGTTGCGTCATGGTCAAGAAACAATCTCCTCCTCCGGCCTCGAACGGCCGCGGCGATGCAACCCGTGAGAAGCTGCTCGATGCGTCGATCGGCGTGTTCGGCCGTTATGGCTTCGACGGTGCTTCGACCCGCATGCTGGCGGATGCCGCCGGCGTCAATCTGCAGGCGATCACCTATTATTTCGGCTCCAAGGAAGGGCTCTACGTCGCCACCGCGGACCATATTGCCAACCTGATTTCATCTCATGTCGGCGGTTTGGGCGGGCGTATCCGGGCTCGCCTTGCCGAAGCCGCGAGCGGGGGAGGCGCCATCGACCGGCAGGAAGCCCAGGCCTTCCTGACCGAGTTGACCCAAACCATGGCGACCCTGTTCATCGGACCGATATCCGAGCCGCTGGCGCGTTTCCTCATTCGCGAGCAGATGGAACCGACGGAGGCTTTCGAGCGTATCTTCGCGCAGGTGATGAAGCCCATGCTCGAGGCGGCAACCATGCTGGTGGGCATCGTGCTCGGTGAGGACGGAACGTCCCGCCATGTCAGGTTGCGCACCCTGTCCCTGCTTGGCGGCCTGATGGTCTTCCGCGTCGCGCATGCGGCCGTGAAACGTCATCTCGCCTGGGACACCATCGGCGCCGACGAGGTCGAAACCGTACGGCGCCATGCCGGCGAACTCGTTGCCGCGCTGGTTGCGGAAGGAGGCCGCTCATGAAGAAAGCTGCCATTCCCGTCGTCCTGCTCGCAATCGCCGGTGCCGGGTTCGCCGGCTGGTGGTTCGATCTGCCCCAGCGCATGGGCTGGGTCGAACGCACCGGGAAGGAACTGGTGCTCTATGGCAATGTTGACATCCGCCAGGTGCAGCTCGGTTTTCGCGTCAGCGGCAGGCTTGCCGAGACGCTGGTGGACGAGGGCGATAGCGTGAAGGCCGGCGATACGCTCGCTCGCCTGGACGTCAGGCCGTATCAGGACTTGGTCGAGGTGGCGCAGGCCCAGGCGGCCAGCCAGCGCGCCACGCTCGCCAAGCTGGAGGCCGGTCCCCGCGCCGCCGAGATCGCGCAGGCCAAGGCCGTACTCGCCGAACGCCAGGCCGATCTCATCAATGCCGAACAAAGCTACACCCGGTCCTTCCAGCTTCGGCCGAGCGGCACCGTTTCCCAGGGCGGTCTCGACCAGGCGGTCGCCGCGCGCGATGCGGCACAAGCCCGGGTCAACGCGGCCAGGGAAGCCCTGACCCTGCTGGAGCAGGGCACGCGCTCGGAGGACATCGCCGCCGCCAAGGCCAGCCTGGAGGCGGCCGAGGCCAATCTCGCTTCGGCCCGGACGACCGTTGGCGATGCCACCCTGGTCGCTCCAGCCGATGGTGTCATCCTTTCGCGCGTCCACGAGAAGGGCGCGATCCTTGCCCCCAACGACATCGCTTTCGTGCTGTCGCTCACCAAGCCGGTCTGGGTCCGGGCCTTCATCGCTGAAACCGATCTTGGACGTGTCCATACCGGCACAATGGTGGAGGTGCGCTCGGATACCGATCCGGCCAAGCGCTACAGGGGCCGCGTCGGCTTCATCTCGCCGGTTGCCGAGTTCACGCCGAAGACGGTGGAGACGCCGGAACTGCGCACCGATCTGGTCTATCGCCTGCGCATCGTGGTCGACGAGCCCGACAGCGCGCTCCTGCAGGGCATGCCGGTGACGGTACGCCTGTCCGATGGAGCAGCGGTGGATGGCGGCAAGCCCTGAAAGGCAACGCGCATGACCGATGCGGTCGTCCAGATTTCCGGTGTCAGCAAGCATTTCGGCGAGGCGATCCAGGCTCTCGACGGCATCGAGGCCACGATCCGGCCGGGTGAGATCACCGGGCTGGTCGGCCCCGACGGCGCGGGCAAGACCACGCTGATCCGCCTGATGACCGGCCTGATGCTGCCCGATGAAGGCAGCCTGACGGTGCTCGGCTTCGACACCGCCCGCGACGCGGCTTCGATCCAGGCGGCGATCGGCTACATGCCCCAGCGCTTCGGCCTCTACGAGGACCTTTCGGTTCAGGAAAACCTCGATCTCTACGCCGATCTGCGCGGGCTGCCGAAAAGCGAACGCGCCGCCATCTTCGACGAACTTCTCACCTTCACCGATCTGGCCGCCTTCACCACCCGCCTGGCAGGGCGGCTGTCCGGCGGCATGAAGCAGAAGCTGGGCCTGGCCTGTGCGCTTCTCAAGAAGCCGCGCCTGCTGCTGCTGGATGAGCCGGGTGTCGGCGTCGATCCGATCTCGCGGCGCGATCTGTGGAAGATGGTGGAGGACCTCACCCGCGAGGGCATCGGCGTGGTCTGGTCCACCGCCTATCTCGACGAGGCCCAGGCTTGCGACCGCGTCTTGTTGCTGAACCGGGGCAAGCTGCTGTTTGCCGGCGTGCCCTCCGAACTCACCGGCAAGGTCGAAGGCCGGGTGTTCCGGCTCGGCGATATCGAGGGCCGCCGCCGTCCGGCCCTGTCGCGGGCGCTTGCCGTGCCGGGGATCGTCGACGGTGTCATTCAGGGCCAGGCCATCCGGCTGGTGACCGGGGAGGGGGCAGGGCTTGCCGAGGAGGCGGCGCGCGCCGCGGGCGCCCGTGCAAAGCCCCAACCGATCCAGCCGCGCTTCGAGGATGCCTTCGTCGATCTGCTCGGTGGCGGCCCCGGCGGGCGCTCGCGGCTGGCCGAGGCGACCCAGGCACTTCCTACCGAGGAGGGCAGGCCCGTGATCGAGGCGCGCGGCCTGACCAAGCATTTCGGCGATTTCGCCGCGGCGCAGGATATTTCCTTCGAGATCCCGCGCGGGCAGATCTTCGGGCTCTTGGGGCCGAACGGCGCCGGCAAGTCCACCACCTTCAAGATGCTGTGCGGCTTGCTCAAGCCCACCGGCGGCGAGGGGCGGGTCGCCGGCTTCGACCTCAGGCGCGACTCGGCCGAGGCCCGCAATCGCCTGGGCTACATGGCCCAGAAATTCTCGCTCTATGGCGATCTCAGCGTGGCGCAGAATCTCGCCTTCTTTGCCGGCGTCTATGGCCTGACCGGCGCGCGCAAGCGCGAGCGCATCGAACTGATGACCGAGATCTTCGATTTCGGAGGGCGCCGGAGCATGTCCGCCAAGGATCTGCCGCTCGGCCTCAAACAGCGCCTGGCGCTCGCCTGCGCCGTCATGCATGAGCCCGAAGCGCTTTTCCTCGACGAGCCGACATCGGGTGTCGATCCGATCACGCGGCGCGAATTCTGGACCCATATCAATGCGCTGGTCGAAAAGGGCGTGACCGTGCTGGTCACCACCCATTTCATGGATGAGGCCGAATATTGCGACCGGATTTCGCTGATCTATCGCGGGCGTTCGATCGCGCTGGGTTCGCCTGACGAACTCAAGGCACGGGTGGCCGATGCCGGCAATCCCGATCCGACCATGGAGGATGCCTTCGTCGCGCTCGTGCAGGGTTCGGAGGCCAAGGCGGCATGAGCGAGCACGGACCAGGGCGCTCTACAGCGGCGGGGGAAACCGCGCAGCCATCCGTCGCGGCGGACCGCTCCGCCCGGCTGCTGCGCTTCGCCGCCCTGGTTCGCAAGGAAAGCTATCAGATCGTCCGCGATCCCAGCTCCATCCTGATCGCCTTCGTGTTGCCCCTGATTCTGCTTTTCCTCTTCGGCTATGGCGTGTCGCTCGACGCCACCCGCACCCGGGTGGGACTGGTTGTCGAGGATCCGTCGCCTTTGACCCGTGACATTGCCGCGAGTTTCCAGGCCTCCGGCTATTTCGAGGTCGAGCAGGGGCATGACCGGCGCGACTTCGAGGAGGCGCTGATCCTCGGCCGGATCAAGGGCATCATCGTCATTCCCTCGACTTTTGCCGCCGATTTCGCCTCCGCCACCGGGCCGGCGATCCAGGTCCTCGTCGACGGCTCCGATCCGAACAATGCGAATTTCGTGCAGAACTATGCCCGCGGCGTCATCGCCAGCTGGGCAGCGATCCGGGGCGGAGAGCGCGGCGTCGGCCGGCCGGCGATCGAGGTGGAACAGCGCTTCTGGTTCAACCCCGAGCTGACCAGCCGAAACTTCCTGGTTCCCGGCTCCATCGCCATCGTCATGGCGCTGATCGGCACGCTGCTGACCTCGCTGGTGGTGGCCCGTGAATGGGAGCGCGGCACCATGGAGGCGATGATGGCGACGCCGGTCAGCGCTGCCGAATTGCTGGCCGGCAAGCTCATACCTTATTTCCTGCTCGGCCTGACTTCGATGACCCTGTGCGTGCTGGTGGCGGTCCTCCTGTTCGGCGTGCCGTTCCGGGGCTCGCTGCTGGCGCTCTATGCCTTGTCGGCCAGTTTCCTCATCCCGGCACTGGGGCAGGGACTCCTGATCTCGGCCGCCACCAAGAACCAGTTCCTGGCTTCGCAACTCGCCTTGATCTCGGCCTTCCTGCCGGCCTTCCTGCTGTCGGGCTTCCTGTTCGAGATCAATTCGATGCCTCAGGTAATCCAGTGGATCACCTTGATCCTGCCCGTGCGCTATCTGATTCCCAGCCTGCAATCGGTGTTCCTCGCCGGCGACATCTGGCCGATGTTCCTCAAGGCCATCGCGGTGATGCTGTTCATCGGCTTCGTCTTCTTCCTGGCAGCGGCCCGCAGCACCCGCAAGAGGATCGGCTGAGATGGCCTGGATTCGCCTCAAGGCCCTGATCATCAAGGAGTTGCTGGGGATCCTGCGCGATCCCAAGAGCCGCATCATTCTGGTGGTGCCGCCCATCCTCCAGCTCCTGGTGTTTTCCTTCGCCGCCACGCTGGAGGTGAAGAATGTCGATGTTCTCGTGCTCAACCGCGACAATGGCGCCTGGAGCCAGGAGCTCATCCGGCGCGTCGAAGGCTCGCCCACCTTCCGTTCCGTCCGCCGCACGCAGGATCCGGGAGAACTGCGCACCGCCATCGACAGGCAGGAGGTCATCGCCGCCATCGAGATCGGCCCGACCTTCTCGCGCGACATCGAGGCGCGCCGGCCGGCCGATCTCGGCCTTGTCCTCGATGGCCGCAAGTCCAATGCATCGCAGATCGTGGCGGGCTATCTCAACCAGATCGCCGCCGGCCTCGGCGCCGATACCGCCCTCGGCAAAGCGGCCGGAGGGCGGGCCATCGACGTGGTCGCGCGCAACTGGTTCAACTCGAACCTGATCTTCCAATGGTTCATGGTGCCCAATCTGGTGGCGGCCATCGCGCTCCTGATCGGGCTGATCGTCACGGCCTTGTCGATCGCGCGCGAGCGGGAACTCGGCACTTTCGACCAGCTCATGGTCTCGCCTCTGCGCACGCATGAAATCCTGTTGGGCAAGGTGCTGCCGCCCATGCTGATCGGCACCTTCCATCTGACCGTCTACATCGTGGCCGCCGTCCTGATCTTCGGGGTGCCGCTGCGCGGCTCCCTGCTGCTGCTCTACGGCAGCGCGGTCTTCTATCTCCTCGCCGTGGCCGGCATCGGCCTGTTCATCTCGGCCCTGTCGACCACCCAGCAGCAGGCCATTCTCGGGGCCTTCCTCTTCCTCGTACCGGCCATGCTGCTCTCGGGCTTCGCCACGCCGATCGAGAACATGCCGGCCTGGTTGCAGCCGATCACGGTGATCAACCCGCTGCGCTATTTCCTGGTGATCGTGAAGGGCGTGTTTCTGCGCGACCTGCCTTTCGACGCCGTGCTCGCCAACACTTGGCCGATGGCAGTCATCGCGGCCGTTTCGCTGGCGGCGGCCAGCTGGCTGTTCCGGCGCCGATTGGAGTGAGATTGGAGCGCGGACATCCTGTCCGCCTCTTTCTTCTGATAAGGCGGCGTTTCCAAGAGCGGACTGGAGGTCCGCGCTCCCAGGGTACTTGCCAATCCTCCTCATCCCCGCCACAGCTTACCTCTCCCACCCCGCCAGGACCCCCCCATCCCATGAAGATCACCGCCATCCGTGCCACGCCGATCAACCTGCCGATCGAGGCGCCGTATTGGTGGTCCTTCGGCTGGCTGCCGGGATCCTCGCGCTGCGTCGTCGAGGTGGAGACGGACGAAGGCATCACCGGGCTCGGCGAAGCCGCCTCCTGGCAGGCCTGCGCCATCGTCGAGCGGATGACGCCGGCCTTGATCGGGCGCGATGCCCATGACGTCGCCGGCGCCGAACTCGCCAGCCTGCCGAGCTGGCGCGGCGTGACCTCCAATGTCGACTTCGCCTCGATCCGGGCCTTCGCCGCTATCGAGACGGCGCTGTGGGACATCAAGGGCAAGGCGGCGGGCCGCCCGCTCTACGACCTGCTCGGCGGGGCCGTGCGCAATAAGATCGCCTTCGCCGACTATTTCGGCTTTCGCCAGGCCAGGAACGGCAAGGGCGGCGAACTCACGCCGGAGGCCGTGGCGGACTATTGCGTTGGCCTGAAGGAGCGGTTCGGCACCACCATCTTCGAGGGCAAGCTCTGCACCCGCGATCCCGAGCCGAGCATCGAGGCGCTCAGGCTGATGCGCCGGCAGCTCGGGCCGGATGCGATCATCCGCATCGATTCCAACATGGCCTATTCGGTGACCGAGGCCAAACGCATCGCCAGCCGCATCGAGGATCTCGACATCCGCAACTGGGAGGAGCCCTGCGCCACCTTCGAGGAGATGGCGAGCCTGCGCCGGCACACCGCCATTCCCTTCTCGGGGCACAATGTCGATATCCAGAAGGCAGTGGCGCTCGGCGTGCCCGATGCCATCGTCACCGACGTCAACGTGCATGGCGGCATCGGCCGCACGGTGCGCTTCATCGGCGCCTGCGAGGCGATGGGCATCGATTTCTGGTGCTACAGCGCCAATACCGGCATCGGCAGTGCCGTCTATCTGCATCTGAGCGCGGCCTTCTCCCATCTGCGCGAGCCCAGCCAGTCGCTGTTCCGCATGCAGCCTTACGATGTGGTGGAGGAAGGCGTCTTCGCGCCGGTCGACAATCTCGTCGCCGTGCCGGAGGGGCCCGGTCTCGGCGTCACCCTGTCGAAGGACAAGCTCGCCTTCTGTCACAGGCTGTTCCTGGAGGAGGGGCCTTACAGCCAGCATCACGACCCGGAGGAGCCGGGTCGCTACAAGCGGTTGCCCTTGCGCTGAAAGTGCAAGCCCTCACGCCACCCGACCATAGCGCCGCATCAGCTCCATCAGGGGCGGGTGCGGCAGGGCCTTGATCAGGAAACGATCATAGGGCGTGCCGCCGGCATCCTCGGCGGCGAGCATGGCGTTGACCACGGCCTCCTCGACGCTGTCGACCACGGCGAGATAGGCCGGATCGAGCCGTTCGTCGTTGAGGATCTCGATGCCGAAACGAGACGGGGCACGGTGCAGCATGGGTCTGGCGTTGGCGGTGGAGAAAGCCAGGAAGATGTCGCCGGAATTGTTGCCGCCGGGCGTGCCGTTACGGCCGATCCCGATGGCAGCCCGGCGTGCCAGGCGCTGGAGCTGGTGCGGGGCAAGCGGCAGGTCGGTGGCGATGATGACGATGATCGAGCCGCGCTCCTGCATCTGGCTCTGCGGCGTGCCGTCGCGAAGATGCTCGCCCACCGGCACACCGCGAATGGTCAGCCAATCGCGCTGGCCGTGATTGGCCTGCACCAGCGTGCCGATGGTGTAGGCGGTGCCGTCATAGTCGACGATGCGTGAGGCCGTGCCGGTGCCGCCCTTGAAGCCATAGGTGATCATGCCGGTGCCGCCGCCGCAATTGCCTTCGCGGACCGGGCCGCCGGCGGCGCTGTCCAGGGCGGCGCGGACATCGGCTTCGGACACGGCAAGGGCGTTGATATCGTTCAACACCCCGTCATAGGTCTCGGCGATGACGGGCATGATCCAGAGGAAATCGTCGGTGTCATAGGTCGAGGCATAGCGCTCGAGCATCCATTTCACCGTGGCGTGATGCGCCATGCCGATGGCGTGGGTGTTGCTGATCACGACTGGCCCGATGAAGCTGCCGCCATCCTCGATCCAATGCGTGCCGGTCATCTCGCCATTGCCGTTGAAGCGGTGCACGCCGGCGTAAACAGGCATCGGCGTCGGCGAGGAGGCATGCGGCAGGATGGCGGTGACGCCGGTGCGCAAAGGCCGCTTGCGACCAGGGCGGGGACTGTCTTCCAGGATCGTGGTGAAGCCGACGGCCACGCCTTCGACATCGGTGATGGCATTGTGTGGCCCTGTCCTGCCGGAGAAAGGCAGGCCAAGGTCGCGGGCGCGGGGCTTGCGCCCGGGAGGATTGGCTTGTGTCATGCTGGTCAATTCTGGCGGGAACGGAGGTAGAGGCCGAGCGAGGCGACCACGAAGGAGAAGGCGAGCATCATCACGGCGATCGCGTTGATCTCCGGCTTGATGCCGCGGCGAAGCATGGCGAAGATGAACATCGGCAAGGTGGTGACGTCGACGCCGGCGATGAAATAGGTGATCACCAGATCGTCCATCGAGATGATGAAGGCGAGCAACGCCCCCCCGACGATGCCGGGCAGAAGCTGCGGAAACACCACCTTGCGGAAGGTCGTCCATTCATTGGCGCCGAGATCGG
>NZ_JASGFM010000060.1:0-30619 GCF_047605565.1 Labrys sp. (in: a-proteobacteria)
TGGTGCGCCCATCGAACAGCATCTCGCCGCCCGGTTCGGGGCGATAGACGCCGCTGATCAGCTTGATCAGCGTGCTCTTGCCGCAGCCATTCTCGCCGGCAAGACACAAGACCTCTCCGGGGAGCACCTCGAAGGAGACGTTTTCGAGCGCACGCACGCCCCCGAAGCGCTTGGAGATGTTGCGCAGGAAAAGCAGCGGCGTCGCAGGCGTATCGGTGATTGCGGCTGTGGCGGCCATGACGGTCTCCCGGCCAGGAGGGAAGGATTGAAGCGAAACGCCGGCGCGCCGAGCCGGCACCCCCAAATAATGGAGCGCGCCGGCAACGCCCGGTCGGTTCGCCAGGGCGGGAACCTCGCCGGCTCCCGCCTCTTCTCGCGGGGCCTACAGGCCCATCTTGGCGAGTTCGTCGATGGTATCCTTGTTGAGGGATACGAGCTGGTCGACGATGAGATTGTGCCCGTCGGGATGCACGACGCCCAGTCCTTCGATCGTGGTGCCGTCCTTGATCTCCTGCCCCTTGGCCACCATGGTGCCCAGGGTGACGAAGACCTCGCCGGCCAGCATCGGGTTCCACATGAAACCGCCGGTCAGCGTGCCGTCCTTGACGAGTTTGCGGCCCTGCCCGGGAGAGAACGGGCCGAGCACCTTGATCTGCCCCTTCTTGCCCTTCTCGGCCACGGCGCGGGCGGCGCCGATCGGTCCCTGGCTGCCGAAGGCCAGGAAGCCCTTGAGGCCGGGATGGGCACGGATGAGGTCGAGAGCCGTCGAGCGTGAGGCATCGACGTCCTCGGCGACGCCGTAGCGGTCGCCGACCAGCTTCATCTCCGGTGCGTTCTGCTTGATATAGGCGATGGCCGCATCGGCCCAGGCATTGTGCAGCGGCACGGTGAGCGAGCCGACGAACACGGCATATTCGCCCTTGCCGCCGAGCGCCTCGACCAGCTGCTTGCCATAGGCATCGCCGAAGCCCTTCACCGAGGCCAGCTCGAAATCCCAATCGGCCTGCTTCTGCTTGGGCGATTCATGCGTGACCACCTTGATGCCGGCCTTGCGGGCCCGCTCCAGCACCGGCTCGAGCACTTCGGCGTCGTTGGGTACCACGCCGATCACGTCCACGCCCTTGGCGATCAGATCCTCGATGGCGCGCACCTGCAGGGCCGGGTCGGCGCTGGTGGGTCCGACCATGAAAGCCTCGACCCCGAGCTCGGCCGACTTCTTCTTGATCCCGGCTTCCATGGCGTTGAACCAGGGAATGCCACCGATCTTCACCACCACGCCGATGACGGGCTTGTCCTTGGAGGCCCGAGCGGCACCGACCATGCCCGGCAGCACCAGCGAAGCGGCACCCAGCGCCGAGGCGGCAAGAAAACTGCGGCGATCGAGTCTCGCCTTGTGCGTGAAATCAGAATTCGAAGCCATTGAACGGTTCCTCCCTATTTGTTCTGGTTGCCGGCATAGTGGCAGTATCGCCGACGCCCCATGAGCTAAATCCATTCAGCATTTGTTGTCAAGGTAGCTAAAAGGATTTAGCATTGGCTTGATGATCGAGTCTCCAATTCGATCCGCAGGACAAATGAGGGGACGATGGCGCGCTCACCCAGCGGACGCAGGTCCACCATCTATGATATCGCCGCTGCAACCAAGGCCTCTCCTTCAACGGTCAGCCTGGTGCTCAATGGCAGCTGGACGCGCTACCGTATCAAGGAGGACACGGCCAAGCGCGTGCTGAAGGCCGCCCAGGACCTGGGTTATGCCGTCAATATGAAGGCCCGAGGCCTGCGCCTGTCGCGCTCCGGCCTGGCCGGCATGATCATCCCCCATTACCGCAACCGCTTCTTCGCCGGCCTGGCCGAGGCTTTCGAAACGGATACACGCCAGCGCGGCCTCTGCCCGATCGTGGTGAGCACGCAGCGGGACGAAGCGATCGAGGCGAGCGTTACCACCACCCTTCTCTCCCAACAGGTCGAGTTTCTCTTCATCGCCGGCGTGCGCAACACGCAGCCCCTCAATGCGCTCTGCCGCGCCGCCGGCATTCCCTGTGTCAATCTCGACCTGCCCGGCAGTGACGCGCCTTCGGTCGTCACCGACAATTACGGTGGTGCACGCACCCTCACCGAAAAGCTGATCGCCAAGCTGCGCAAACGCCGGACGGCGCCGCGCGACCTGCTGTTTCTCGGCGGCATCGCCGGCGAGCATGCCACCGACCGCCGCATCGAGGGCTTTCGCGACGCCGTGGCGGCCAGTGGCCAGGAGACGACGTCGGAGGTTTCCTGCTGCGGCTACCGCCCCTCATCGGCGCGGGAGGCGCTCGCAGCCCGCTTCCAGGCGCTCGGCCGCATGCCGGACGGTCTGTTCATCAACTCCATCACGGCTTTTGAGGGACTGGTGCAGTTTTCCCTGCAGGTGCCGCGCCAGGCGATGCGCGAGGTCAGCACGGTATGTTCCGACTGGGATCCCTTTGCAGCGCATCTGCCGTTCGACGTGACGATGACCCGCCAGAATGTCGAAGCCATCATTGCCGAGGGTTATGCGCTGGTGGACAACTACGTTCCGGGCGAGAATCCGATGGTGGTGGTGCCTCCCGAATTCGCACCGAGTTCGGAACGGGAGAGCAATTGGCGCTGAGGAAAGCGCTGATCGCGCTGCCGGCCTCGCGGCAATCTACCGTCTTGAACGGAGCGCTTCCCGGGCCTGAACTGGGGACGCCAGGACGCAGAATGGATATAGACGGGGACGGAACGCCAGGATGAAGAAACTCAAGCTCTCGTCGGCTCAGATGGTCGCGGCCGCTCGCGCACGCATCGAGGAAATCGAGACCAGGGATGCGATCGCCATGGTCGGCGACCCCCATGTGGTCATCGTCGACATCCGCGATCCCCGGGAGAGGCAGCGTTCGGGCTATATTCCCGGCAGCTTCCATGCTCCCCGCGGCATGGTGGAATTCTGGGTCGACCCGGAAAGCCCTTATTTCAAGGACATCTTCGGGGAGGACAAGAAGTTCGTCTTCCATTGTGCCTCCGGGTGGCGTTCGGCCCTTACCGTGGCGACGCTCCAGGACATGGGCTTCGCGGCGGCTCACCTCAAGGACGGTTTTTCGTCCTGGGAGAAGGCGGGCGGGCCCATCGAGTTCCCCGAGCCCGGCGGCAACAAGTGAGGCAGGCCTCGTCCATTCTCCCTTTCCATCGCCGCTCGTTTCAACCCGAACAGGCAGAATTGACCGGGGCCTGACCCCATCAAGCCGAGACAGTGAACGGCAAAAAAACGTTTGTCTCCAGCATGATGGAGGGCTTCCCGGAATCGGACGCGCAACCGTTTCCTTATGCAATCCTGATTTGTTGGGGCAGCGCCGACGCCCTACCCTCACGGTCATTGTCGCTATCAATCTGTCTGTCGCACATGACCGTACCCTATCTGCGCGAGGCGAGTTCGGCGGATCTTCCCGCCCTGGTCGATCTCGAAAACGCAGCCTTCGCCGGCGATCGCCTCAGCCGCCGCGATTGGCGCCATCTGCTGACCAGCCCTTCCGCCCTCGTCATCGTCAGCGACGATGACGCCGGCCTCACGGGGTGCAGCGTCGTCCTCACCAATCGCCGCACGGCCGTCGCGCGGCTCTATTCCCTTGCCGTGGCGCCACGTGCCCGTCGGCAGGGCATCGCCCAGGCGCTGCTCCAACAAGCCATGGCCAGCAGCGCCGGGACCGGTGCCCATCTGCTGCGCCTGGAAACACGCAGCGACAACCTCGCTGCCCAGGCCCTGTTCAGCCGCCTCGGCTTTCAGCCCTTCAGGCGTGTGGCGAACTATTACGAGGACGGGACAGAGGCCATTCGCTTCCAGCGTCTGGTCGACCGCGACTGCCTCAGGCAGAGCGCGCTGCAATAGATACGCAAACACACGTAACCACCTATTTTAACACATCTTTAGCTCCCTCCAAATCGCCTGCGGAAAGACGCGGTGGGCGATCGTGATGCCGATCGCCTTTCTTCCCTACATGAAAGCAGCCAATGCCCGCTCAACTGATCATCGTCGAAAAATCCAGTGATTTTCGCTGGTCCGTACCCGGTGTCCGGGTGATCACCGCGCAGGACTTCATCGCCGAAGGACCAGGCCTGCTGCAGCGGCCCCGCCGTATCATCAATCTGTGCCGCAGCTATGCTTATCTCAGCATCGGCTACTATGTGTCCCTGCTCGCCGAAGCGCGCGGTGAGCGGGTGACGCCGAGCATGGAGGCAATCACCGACCTGCAGGTCAAGGCAGTGCAGGCCCAGAAGCTCGCCGGCCTGGAGCGCTGCCTCGGCCCGCTCGCCTCCGTACCCAAAGCGGTGGAAGCGATGCGCATCCAGGTGTTTTTCGGCCAGGTCGAGGAGCGCAATGCCGAGGATCGCGGTGTCGAGGATCGCGGGCTGGCGGAGTTTGCCGGCCGCAGCTTCGAACTGTTCCGCTGCCCGCTGCTGGCGATCGACCTCGTACGCCTCGAAGACGGCGCCGGCTGGAAGGTCGCCGCCCTGCATCCGCTCGACCTGCGCGATATCGACCCTGCCCGCGATGGCCTGTTTCTCGATGGCCTCACCCGCTTCTGCCGGCGCCCCTGGCGCCACGCGCCCTCGACCAGTAGCCCGCGCATGGACCTGGCAATCCTGCATGACCCCAAGGATCCCCTGCCGCCTTCCAAGCTGAAGACCCTGCAAGCCATGATGCGCATCGGCCAGGACATGGATATTGCCGTCGAACTGATCGAGAAGAAGGACTATCCGCGCCTCAGCCAGTTCGACGCCCTGTTCATCCGCGAAACCACGGCGATCGCGCACCATACCTTCCGTTTCGCCCGCAAGGCCGCCAGCGAGGGCATGCCGGTGATCGACGATCCCGGTTCGATCCTGCGCTGCACCAACAAGGCCTTCCTGTCGGAACTCCTCGCCGGCAACGGTATCGCAACACCCCGCACCCTCTTCCTCACCCGGCGCACGCTGTCAGGCTTCGAGACCCAGCTGACCTATCCCGCGGTGCTGAAGGTGCCTGACGGCGCTTTCAGCCTCAGCGTGAAGAAGGCCGAGAATTGGCAGCAGTTTCAGGAGATTGCCGCGACCATGCTCAAGCAGTCCGGCCTCATCCTGGTACAGGATTACGTCTACACGCCCTTCGACTGGCGCATCGGCATCCTCGCAGGCGAGGTAATCTTTGCAGCCAAATATTTCATGTCCTCGGGGCACTGGCAGATCATCCAGCATGGCGAAGCCGGCGCCTATACCGAAGGCCGCACCCAGGCCGTGCCGGTCGAGGAAGTGCCGCGCGAGGTGATCGAACCGGCAGTGCGGGCGGCAGGGCTGATCGGCAACGGCCTCTATGGCGTAGATCTCAAGCAGACCAAGTCCGGTGTGGTGGTCATCGAGATCAACGACAATCCCAATATCGATCTCGGCCTGGAGGATGCCGCTGCCGGCGAAGGCCTCTACCGCAGACTGCTCTCCCACTTCCAAGCCCTGGTCGATGCCCGCCATCGCCCGCCGGCACCGGCACTCCCCTCCGGGGCCATTCACCGGCCTCGGCTGGTGCATGATCTGCGCGATACCGGCTCCTGAGGCTGCACGCATCGGGCGCGTTTGCGGTTCGCGCGCGCCCGATCGCTACAGGAGATGCGTCACCCCTTCATGAAGGGCGATGATGAGCACGGCAAGCATCGCGCTCACCGCCAAGAGCGCGGCAAGGCTCGTCAATGCTCCCTGCAGAAAGACCGAAACGGCATTGGCTCGAAACGACACGGCAATTCTCCTGATGGAGAATGCAGTATCAGGCCTGGATGCTTCCGCCCTCGGTCTGACATGTAAAGTTTCGTTGCGAGCGCAGGGAACGATGCCACAGCGATGCGTCGAGCCCCTTCAGATGTCGTAGCTGACATAATAGAGGCAGCAGGCCGAGGCCAAAGCGAACAGCAACGCGTAGAACATGACACGACCCTTTGTAACGAAGGCTGGATCATGCCCGGCAAACCTTTCCAGGACGTGTCTGATCGATGGCGGGATCGTGTTAAAGTGTTTCCTGATGAGCCGAGTTTCAAAGACCTGCACATCACTTTGAAAATATGGAAAAAAAGAGATTAACAGCATCACGATTTCGCCGCGATGGAGCCTTCCGTTCTCCAGGCTTGGTCTCCGCCCGCACAGGTCGGAGAAGCCCTCGGAAAAACGCCTTCACGGTCTCCGGCCCAATGACCGTGCTCCTCCGAAGAGACCTTCTCAACCGCTGACGATCAGGTCGTTCTGCAGCTTCAG
This sequence comes from Labrys sp. (in: a-proteobacteria), assembly GCF_047605565.1. Classification (NCBI taxonomy): domain Bacteria; kingdom Pseudomonadati; phylum Pseudomonadota; class Alphaproteobacteria; order Hyphomicrobiales; family Xanthobacteraceae; genus Labrys; species Labrys sp. (in: a-proteobacteria). Next base: position 6,268 of record NZ_JASGFM010000060.1, read on the forward strand.
CTGCCCCTTGAACAGCATCACCGTCAGCACATCGTCGAGCCGCTCCTTCAGCACGGAACTGGTCGCCGCAAAGCCGAACAGGCGGGCAGCCGCCACGATCAGTGCATCGCGGGGCGCCCCGTAATTGGCGGCAATCACGGCGAGAAAGGCAGCTTCGACCTCTTCATTGGGCAGCATATCGGGACGTCGCAGGCCGGCGCTTTCCACCATGGAGCGATCGCGCAGAACCACCGGCGCTTCCGGCAGCTTGTAAAAGGGCCCGCCGACGATCCTGCCGGTAACGCGGGCGACGTCGATGCCGTCCTGCACTGCTTCGCGCACCCGGTTGCCGGCTCGCGCCAAACCGAAGGAATCGCGGATGCGCGCTACGATCTCCTGTTCATGCACCGGTCCTTCGACCTCGACCACGCCCACGACATAGGCCGCCATGCCTGCCGTCGGTACCTCATGCAGTTCCGCCGTGCCCGTGATGCCAAGGCGTGCCTCGACATAGGGACGCGCAGGCGAAGACGGGGCAGGCTCCTCCCCGAGCGTGGCCAGCGGCTCGTCGATCGACAGCGGCGGCGGTAGAGGTAACGGCTCTTCCTCCTTCGCGCTTTCCGGCTCGGCCGACACGGCCAGTTCCTCGTCCCGTCTGCGCCAGGTGGCCTTCGCCCGTTCGATCGCGGCCTCGACCTTGGTGAGTTCCTCGTGGGGGCGCAGATACCAATCGGTCGACCAGATACGGTGGATCACCCAGCCTTGCCCTTCCAGCACATGCTGGCGCAGCCGGTCGCGGTCGCGGGCCGAGCGCGAGGCATGATACTGGGCACCATCGCATTCGATGCCGAGCAGGAAGCGCTGCGGCCGATCGGGATCCACCACCGCGAGGTCGACGAAGAAGCCGGCGCTGCCGATCTGGTGTGTGATCTGGTACCCGCGCGCCCGCAACTGGCCGGCGACCTGTTCCTCGAAAAGGGAATCGGGCGTCCTGCCGGTCTCGACGGGCGTGCCGAGCCGGCCCGTTTCGGCAAAGCTGAGAAACAGCTTCAGCGCTGCGACGCCGCGCGCATTGGCGCGCGTGAGATCGATATCCTCCCCGCGAATGGAGGAGAACACCTCGCAGCGATATTTCGCCCGCGAGATCAGCACGTTGAGCCTTCTTTCGCCGCCATCGAGATTGAGCGGGCCGAAACTCATGGCCAGATAGCCTTCGGCACTGCGGCCATAGCCCACCGAAATGAAGACGACGTCACGCTCGTCGCCCTGGATATTCTCCAGGTTCTTGACGAAAAACGGCTCGTTCCCCTCCCGATTGAAGAAGACCTCGGTGGCGGGACTCTCTCGCCGCAGCAGCTCGAGTTCCTTGAGGATGGCCTGACGCTGCGCCACCGAGAAGGTGGCTACCCCGAGCGAGAGGGAGGCGCGATGGCGGGCATGCGCCATGATCGCTTGCGCCACGACCCGGGCTTCCTCGGCATTGGTACGGCTGTTGCCGCGATCATAGACGGCCTTGGGGAGATAGCGGAAGATCAGGCCCATCGCCTCCGCGCCTCCATCGCCACCGTTGGGAGAGCGGCCTCCGGCATGCGGGCTCGGCACCACCATGAGCCGGTTGTCGTAGAACTCCCGGTTCGACACGGTGATCAGCGACTGGTGACGGGAGCGATAGTGCCAGTTGAGCTGGCGGTAGGACATGCCCTTGGCGAGGCAGAGATCGAGCACGCTTTCGGCGTCGCTCGCCTTGAAGGTCTCCTCGTTGTCGTCCTCCTCCGGCACCTCGCCGGTCAGCTTGGCGAAGAAGCGCGTCGGCGGCAGTTGGCGCTCATCGCCCACCACGACGAATTGAGATGCCCGCGCCACCGCGCCGAGGGCGTCGACCGGCTCGACCTGGGAGGCTTCGTCGATGACCAGCAGATCGAAGCTGAGCGCCCCGGGTTTGAGAAACTGGCTGATGGAGAGCGGGCTCATCATCATCACCGGCTTCAATTGCTGGATGGCCGGGCCAGCCCGGTCGAGCAATTGCCGGATCGGCAGATGGTTGCGCTTCTTGGCAAACTCGCCATTGAGCACGCCGAGCGGGCCGATGCCGCCGGCTGAAGCCGGGCGTTCGCGCAAATGCTTGAGGGCCACGCTCTCGCGCGCCAGCGCGATACGGGCCCTGTCGAGCATGCGGAACTGCTCCACCGCGCGATTCTGCAATTCGCCGTCGAAACGCTTGAGATCGGCGTGCCGGGCAAAGAGGTCCTCGCGCAAGGCTTCGTAATAGGCACGCTCGAAGGTCACTACCAGATGATCGCCGGGGATGCGGCCATCGAGCAGGCCGTCGACGAGGGCACCGAGCCCGGCTTCTCGAGCCACATGGCAGCGATGGGTGAACGCAATCCAGCGGGTGATGCTTTCGAGATTGGCCAGCCAGAGGCGCAGTTGCCGCACGAGAGCCGCGACCTCCAGGTCCACGCAATCGGCAATGCCATGCCCGCCCTCCAGGTCGTAGTCGAGGAACTCGCTGAGCGCCTTCAGATCGTGGAACAAGCGCGGCACGCTTTGCACGATCACCGCGCCCATGGCGCCGAACTCGCGGCCGCCAGGCCGGGCGGCCAGCCGATCCAGGAAATCCGGGGCGAGCGCGGGATGTCGATGATCCCGCCACCAATCGGTGATGGCCTGCAGTCGATCCCAGTCGGATTTATCACCGGCCCAAAGCGTACCGAATGCGCGGGCGCCCATGTCCTTCTGGCCCTCGAAATGGCGGCGAAGCTCCTGTGCGGAGATCATGTCGTCGAGAAGCTGGAGCCGCTTGACGAGATCACCGGGCATCTCGGTGGCGAGCAGGGCCTTGAATTCGGCCTTGGCGCCGCGATAGCGCCCGGAGAAGAAGCGCAGGAAGGAGGCGCCGTGCACGGCGAAGGCTTGACGGACCGGCCGCAGATCCGCCGTCCAGGCTTCCGCCCGATAGAGCTGCGCCATTGCCTCGACGACCTTGCGATAGGCCTTGCCGAGAGCGACAAGGTCACCGAGGGCGCCGACGTCCTCGCGCCATACCGGCTGGGCGAGAAGGCGCCGGTCGGCCTGGGCGGGCAGCGAGGAGGCCGCACAGGTGGTGCGCCAGACGACATCGAGATCGCGGATCGTCACCACTTGGAGCCCGAAATCCCGGATGATGCCGACTGCCGCCTCTTCTACCGCTTCCAGATCCGCCTCGACGCTGCGCATCAGGCCGGCGAGACGTTCGAGTTCGGCGGGATCGATGGCATCGCGCCGAACGCCGCGCCAGATATTGGCGGCGGGATCACCGACGGTGCCGAGGCGTTCGGCGAGTTCCGCCATCAGTTCCCGATTAGCCCGGGCCTGCTCCTGCGTCCACTGGCTGGCCCGCTCGACCGCGAAGCCGGCGAGCCCGCCCGCATCGCGCAGGGCGACGAGCCGGCCCAGCAGCCGATAGGGCGTGATGCCGCTCGGCTCCATCGGCTCATGCAGCATCGCCGCATGCCGGTTGAGATCGGCCTGGGTCTCGGCAAGGCGCCCCGTGACGCCGGGATCCTGGACCGGCGTCTTCAGTGCAAGTTCGCGCGTTCGCCGCAGCTCCTCCAGGAGCAGACGCTTATTGGCCTTGGTCGAGTGCAATTCGAGCGTCATCGGTCCGAGCCCGACCTGGCGCAGGCGCCGATGCACCACGTCGAGCGCCGCCATCTTCTCGGCTGCGAACAGCACCTTGCGGCCCTGCAGGGCCGCCCCGGCAATGATATTGGCGATGGTCTGGCTCTTGCCGGTGCCCGGAGGGCCCTTGATCACCAGATGGCGACCGCGCAGCACCTCCTCGATGGCGACGGCCTGCGATGAATCGGCATCCAGCACGTGGTTGAGCGCCGGCGGCGGTATCACGGGATCGATCGGCTGGCCGTCAGGGACGATAGGCTCGAAGGCCTCGAAGCCTTCTCCCAGCAGCGCGGTCACCGGCCCATGCACATGGATGGCATTGCTTTCAGGCCAATTGTCCGGATCGAGGTCGCGATACATCAGGAATTTGGCGAAGGAGAAGAAGCCGAGCACCATCGCGTCCGGCAAGACCTGCCAACGCGCCTTGCCGGAGATGGTCCTGGCGATCTCGGCGACATAGGCGGCGATGTCGACCTCGTCCTCATCCGGGAAATCTTCGATCACCATGCCGAAATCGCCGCGCAACTTGGCCTGGATCGACAAATTGGGCGAAGCCGGCTCGCCCCGCGAACGCAGGCTGAAGCGCTCGGCGGCGCTGGAACGCTCGAGGCGCACCGGCAGGAGCACGAGCGGGGCATGGCGGGCAATGTCGGATTTATCGTCCTCGTACCAGCGCAGCAGGCCGAAGGCGAGGTAGAGGATGTTGACGCCCTGCTCTTCCTCGATGGTGCGGGCATCGTACCAGATGTCGAACAGACGCTTCTGCAGGGCTTCGGCAGCCAGACGGGTCTGCAACCGGTGGGGAGCCGGCGCCGCGGCCTCGCTGCTCGGCATGGCGTCCGCCGGCGCCACCGGCGAAGCCTGCGTGCCTTCGATCGCGAGCTCGCCCTGCGCGGCCTCGTCCGGCTCGCGTCCGGGCAGGAAGGTCAATGCCCGGCCGGCCGCCAGCAAGTCATAGGTTTCGGGGGCTTTGGCCTCGATGAGCTCGATGGTGCGCACGCCCTTGGTACGCATCGGCAGGTTGATCAGCCGATTGCGCAGGCCAAGATCGAGCAAGGCCTGCCGCTGTTCCAGCAGGCGCCTGCGCACCGGATTGTCGGACATCGATTCGAACCCCTCCATGACAAGTCTATCCTGGTGAGGACCGCGATTTCCAGCGTGACACCGCGGGTTGGCGCGAAAGACTTCACCAAAACGAAAACGGCGCGACACCGGAGTGCCGCGCCGATTTCCAACTCGTCTGCCTGGCAATCAGGACGGAATATTGTCGAGATCGCGATCCTTGGTTTCCGGCACGAACAGCAAGCCGATCACGAAGGTCAGCGCCGCAACCACGATCGGATACCACAAGCCGTAATAGAGATCGCCGCTGGCCGCCACCATCGCGAAGATCACGAAGGGTACCAGGCCGCCGAACCAGCCATTGCCGATATGATAGGGCAAGGACATGCCGGTATAGCGGATGCGGGTGGGATAGAGCTCCACCAGGGCGGCGGCCATCGGGCCATAGACCAGCGTGACGAGGACGATCAGCACGATCAACATCACCACCAGCATGGGCTTGTTGATCGCGGACTGATCGGCCGGCGCCATCGCATAGGTGATGGCGGTCTTGTCGGTGCCATCCGGATTCTTGACGACGGCACCGCTGGCGTCTTTCACCGGCGCCTGCTTTTCCGACACCGGATATTGATGATCCTTCAAGGCCTTGTAGAGGGCCGTCGTGAACTCGGCTTTCTTGGCCTTGGCAGCGGCAGCGTCGAGGCCTGTCGCGACATAGGACGGGATCACGGTTTCGCCGATCTTCACCGAAGCCGGCGTCCCCGGTGCAGCCGCCTCATTGGTGTAGGACACCGAGCTCGAGGCCAGGAAATTCTTGGCCACGTCGCAGGAGGAGGTGAACTTTGCGGTGCCGATCGGGTCGAACTGAACCGAGCAATCGGCCGGGTCGGCGATGACGCTGACGGCCGATTTGGCGAGTGCGGTCTCGAGCGCCGGATTGGCGTAGTGGGTGATGGCCTTGAAGATCGGCTGGTAGAACACCGCCGCCAGCAGGAAGCCGAGCAGCATGATCCATTTGCGGCCGATCTTGTCGGACAGCCAGCCGAAGAACACGTAGAGCGGTAGGCTGATCGCCAAGGCGACGCCCAGCAATAGCGAGGCGGTGGTGAGATCCACGCGCAGGGTCTTGGTCAGATAGAGCAAGGCATAGAACTGCCCCGAATACCAGACGACGGCCTCGCCGGCGACCATGCCGAACAGCGCGATCAGGCCGATCTTGAGGTTGGACCACTTCAGGAAGGCCTCGCTCAGCGGCGCCTTGGAGGTTGCCCCCTCCTCCTTCATCTTGACGAAGGACGGGCTTTCGGCGAGCTGCATGCGGATCCAGACCGAGATCAGCAAGAGAATGATCGAGATCCAGAAGGGGATACGCCAGCCCCAGTCGCTGAAGGCGGCATCGCTCATATATTGCCGGATCAGCAGGATGATGATCAGCGAGAGCAAGAGACCGCCGGTTGCCGTCGCCTGGATCCAGCCCGTGTAAAGGCCGCGCTTGCCGGCCGGTGCATGCTCGGCGACATAGGTCGCGGCCCCGCCATATTCGCCGCCGAGAGCCAGGCCCTGCACGATGCGCAGCGCGATCAGGATCGTGGGCGCAATGGCGCCGACGCCGAGATTTTGCTGGCACCAGGCATAGCTGGGCAGCAGGCCGACCAGGAAGGTCGAGGCGCCCATCAGCGTGATGGTGACGAGGAAGGTGTATTTGCGTCCGACCAGATCGCCCACGCGACCAAAGACGAGAGCCCCGAAAGGCCGGACGATGAAGCCTGCGGCCCAGGCCAGCAGCGTGGCAAGGAAACTTGCGGTCTCGCTCAGCGAAGAAAAGAAATGGGCAGCGATATAGGTCGCCAATGAACCATAAATGAAGAAATCGTACCATTCGAAAGCCGTGCCCAGAGAAGAGGCGAAGATAACCTTCTTGTCTTCCCTGCTCATCGGCGCCGAAGGGTCTACACTTGCCGTACTGACTGACATCGATGCTCTCCCCCGCCGGCCGGGCACAGCCCAGCGCACCCGTGCCGGATGTCGTGTTTCCTCATCGGCCGTTGACCGGTCCGTTGTCGGCTTTGACGCCGGTGGACGATGTCTGAGGCGAAGAATCCCCCAGACGATCGTCGCGCTGTTCAATCAAGCTTCGGCACGCGCCGGCGACTCTGTCCGGAAAAACCACGGGCCCAAATTCGGACGGTTTCATAGATACTTGGCAGCGTCAAATCGTGATTCGAGTTATACTTAGCGACGTTAAGGCGTTCGCCGGCGCAAACCGGACATCATGCTCGCCGCTTTCCTTGCTGCACCGACCCCGCCAACCGGTTGCTTGTTACCGGCATGACTGTCGCAGCCGGCTGCGATGCCTTATGATTCACCTCAACCTATGGTTGATATTTTTCCGGACATCGAGAGGAACCCGCCATGCGGATGGCCTGGTTGACCTGCCTGCTCCTGGCAATCGGCCTTTCAACCGGAACGCCCGCCGGGGCGCAGATCAAGCTCGGCGTGGCAGGCCCGATGACGGGTCCGAACGCCGTCTTCGGCGAGCAGATGCGAAAAGGTGCCGAGGCGGCTGCGGCAGCCATCAATGCCAAGGGCGGCATCGCCGGCCAGCAGGTGGAGATCGTCGTGGCCGACGACGTTTCCGATCCACGACAGGGCGTGGCGGCTGCCAACAAGCTTGCGGACCAGGGCATCAAGCTGGTGGTGGGGCATTTCAACTCGGGCGTCACCATTCCGGCCTCCGAGATCTATGCCGAGCGCGGCATGATCATGATCTCGCCCTCCGCCACCAATCCGAAGGTAACCGAGCGCGGCCTGTGGAACGTCTTCCGCGTCACTGGCCGCGACGATCGCCAGGGCGACGTCTGGGCGGACTATGCCGCCAGGAATTTCAAGGGCAAGAGGGTGGCCATCCTGCATGACAAGACCCCCTATGGCCAGGGTCTGGCGGCAAGTGCCCGTGATGCCTTCGCGCAGGCGGGATTCAAGCCGGTGCTGGAGGCTGGTATCGATGTCGGCGAGAAGGATTATTCCGCCATCGTCGACCGGCTGGGCAAGGCGCGGGCCGACCTTCTGCTCTGGGGCGGCCTCTATACCGAGGCGGCCCTCATTCTCAGGCAGTTGCGCCAACGGGGCTTCAAGACAGTGCTGTTTTCCGGCGACGGCCTGATCGGCAGCGACTTTCCTGCCCTTGGCGGCGATGCCGTGATCGGCACGCTGATGACCTTTCCTCCCCCGCATGGCCAGAACCCTGCGGCGGCCGACATCATCCGCGTGGACCCCTCTCTGGCGGAAGGCTATGGCCTCTACGCCTATGCCGCGATCCAGGTTTTCCAGCAGGCCGCTGCACGGGCCCAAACGCTGGATCCAAGACGCCTGGCGGAAGCGATGCATGCCGGCAAGCCGTTCCGCACCGTTCTCGGCGACATCGCCTTCGACGCCAAGGGCGACCGCACCACGCCCGATCTGATCGTCTATCGCTGGCAAAAAGGCGCCGACGGCACCATCACCTATCAGCCGGCCGAACCGCAGGCCTCGATGATGGTGACGGCTGACGCTTCGCCAGACAATGCCGGCGGTACGATCGAAACGGCCCAGGATACGTCGAAGCCGGCTTTCGCCGTCGACACGGCTCCGATTGCCAAGACCGTCCCTGTCACCAAGTCAGCGCCCGTGATCGATACAACCGGCCCGGCGCCTCGCCGCGTCGCCTTGGTCATCGGCAACTCCGCCTATCGTTCGGTATCCCAGTTGCCGAACACGCTGCGCGACGCCGATCTCATCGGGCAGGCGCTGCGCCAAACCGGGGTGGACGACGTCACGATTGCGCACGACCTCGATCGCGCCGGCATGATCGCCGCACTGAAAGCCTTTGCGCGCAAGGCCGACCAATCGGACTGGGCCGTAATCTACTATGCTGGCCACGGCATCGAGGTGGATAACAAGAACTATCTGATCCCGCTGGACGCCGTGCTCGAATCCGACCGCGATGTTCCCGATGAAGCCGTTCCGCTGGAGCGGGTGATGAGCACGCTCGACGGCGCGCGCAAGCTCAAGCTCGTGGTGCTCGACGCCTGCCGCAACAATCCCTTCATCGCGCAGATGAAGCGGAGCGTGGCGAGCCGTTCGATCGATCGCGGCCTATCGCGCGTGGAGCCGGCCGGCGCCACGCTGGTGGTTTATTCCGCCAAAGAGGGCACCACGGCCGCCGATGGCGATCAGGCCAACAGCCCGTTCGCCCTTTCGCTCGCCAGGCGCCTGGTCGAGCCGGGCGTGGAGATCAACAAGATCTTCCGCTTCGTACGCCAGGATGTGCTCGACGTCACCGGCAACCGCCAGGAACCCTATGTCTACGGCTCGCTGCCACCGGCGGATTTCTTCTTCGTCGCACCGCAATAAGGCCTTGGCCGGGGCGGCGAAGCTTATGCGGCCAGCTCGCCATTCCACCGCAGCGGGTCACGGATGCGCCTGTTCCGGCTGGCCAAGGCCTACCTCCTCGAGATAGCGTTGCAGCACTGCCATTTCGGCGGAAGCAAGGATGGTGGCAATATAGCCATCGGGCCGGACGAGCACCCAATCACCCGGACCGAGAACATAGATGTCGCGGACATGGCCAGCATGGTCGATGATGTCGCCCCGTTCGCCGATATGGTGGATATGCAGCCCGCGGCGGGGTGGCAAGCCGGCCCGGTTGGCCTCGTAGGCCAACAGCGTCCAATGCGGGCCCTTGAACAGGTCGAACAGACGCATGGATTGTCCTGCCGCACCCTGGACCGGCGCGTCCGGAGCCCGATCCCCCGCAAGCACGTCACCATCTCGTGCTAGCCGCTCGATCGTCAGCGACGACTTGGGATAGCCGATATCGAGCTGCTGCGTCTCGCGGCCACGCCGTATCTCGCCGCGTTTGAGATCTTCCAGCAGACTTGTGGAAAGGCCGAGCATGGCTGCGGCTATGGGGCGGCGCTCCTCCTCATAGGTGTCGAGCAGTTGGCCTCGGGCACCGGCCAGAACAGCTGCCAGTTTCCAACCGAGATTATAGGCATCCTGCACGCTGGTATTGAGACCCTGTCCCCCGGTCGGCGGATGCGTATGCGCCGCATCTCCGACCAGGAATACGCGACCAACGCGATATCGATCGGCAAGCCGGGCATTCATGCCGAAAGCGGAAGCCCAGGAGACGGATGTCACCTGGATGTCGTCCCGGCCGGTGCGTTGCGCCACCATGGCATTCAGCCCCTCGACGGAGAGGTCGACGTCGCCTTCAAGCGGAACCGGCCCCTGAATCTGGAAAAGGTCTGTTCCCGCGAGCGGGCAAAGCGAGATCTGCCGCTGCATGTCCTTGTCCCCAAAACGATGCCAGACATCCCGGTTCAAACCAGTCAGGGAAACGTCGGCGACGATGGCGCGAACGCCGAGCGTCCTGCCCGGGAAGCCGAGGTCGAGCGCCTGGCGCACGAAACTGCGGCCGCCATCGGCACCGACGAGCCAGCGCACGCGAATGTTCTCTTCGCCCGTCCTGCCGACGATCCGTACTGCTACGCCGGTCTCGTTCTGGTCGAAGCCCAGCAATTCTGACCCAAACTCAGGGTGATGTCCCAATTCTGCAAGACGTTCGCGCAGGATGGCCTCGGTCAAGAACTGCGGCAGCATCAACGGGGTGCGATACGGTTCGGCTGGTATCGGGGCTTGCTGCTCCATGAGTTCGGAATCGCTGTGACTGCCGTCATCATGATAGTGGCGCTGCCGCGGATAGGGCCCACCGGCCGCCGCCATCCGGTCCAGAACTCCGAGGTCCTCGAAGATCTCCAGCGTTCTCGGCTGAATGCCCTTGCCGCGCGATCCGTGGAACGGCTTGTCCATTTTCTCGATCAGTCGGAAGGACACGCCGCGCCGCGCGAGATCGATCGCCAGCGTCAACCCGGCCGCCCCCGCCCCGCAAATGAGAACGTCAACTGCAAATTGCTCTGTCATGCTCATCTCCATATGTGTAATATGCACATAATAGGAGACTGGACATGCCGTCAATTAATAATGTGCAAAATACACATATTAGCACCTTGCTGCGCGAGCTTCACGGCGCGCTGATCGACATCGTCAGCGTGATGAACCGCCCCCAGCGTGACGAGGCGATGGTGCGGGCAGCCGGCATCTCTCTCGATCGCGCTCTGTTTCCGTTGCTGGTCATGGTAGAGCGGCTCGGCCCCATCGGCGTGGTGGAATTGGCCGACCGCGTGGGGCGGGACTACACGACGGTCAGCCGGCAAGTGGCAAAACTCGAGAGCCTCGGCTTGGTGGATCGTCAGGGCAGCGTTGCCGATAGACGTATTCGCGAGGCGACCATTACGCCCAAGGGCAAGGCCATGACCGATCTGGTCGACGCTGCCCGCGAGAAGATGGGCCGCGCGATCTTTGCCGGATGGGAGCCGGGCGATGTTCGGGACCTCGTGCGGCTCATGCGCAGATTCGCGGACGACATCAACGCAACTTCCCCTGAATGATCGACGTGGACGGCCGCCGCGTCCCCCGAATTGCCTTGACCATGCATGCCAAGTCCGTGCTGGAATAGCCGATATCCCGCCCAATTGCCTCGACGCTGGCTTACAGGCTCGACGTCGCACGTCCCCCGAACAAGGACCCGATCATGCGCTACATCGCCTTGCTGCGTGCCATCAATGTCGGCGGAAGCTCGACGATCAAGATGGCCGAACTGCGCGCCCTCGGCGAAGACCTCGGCTTCTCCGGGGTCACGACCCTGCTCCAGAGCGGCAACCTGACCTTCGAGGCCCGCGAGGCGGCCCTGCCCGATCTTGAGCAGCGCTGGGAACAAGCCGTATTCGAGAAGTTCGGCGTGTCGACCACCTTCGTCATCCGTACCACGCCACAATGGCAGGCCATGATCGATGCCAATCCCTATCCGAGGGAAGCCGCGGACGACCCTGCCCACCTGTTGGCACTCCCCAGCAAGCATGACATCGACCCATCTGCCGTCGCTTCCCTGCGCGTGGCAATCCGGGAACGCGAGAGCGTCGCCGCCGGCGAGCGCTGTCTCTACGCCCATTACCCGGATGGCATAGGCCGTTCCAAGCTCACCACCAAGCTGATCGAGCGCCATCTCGGCACGCTGGTGACCGGCCGCAACTGGAACACGGTCTTGAAATTGGTGGCCTGACGCCACCAAGGGGGACCGCCCAAACCATTTCCACCCGCCCAACCGCCGGCGCGAGCGTCCCAGTCGCCATGACGTCGAGCAACGAGAGGTCCTATCCGGGATTGGCAATGGCGATCGCTGGCTTGTGCCGGAAGACCGACAGCATCGCGAGGGGAGCGAGCAGCCAAAGGCAGAGACAATAGATCCGCATGTCGCAGGCCCAGAGCGCGATACCGTCCTGCCCGCGCTCCGCGGTTTTGCTCGGCTGTTATTACACCAACATTGCCGCCTTCATGCGGATGCGAGGGCGGCCTCCTACCAACCGAGTTCGCGCAGATAGGCAGCGCGGGCCGCGACCCCCGTATGCGTGAAATCGGTGAAAACGCCATCGATGCCCAGCCGGAAGAACTTCAGATATTCCAGGCTCGGATCGCCATGATAATCGGCAGCCAGGTATTTCTTCTCGTTCCGGAAGGTGAAGACATGCACGAACAGGCCGGCCTTGTGCGCATCGGTGACGAGGCTGGTCGCTTCCTGGGTCGAGGCCTCGGGCGTGGAGCCCTTATAGGGCGTGCCATCGGCATTGCTGTCCTTCCAGGGCGAGATCTTGAGCGAGACGATCTGGGGCTTCCAGGGCCCGATGCCATCGGCATAGATCTTGATCTCCGCCAGGCCCTCGGGGCTCAGCATCGCGTCGAACCAGCGCGCATCGCCCGAAACCGTCCAATCGAAGGGGCGTGAATTGGTGATGTCGTCATAGAGCACCTTGCCGGTCTTCAGGTCGACACCATCCGCATCGATGAGCTGGACCTGTCGTGTCTGCAGACCGTGTTCGCGCATATATTTCAGGCTGCTCGGCTCGAAGCTCTGCACCAGGATGGGAGCCTCCTTGGTGTTGAGGCCATTGTCCTTGATGATCTTGATCAGGGTATCCTCGAGCGGACGGCTGCCCGGCGCACCGCAGCCATTGGCGATGGCCTGGGCATTGTTCCAGGTCGGGTTCTTGGTTTCCGGGTAGATGGCGATCGGACGCCCGGTCTCCTTGCTCTTGGCCCTGGCGATATCGATGATCTCCTGGAAGCTGAGCACCGGGAACTTGCCGTTGAATACCTTCGGCCGCTCATTGGCCGCGTCATAGGTGGTGCCGGCGATCCAGTTCTTCAGCTCGGCCATGGTGAAATCGGTGACCGACCAGTCATTGGTATGGTCTTCGCCATCGACGACCAGGGACTTCAGCACCGATTTGGGATTGGCCGGATCGGTCAGGTCGGTGAGATATTCGGCAGGCCCGCTGGTCGGCGTCTGGGCCCATTTCACCTTGACCATGACGCCGGGTACCGTGCGCTTGCGCGCTGCGACGTCGGCATTGGTCTTGGCCACCTCGGCGACGTTGGTGTTGTCGCTCAGCCAGGGATTGTGGCGTGCCACCAGCACGCAATCCTTGGTCAGGTGCAGATCCTCTTCGAGCGCATCCGTTCCGAGGGCGGCGGCGAGATCATACGAAGCCTCCGTCTCCTCAGGCACCAGACCCGGCACGCCACGATGCCCGATCACCAGCGGCGGCTTGCCGTCGAGGGTGTGGAAGGGCCTGGCGCCGGCCGGTGCGGCATCGGATTGGGCAAGAACCGCCGACGGGGCTGCAAGCCCCAGGGCGGCAGCACCAAGCAAAGCCACACCGACGCGTAGATTCCATCGCGCGCAACCATATCTCATGACCGGATCTCCAACCCTTCGCTCGCTTGATCTGTGAATGCCCACCCCCGGTCTTCTTGTCCCAGTTTTCTGACAATGGCATGACCTGGGGACAGATCCTCGCCTCCGGCTACGCTTCCTTCTCGAAGCACGTGTTTTGAGCCAGGCAGAGGAGCCGGCCAGGCGGTCAGCCGACCCCGCGTTCAGGCGATCAAAAAAGTATCACCACACCCCGTGAAACGTGGTGGCACGTAGTTTCCCCAACGGGTTAGCTTCCTGTCACTGGAGAGCCGACGGCTCGAGAGCAAACGGCCAGGCCAAGAACACCACGCAAGGCCGGCCGCGTTTTGGGGGAGACGGTCATGCCCAGGGGTCCGAACGCAGCCCGGCAGAGGCGCTGCGAGCATCATCGCCGATCCATTTCAGTGCGGCCCGAAGCGTTACTTTCCTCCATGGAAAGCGAGCCGGCACGCCACGCCAGCCGGCTTCTTCCCATTGGCAGCGCCCCAGCGACACGAAGTGCCTGACGGGCCGATCAAAAAATAGCAGCGCCTTGGCACCTTGCGGCCAGCCAATGCGTTGTACCGCCAAGCTCCATCCCGGAACGCGGCGGATGCAAGACCGATCCCGGCCGCGCAACGTCACCATCGATCATTCGCACAATCATAATATCCAAGGGAGAAAGCCCGAATGAAACTCACATCCTTGAAGTCCACCGGCGCGGCCGTCCTGGCCTTGTCCCTGCTTGGCAGCGCATCGGCACTGGCCCAGGATGCGGCGGTCAAGGACGCAACCGTGGCGTTCCTCATGCCCGACCAGGGTTCGACCCGCTATGAAGAGCATGATCATCCCGGCTTCGTCGCCCAGATGAAGAAGCTGTGCGAGAGCTGCAAGGTGCTCTACCAGAACGCCGATGCCTCGATCTCCAAGCAGCAGCAGCAATTCAACTCGGTCATCACCCAGGGCGCCAAGGTTATCGTGCTCGATCCGGTCGACTCGGCCGCGGCGGCTTCCATGGTCAAGCAGGCGCAAGGCCAGGGCATCAAGGTCATCGCCTATGACCGTCCCATTCCCGACGCCAAGGCCGATTTCTACGTCTCCTTCGACAACAAGGCGATCGGCAAGGCCATTGCCGAGTCCCTGGTCGAGCATCTGAAGGCGACCAAGGCACCGACCGAGGACACGGGCGTGCTGCAGATCAACGGCTCGCCGACCGACGCGGCCGCCCGGCTGATCCGGGACGGCATCCATGAGGGCCTCAAGGACAGCGGCTACAAGACCCTGGCCGAGTTCGACACGCCCAACTGGCTGCCGTCCAACGCCCAGCAATGGGCCAGCGGCCAGATCTCGCGCTTCAGCAAGAAGATCGTCGGCGTGGTCGCCGCCAATGACGGCACCGGCGGCGGCGCGATCGCGGCCTTCAAGGCCGCCGGCGTCGACCCCGTGCCGCCCGTCACCGGCAATGACGCCACCCTCGCCGCCCTGCAGCTGATCATCGCCGGCGACCAGTACAACACGATCTCCAAGCCGAGCGAGATCGTCGCCGCAGCCGCCGCCGACGTCGCCGTCGAGCTCCTCGCCGGCAAGACGCCCAAGGCCGAAGCCACCCTGTTCGACACCCCCTCCAAGCTGTTCGTGCCGGCCATCGTGACCTCCAAGAACCTGAAGGCGGAGATCATCGACAAGAAGATCGCCACGGCCGACCAGCTCTGCGGCGGCCGCTATGCCGAAGGCTGCAAGAAGCTCGGCATCACCCAGTAAGCCGATGACGGGTCCCCCGGCCGCCTTCGCGCGGCCTGGGGATCACGGCTGCCACGGACTTGTTGTCGACTGTAGACTTCATACGATGCCGCGCGGCACCACACCATGACAGCCGGCCTCGGGCTTGAGGCATTGCCACACCCTTCCTGCAGCCAGGCATTCCCGATCCATCTATGAAAGGACTCCGGTATGACTGACCTTTCTTCCGGTTCCACATCGGCCAATGCGCCCACGGGCGAGCTCATCTTGAGCCTGCGCGACGTCTCCAAGCATTTCGGTGCCGTATCCGCCCTGACCGATATCGAGCTCGACGTGCATGCTGGCGAGGTCGTGGCGCTGGTCGGCGACAACGGTGCCGGCAAGTCGACCCTGGTCAAGGTGCTGGCCGGCGTCCACCAGCCCAGCTCCGGCACCATCACCTTCCACGGCAAGCCGGTAACGCTCGCAACGCCGAGCGACGCCCTCAATCTCGGCATCGCCACCGTGTTCCAGGATCTTGCTCTGTGCGAGAACCTCGACTCGGTCGCCAACATCTTTCTCGGCCGCGAACTCGAGCCCTACCGGCTCGATGAGGTCTCGATGGAGATCAAGGCCTGGAAGCTGCTCAACGAATTGTCGGCCCGCATTCCCAGCGTGCGCGAACCCATCGCCTCCCTGTCGGGCGGCCAGCGCCAGACCGTCGCCATCGCCCGTTCGCTGCTGCTCGACCCCAAGATCATCCTGCTCGACGAGCCGACGGCGGCCCTCGGCGTCGCCCAGACAGCCGAGGTACTCGATCTCATCGAGCGCGTACGCGACCGGGGCCTCGGCGTGGTGATGATCAGCCACAACATGGACGACGTGCGTGCCGTGGCCGACCGCATCGTGGTGCTCCGGCTCGGACGCAACAATGGGGTGTTCTACCCCCATGATTCCCATCAGGACCTCATCAGCGCCATTACCGGAGCCGCCGAAAACTCGGTGTCCCGCCGCGCGACGCGACGCCAGGCACAGGCCGACCAGAGCCAGGAGAGCCAGCCATGACCAGCAATATCGAGCAAGGTCGCTCAGATTCGGGCGCCTCCAAGTCGGGCGCCTCCAAGACACCGCTCGACCGCGCCGATGTGCGGGTGAAACATGACGACAGCATCGGCGGCGCCATCAGCGCCTTCCTGGAGCGCATAAGGTCAGGCGATCTCGGCTTCCTGCCGGTGATCGTCGGCCTCATCCTGATCTGCATCGTGTTCCAGAGCCTGAGCCCGGTCTTCCTCTCGGCCAACAATCTGGTCAATCTGCTGTTCGACTGCTCGACGGTCGGCGTGATCGCCCTCGGTATCGTCTGCATCCTGATGCTGGGCGAGATCGACCTCTCCGTCGGCTCGGTGAGCGGCCTGTCCTCGGCCCTGCTCGGCGTGCTCTGGGTCAATCTGAACTGGCCGGTGGTGCTGGCCATTCCCGCCGCGATCCTGGCGGGCATGGCCATCGGCGCCGTCTACGCCTTCCTGTTCAACCGTTTCGGCATGCCGAGCTTCGTCGCCACCCTGGCGGGCCTGCTGGCCGTGCTCGGCCTGCAGCTCTATCTGCTCGGCTCGACCGGCTCCATCAACCTGCCCTACGGCTCGGAGGTGGTGAATTTCGGCCAGACCATGACGATGCCCCACGCGCTCGCCTATGCGCTGGCCGCCATCGCGGGCGTGGTGATCTTCTATGCCGATTTCCGCACCGCATCGCGCCGCCGCGAGGCCGGGCTCTCCGCCCGTCCCTTCGCCTTCATCCTGCTGCGCGCCGCCGCGATCACCATCGCGCTCGAACTGGTGGTGTTCTATCTCAACCAGGACCGCGGCGTGCCGTGGATGTTCACCCTGTTCGTCGTCCTGGTCGTGGTGATGAACTACGCGCTGACCCGCACCAAATGGGGCCGCTCGATGAACGCCGTCGGCGGCAATCGCGAGGCAGCACGGCGCGCCGGCATCAATGTGCGCTTCATCTATGCCTCCGCCTTCGTGACCTGCGCCGGCCTGGCGGCGACCGGCGGCATCCTGGCCGCGGCACGCCTGGCGTCCGCCAGCCAGCAGGCCGGCACCGGCGAGGTGAACCTCAATGCCATCGCCTCGGCGGTCATCGGCGGCACCAGCTTGTTCGGCGGTCGCGGCAGCGCCTATTCGGCCCTGCTCGGCATCATCGTGATCCAGGCGATTTCGAGCGGGCTGACGCTGCTCGATCTGTCCTCGTCGCTGCGCTACATGATCACCGGCGCCGTGCTCGCCATCGCCGTGATCGTCGACTCCCTGGCCCGCAGGTCCCGCGTTTCCCACGGCCGCGCCTGACCTTGTCCCGAGCCGGTAAGTCGTTGTCGATCAAGAGCTTGCCGGCTCGTTTTCCCAAGATACTCAAAATTGTAGCGGGAGGCTTCCGCCCTCGCGGAAACCGATGCAGGAGATGCCAATCATGGAACAGGGCCTCAATAGCCAGAACGTTTCGGGCCAGAACTTCACCGGCAAGGTCGCGGCCATCACCGGCGCCGCTTCAGGCATCGGCCTGGAATGCGCCAAGGCCCTGCTGGCGGCCGGCGCCCGCGTCGTCTTCGTCGATCGCGCCGAGGATGCCCTCAGAACGATCTGCGCGGAACTCGGACCGAACGCCATTCCGGTGGTCACCAACCTGCTCGATCCAGCCAGCGTATCGCGCATGATGCCCGAGATTCTCGACAAGGCCGGCCAGCTCGACATCTTCCACGCCAATGCCGGTTCCTATATCGGCGGCGAGGTCGTCGAGGGCGATCCCGATGCCTGGGACCGCATGCTCAATCTCAACATCAACGCCGCCTTCCGCACGGTGCGCGAAGTGCTGCCGCATATGGTTGAGCGCAAGACCGGCGACATCATCGTCACCTCTTCGGTGGCGGGCATGATCCCGGTGGTGTGGGAGCCTGTTTACACCGCTTCCAAGCATGCGGTGCAAGCCTTCGTCCATACGGTCCGGCGCCAGGTTGCCAAGCACGGCATCCGCGTCGGCGCCGTACAGCCCGGCCCCGTGGTCACCGCCCTGATCAGCGACTGGCCCAAGGCCAAGCTCGACGCGGCCTTGGCGGCGGGCGATCTCATGCAGCCGACGGAAGTGGCCGCTGCGGTGATGTTCATGCTCAGCCGCCCCCGCAACGTCACCATCCGCGACCTGGTGATCCTGCCCCAGGCCAACGATCTATGAATGATCGCCGGGAATGGGCGCTGCTTCCTGAACCGTAGCGTAGCCCCTCACCCTTACCCTCTCCCCGTAAGAACGGGGCGAGGGGGCTTCGACGTCGAGTTTCATTCCGAAAGCCTGTTATCTCGCCCGACGGTCGGGCGAGATGAAAACTCCAAAAACTAATCGCAACGCTTGTGCCTCCTCGCCCCGTTCTTACGGGGAGAGGTAAGGTGAGGGGCAGCACCACTCTCGAGCAGAGCATGTGTCTCGCCCAGGCCCGATACTCCCCTGATAACGATCAAGCCTGCCGGCGCACCATATCGAGGAACTTCGACAGGCTGGGGCTCGGCTCGTCCGCGCGGCGCGCGAGGTAGAGCGGCGCCGTCAGCCCCGTCGTGCCGTCGAGGCGTCGATAGACGATGCCGTTCGTCTCCAGCTTCGCCATGGAAGCCGGCACGATCGAAATGCCGAGGCCGGCCGAGACCAGGCTCAGCGTCGAAACCATCCTCGGCGTTTCCTGCCCCACCATCGGGCTGAACCCTGCGGCACGGCAGGCCGCGATGATGTCGTCATAGAGGCCCGGGCCGGAGGGGCGACGGTTGAGCACGAAGGTCTCGTTCGCAAGAGCGCCCAGCGACAGGCGTTGCCGGCGCAGGGACGCGGCGGCAAGCGGATGATGGTCCGGCAGGGCGACCAGCATCTCCTCGACATGGAGAGGCTCCACGATGAGCCCGTCGGGCCTGGCAGCCGGGGCGCGGACAAAGGCCGCATCCAGGCGATCGGCGCGCAGCAATTCGATGAGATCGCCGGTGCTGCCTTCTTCCAGCGATAGAGCAATGCCGGGTGCGGCCTCGCGTAGCCCGCGCATGACGGCGGAGACCAGCGGATGGAAGGCTGCCGAGGTCGTATAGCCGACCGCAAGCCTGCCCTGTTCGCCGCGCGCCGCCCTCTTGGTTGCCTCCAGCGCCGCATCGACATCCTGCAGGACGAGGCGGGCCCGCTCCACCAGCACCCGTCCCGGCTCGGTCAATCGGACACCGCGGGGCAAGCGCTGGAACAGGGGCGCGCCGACGGCGCGCTCCAGCACGCGGATCTGCTGGCTGAGCGGTGGCTGCTGGATGCCGAGCCGCTCGGCCGCCCGTGTCACATGGCCCTCATCGGCGACGGTGACGGCATAGCGCAGATGACGTAGTTCGATCATGTCATATTCTTTGGATATGGATATTACCTCTATCATATATTGGACATGATGGGTCGGGAAGCCTAGCTTTCGCGCAAATTTCCCAGGCAAGGCTCGACATATGGATGCTGCAACCCCATCCCTCCCAGTGGAGAGGAGATCCCCCGACATCGCCGACCTGTTCGGCGGCTTCCTCACTTTGGGCCTGATCGGCTTTGGCGGCGTGCTGCCGCTGGCGCGCCGCATGATCGTGGAAGAGCGCGGCTGGCTGAGTGCCCAGGAATTCGCCGATCTCCTCGGCCTGTGCCAGTTCCTGCCGGGCGGCAACATCATCAACATGTCGGTGGCCATCGGCTTGCGCTTCCGCGGCGTGGCCGGTGCCTGCGCGGCCCTTCTCGGCCTGATCGCCGCTCCGACCGCGATCGTCATCGGGCTTGGCGTGCTCTATGATCGCTTCCATGCCGACCCGCATGTCCACCACCTCTTTGCCGGGCTTTCGGCAGCCGCGGCGGGGCTTCTCATCTCGATGGCGATCAAGGTCGCCTGTCCGCTGCGGCGCGATCCCGCCGGGATCGTGATCGCCTGTGCCTGTTTCCTGGCGATCGCCGTGCTGCGCCTGCCTTTGCTGGCGACCATGCTGGTCCTGGCACCTCTCGGCATTTTCCTGGCCTGGAGGAAGGCATGATGGCATCCCCCCTGCTGACCCTCGCCTTGATCTTCACCGAGCTTTCTCTGCTCGCCTTCGGCGGCGGCAATACCATCCTGCCCGAAATGCACCGGCAGGTGGTCGATATCCAGCACTGGATGTCGGCGCAGCAATTCAGTGCGATGTTTGCCCTGGCACAGGCCGCTCCCGGCCCGAACATGATGATCGTGCCGCTCGTCGGTTGGCACGTCGCGGGATTGCCGGGCGTTCTGGTGACCTCGCTCGCCAAGTTCGGCCCCTCCTCCCTGATCACCGGCGTCGCCCTCCGGCTCTGGGACCGCTTCCGCGATCGGCCCTGGCGACAGAAGGTACAGGCGGGCCTGCTGCCGATGACGGTCGGGCTGGTCACGGCGAGCGCCGCCGTGATCGCCGAAGCCTCCGCCGAAACCTGGCTGCTGGCGGGTATCATCGCCGTCTCGGCCTTTCTCACCGCGACGACCCGCATCCATCCGTTGCTGGTGCTGGCGGGTGGCGCCGCGATCGGATTGAGCGGGCTCACCCAGTTCTGAGGCGAGGACCGGGAGGAGGCTTTTGGCCATGACGAGATCGACGTCCGATCCGCTCGACGCCCTGCTGCGCGATCTCCTGGCCTGGCTGTCGTGCGGCGACCGCCCCTATGCCGAGGTCATGGAAGCGTGGCGGACATCATGCCCGCGCCTGCCGGTTTGGGAAGAAGCCAATGAGCGCGGCTTCGTTTCCCGCAACCGGATCGACGGCGAGGCGATGGTGGGCCTGACCGAGACGGGTCGGGATTTCCTGCGGCAGGCGGATGACGTCCGATCCGTAACCGGCCTCGGGGCCTAGCCCAGCGCCACGCCACGAGCCTCCAGGAAAGACAGCAGCCAGGGCTCGCCCAGAAAGACCTCGGCCTGGAAACCGGCCTGCCGGGCAGCATCCACATTGGCGGACAAATCGTCGAAGAAGATCGAGCGGACCGGATCGATGCCGGCCTTCTCGGCCACCACCTGGAAGGAACGCAGCGAGGGTTTCTCATGCCCGATCTCATGGCTGAGATAGGGCTCTAACCCCGCCAGGACACCACCCGATGCCTTCCGGACGAAATCCCAATGTTCCTGGTTGGTGTTCGAGAAGATCATCACGCGGTTGCGCCCGGCCAAGCGCTGCAGAACAGCGAGCATCGAGGCATCGACGTCGAGATGGCAGCTCCAATCCTCGATGAACACGTCCCATGATGCGTCATAACCGGCCGTCTCCGCCAGCTGTGCATGAAACAGGCGGATCGGCGTGCCCGTGCCCCAGCGCGATTGCCGGAACAGCGCGGCGACATCCTCGGGCCGCCAATCGGGCCGGCAGCGCGAGGCCAGGCGCGTAAACAACACGGCATTGTCATGGGCGACCACGACGCCGCCGAGATCGAAGACGAGCGCCTGGAACGGTGAAGACGACATGATGCCTCCTGCTTTCGACCCGGATCCGCTGCAAGGGCTAGAAGGGCATTGCGGCGCCGATAGGTTCAACGGCGCCGCCCAATCATCTTCGCTCAAAGTATACAGTCGATTGCTTCATTCCCCTTTGAGGGCAACGGCTGGTGAAGACGCGACCTCCCGCTCAGCCTTGCCCACCGACTGTGCCTGTCTCGATCCGAAAATCAGGAAGCTGAGAATGGCTAGCACGATCACGCCGATACCCCCATAGAGCATCACCAGCCCAAAGCCGTCGACCAGCGCGGCGTGAACGAGAGAGCCGGAAGGATCCGCCCCGGCGAGTTTGGGCACGTCCTGGGTCAGGCTAGCGAGATTGCCGGCGGCGACCTTCTCCGCCAGCGTCCGCAATTCCTCGGGTCCCAGCGCCGCCCCAAGGCTCGCCTGCAGCGAGGCCCGGATGCCTTCGACCAGGACGAGACCCATCACCGCGATATTGATGGCCAGGGTGATCAGGCGGGCACTGATATCGATGCCGGAGGCCATGCCGGCCCTGTCCGGCGATACCGAGGCGGTGGTGGTGTTGGTGGTGGGCGTCGAGGTGATGCCGATGCCTAGGCCGGCGATCAGAAGGCCCGGCAGCAGGGTCAGCCAATTCGCGCCCTCGATGCCGGCGCCGATCTTCATGGCGAGGAAGCCGAGGCCGATGGTCAACAGGCCGAGCGGAATGGCGATCCGGGCCTGGTAGCGCCGCCGCAGGGCCTCGCCGAGCGGCGGGCCGACCATGAAGGGCAAGGTATAGGCCAGGAGCAGCAGGCCCGCCTGCGTCGCGTCATAACCAAGACCGCTCGAGACATAGATCGGCAGATAGATGATGAAGGGCCAATAGCTGAAATTCATGCCGATGCAGCCCATGATCGCGCCTGAGAACTGGCGGATGCGAAACACCGAGAAGTCGAACATCGGATGCGGGCTGACCTTTTCGGCCGCCAGAAAGGCAACGAAAGCGACGATCGCCACTGCGGCGACGCCCCAGCGCATGGCCGGACCCAGGTCGGCTCCCTGGGTGATCAGATAGGAGAAACCGAATACCGCCAGGGACAGCGTGACGATACCGGCCAGATCGATGCGCTTGGCCTGAGGATCACGCGATTCCCGGACGCCGACCGCGATGAGGAGCAGAGCCACACCGGCTAGCGGGACATGGATGAGGAAAACCCACTGCCAGTTTGAAAGCGAGACGATCAGACCACCGATCAGCGGGCCGAAGCCAAGGCCGACACCCGAGACGATGCCCCAGGCCGTGAAGGCCCGGCCGCGCTCGGCGCCCTCCTGGAACTGGTGCGAGAGCACCGCCACCGTGCACAGCAACATGGCGCCACCGGCCAGGCCCTGCAGGAAGCGGGCAATGATCAGCACCAGCGAATCCTGGGCGAGGCCGCAGATCAGCGAGGCCAAGGCGAAGGCAATGGTGGTGGTGATCATCACCCGTTTGCGGCCAAAACGATCGGCCAGGGTGCCGGTCGCCATCAAGACCGTGGTGCATGCAATGGTATAGGCGTTCATGATCCACTGCAGATCCTTGAAATCGGCCTTGAGCGCGGTTTCGAGGGTCGGCAGGATCACCGGCACGCTGGAAATCTCCAGCCCGAACAAGAGAGAAGCGAGACATACGCCCGCCAATGCGACAGCATTGCGCCCTGTCTGAAAAGTCATGATCGAACAACCTGGTCCGGGGCCGGCGGCGATGGCCGCGCACTCCTCCCCGGCTCTTGAAAAAGAAGGTTGTCCTCACATAGAAGAAGGCCGATCATATAAAAAGACGATCATCATCTATTTCAGAAATGACAAAATGGTATTGATGCAATGACGACGCTGGATGTCGATGCGGTCAAGGCCTTCGTGATGGTGGCCGACCTGCAGAGTTTCACCCGGGCCGCCGAGGCCCTGGCCAGCACACAGGCGACGATCAGCGTCAAGTTGCGGCGGCTGGAAGAAAAGCTCGGTGCGAGGCTGATCGAACGCACGCCACGACGGGTACGCCTGTCGCCGCGCGGCGCTGCCTTCCTGCCCGCCGCACGCGATTTCATCGCCGCCCACGAGCGGGCGATCGCCGAGTTCGCCTCGGCGCCCTGCCGGCTCTCGCTCGGCTTCGTCGATCATGTCGCCGGCCCCGAACTGCCTGCCCTGCTGGCGCAGCTCAACGCCCACGATCCGACGCTCACCTTGAAGGTGAAGATCGACACCACCACCATGCTGATGGCCGCCCTCGACGAAGGCGGGCTCGACGCCGTCATCGTGCACAATGAGGACGATCGCAGGCCGGGTACGCCGCTGTCGGCGACCCATTATGGCTGGTACGCCTCACCCGGCTTCGAATGGCGGCGTGAAGATCCCTTGCCGCTCGCCATGTTGAGCATGTGTGAAACCTGCCCCGATCGCCTGCGCTCCACGGAAGCTCTCGAACGGGCGGGTCTGGCCTGGAGCGAGACCTTCGTCGGCGGCGGCGGCTCGGCCCTCAACCTTGCCGTTTCCGCCGGCGTCGCGGTTGCGGCCCTCGCCCACCGCGTCGCCCCGCCCGGCGTGATCGAAGTCAGCGCCAAGCTCGGCCTGCCTCCCTTGCC
>NZ_JASGFM010000061.1:0-28191 GCF_047605565.1 Labrys sp. (in: a-proteobacteria)
ACAGATCCGGCACCCAGTTGGCGGTGTTCATGTCGTGGGTGCGGCGGCGGTCGTCACCCGTGTTCTTGCGCAGATCGAGGAATTCCTCGATGTCGACATGCCAGGTCTCCAGATAGGCGCAGACCGCGCCCTTGCGCTTGCCGCCCTGGTTGACGGCGATGGCGGTATCGTTGGCGACCTTGAGGAAGGGCACCACGCCCTGGCTTTCGCCATTGGTGCCTTTGATATGGGCGCCGAGCCCACGCACATTGCTCCAGTCATTGCCGAGGCCACCGGAATATTTGGCGAGCAGCGCGTTGTCCTTCACCGCCTTGAAGATGCCTTCGAGGTCGTCGGACACGGTGGTCAGGAAGCAGGAGGAGAGCTGGGCGCGCAGCGTTCCGGAATTGAACAGGGTGGGCGTCGAGGCCATGAAGTCGAAGGAGGACAGAAGATCGTAAAACTCGATGGCGCGGGCTTCCCGGTCGATTTCGCGTAGGGCCAGGCCCATGGCCACGCGCATGAAGAAGGCCTGTGGCAGCTCGAAACGCGTGCCGCGCACATGCAGGAAATAGCGGTCATAGAGCGTCTGCAGGCCGAGATAGTCGAACTGCAAGTCGCGCTCGGGCTTGAGGGAGGCTGCAAGGCGGGCGAGGTCGAAGCGACCGAGTTCCGGATCGAGCAGTTCGTTGGCGATGCCGACACGGACATAGTCGTGGAAATATTCGGCGTAGCGGCTCGCCATCTCGGCCTGCGTCGCCTGGTCGGGACGGCCCGCGACGAAACTGAGGGCTTCGCGGCGCAGCTTGTCGTTGAGCAGCCGGGCGCTGACCTTGGCATAATCGGGTTCGGTCTCGATCAGGGTGCGGGCGGCGAGGATCGGCGCCAGCGCCAGTTCGTCCTGGCTGATGCCGTCATAGAGGTTGCGCTGCGTCTCGTTCAGCACCGTTTCGGCGTTGGTGTCGGCAAGGCCTGCACAGGCTTCGAGCACCAGGGCGGCGAGGCGCGCGTGGTCGAGCGGCAGCAGGGAACCCTCCTCCGTCTTCATGCGCAAAGCAGGGGTAGTGCCGGCCTGTGCCTCCGCCTTGGCGGCGCGCTCCAGGGCTCGTTCCTGGGCGTGCTGTTCGCGATAAAGCACATAGGCGCGCGCCACCTTGTGGTGCTCGCCGCGCATCAAGGCGAGTTCCACCTGGTCCTGGATATCCTCGATATGGAAGGTACGGCCCGTGTCGGCACGGCGGGTCAGGCCGGCGACGATCTGGGCGGTGAGGTCGGCGACGATGTCATGTACCCGGCGCGAGGCGGCGGCCGAATGGCCCTCGACGGCGAGAAAGGCCTTGGTCACGGCCACCGTGATCTTCGAGGCATCGAAAGGCGTGACGCTGCCATTGCGGCGAATGACCTGGTAGCCGGGCTCCGAGGCCGGCTTCGCCCTGTCGGCGCCGGCAACCGGAAAAGGCGTCTTTGTGGTCGTGGCAGTTTCGAGATCAAGAGACATTCGGCAAACCCCAATATGTTGGAGGCTTGGGCCGAGGAGCGCATTCCGCGCCGACGCAGGATGATGCGCCGCGAGCAAGGCGATCCGTCGGGGCACCCCGCCCGAGGAAACGATACGCATCCACAGGCAGGTCTCCTGGCTCGCGGGTCGTTGCGGACTGCCTGCCTTCCCGGGGAGGGCGGGGTAAACCCACCTCTCGGCCAGTGGCCAATCGACAGCCGCTCTCCGCTTACAGTTGCGGGGGCAGCCCCGGCTTTGCCCTAAGGCCTACCGGATTCCCTCTTAGCGCCGGAGGCGAATCCGGCGACCTGTGAATACCGTATCTAGTATGCTTTGCTGTCTATGTGTCAATAGGTGGTGTGTATCGCCCTTTTGTTCAATGGGGACAGAGGATGCCGGGGCACAAAATTCATGCCCCGGCATACTTTTTCAGGCGGATGTCGCCACTCTCGTTGGAGCAATCTCTTCACGAAGTATACGGGCGGCGGCAACCATGTTGACGAGGGCGGGGCGGACTTCGTCCCAGCCACGGGTTTTCAGGCCGCAATCGGGGTTGACCCAGAGCTGGTCGCCGGCGATCCGCTCCTGCGCCCTGGCGAGGAGGTCGCGCATTTCAGCCACGGTGGGGCAGCGGGGCGAGTGGATGTCGTAGACGCCGGGCCCGATCTCGTTGGGGTAGCGATAGGCCCGGAATGCATCGAGCAGTTCCATTTTGGACCGGGCAGTCTCGATCGAGATCACGTCCGCGTCCAGGCCGCCGACGGCATGGATGATGTCGTTGAATTCCGAATAGCACATATGGGTATGGATCTGCGTGGCATCGTCGACCCCCGAGGCGGCGAGACGGAAACAGGCGACGGCCCAGGCAAGATAGGCCTCCTTTTCGGCGTGCCTGAGCGGCAGGCCTTCGCGAATGGCCGGCTCGTCGATCTGGATGATGCGGATACCGGCCCGTTCCAGATCGCCGACCTCGTCGCGCAAGGCGAGGGCGATCTGCCGGCAGACCTGCTCGCGCTCGAGGTCGTCCCGCACGAAGGACCATTGCAGCATGGTGACCGGTCCGGTCAGCATGCCCTTGACCGGGCGCTTGGTCAGGGATTGTGCGAAGCGTGCCCATTCCACCGTCATGGCCTGAGGACGTGAGACATCGCCATAGATGATCGGCGGGCGCACGCAGCGCGAGCCATAGCTCTGGACCCAGCCATGCTTGGTGAAGGCGTAGCCGGCCAGTTGCTCGCCGAAATACTGCACCATGTCGTTGCGTTCGAATTCGCCATGCACCAGCACGTCGAGGCCGATCTTCTCCTGCCAGGCGATTGCCTGCCTGGTCTCCTCGCGCAGGAAGTCGTAATAATCGGCATCGCCGATCAGGCCCTTGGCATGGTCGGCGCGCGCTTTGCGCACGGCGCCGGTCTGCGGGAAGGAGCCGATGGTCGTGGTGGGGAAGGGCGGCAGACCGAGCCACTCCTGGGCCCGGCGACGCAGCGGATAGGGATGTTGCCGCTCGCCCATGGCCGGTGTGAGCTCGGCCATTCGGGCGGCGACGCCAGTATCGTGTATACGGGCGGATACGCGGCGGGCCGCAGCTGTTGCGTCCGATTGGGCGAGCTCATCAGCGACGGCCCGCCGCCCGTCGACCAGGGCTGTCGACAAGGTTTTCAGCTCGCCGATCTTCTGGACGGCGAAGGCCAGCCAGCTGCGGAGTTCGGGATCGAACGCGCTCTCGGCCTCGATATCGTAGGGAACGTGGAGCAGGGAACAGCTCGGGGCGAGGACGACGCGGTGGGTGCCGAGGGCCGCGACCTCCGGCTCGATGCGATCCAGCAGGGCGGTCAGGTCGCTCCGCCAGACATTGCGCCCGTCGATCACGCCCAGCGACAGCACCTTGTCCGCCGGTGCC
The DNA here is from genome assembly GCF_047605565.1 of Labrys sp. (in: a-proteobacteria). Classification (NCBI taxonomy): domain Bacteria; kingdom Pseudomonadati; phylum Pseudomonadota; class Alphaproteobacteria; order Hyphomicrobiales; family Xanthobacteraceae; genus Labrys; species Labrys sp. (in: a-proteobacteria). The sequence continues at coordinate 3,378 of NZ_JASGFM010000061.1, forward strand.
CGTTCGACCGCCTGTCGCAACTGCGCGGGCGCCCTGACGAGATCGAGATGCAGGCCTGCGCTGGGCAGGCCGAGTGCCAGTTCGAGATTGTCGCCGAGGCCGCCGAAATAGGTCGCGATCATGATCTTCAGATCGGAGACGGCGCCGGTGAGAACGTCATAGGCGTGGCGCAGCGCCTTTCGCGTCCTTTCGTCGAGATCGAGTACCAGGCAGGGCTCGTCGAACTGCACCCAGTCCGCGCCCTCAGCGGCAAGCCTGCGCAGGATCTCGGCATAGACGGGCAGGAGCCCTGGCAAAAGGGCGAGAGGATCGAGATCCGTATCCTTGCTCTTGCCGAGCAGCAGATAGGTCACCGGCCCGATCAGCACGGGATGGGTATGGAAGCCGAGCGCTGCGGCCTCCCTGAATTCGTCGATGGGCTTGGCCGAGGCCAGTTCGAAGGCCTGGCCGCGACGGAATTCGGGGACCATGTAGTGATAGTTGGTGTCGAACCATTTGGTCATCTCGAGGGCGGGGACACCGCCGCCATGGCCGCCGTGGCTGCAGCCCGCATGGTCGCGATCGTCATGGCCGCGATCGTTACGGCCCTGGCTGCCGCGCGCCATGGCGAAATAGGTCGAAAGCGGAACGGGGCCGCCTTCCCAGCCATAGTGGCGGGGAATGACGCCGGCCGTCGCACTCATGTCGAGAACCTGGTCGTAGAGCGAAAAGTCGTTGGAGGGGATATGGGTGACGCCGAGGAGGCTCTGCCGGGCCCAGTTGCTGGCGCGCAGCTGGGCTGCCGTCGAGAGCAGGGCGGTTTCGTCCTGCTTTCCGGCCCAGAAGGCCTCCAGGGCCGTCTTGAGTTCGCGGCGTGGGCCGATGCGTGGCGTGCCGAGCGTCGAAATGGGAATGGACATGCGTGTCTCCGGCCGGTGACCTCTGGCGGTCCCGGTTCGCGATGAGTGAATGGGTCGAGGCGGAGGAGCGGCGTGCGGTCAGGGCACGCCGCAACACATTCGTCGTCGGACAGCCGGATCGACGGCATCGTAACGCATGATGGCAGTTTGAAGCTTGAACATCGGCAGACCCCATGAGAACTGGGGGCAAAGGCCGTACGGGAGCGCCTGACGCGGCCAGGGACACCGGCTCTGTCATGCAACCACCGGGACACCCCGCCCGAGGACGTTTACGTTCGTCGGGGCAGGTCTCCTGGCTCACGGCTCACCGAACCTGCCAGCCTTCCCACCCGCGTGAAGCAGGCAGTGGCATGATGAGGCAAGCTCTCGCCGTCTACAGTTGCGGGGGCAGCGCCGGCATCGCACCGGCTTCCCTCTTAGCTTCCATTGCGAGAATGGAAGAACCTCGACCACGACAGCAAACGACAAGGTGTCTCGGAAGTCAAGGGAGATATAAAGACATGTTTATGTGGGGATGTCATCCGTTCATGGAGTGTCCCTGGATCGCGACCTGGCGGCGGCCCTCGCCGGCTTCAATCGCAACCACAAGCCGGGTGTCCATGGTAGTGCCCGCCTGAGTGCTTCGTTGGGCCAAGCACGAATGGCCAGGGTGCCATCAGCATGGAACGATTCCAATTGATCGTAGGCAGCGGCGCGAAAAGCGACTACATCAGGGCCAAACCGGCGGCGCCCCGGCACCGCCTTGGCCCGTTCTGATCCGGAGATCCTCTCCATGCCTGCCGATTCCGCTTCCAATTCACGCTATCCCCATGTGCCGCTGTTTCCCCTGGGAGCGGACGAGACACCCTATCGCAAGCTGACCAGCGAGGGCGTGCGGGTCGAGAAGCTCGGCGGCAGCGAGATCCTGCAGGTCGATGGCGAGGCGCTCAGGCTCTTGGCCGAGCAGGCCTTCATGGACATCAATCACCTGCTGCGCCCCGGTCATCTCCAGCAATTGCGCAACATCCTCGAAGACCCCGAGGCGACCGACAATGACCGCTTCGTCGCCTATGACCTCCTCAAGAATGCCAATATCGCCGCCGGCGGCGTGCTGCCCATGTGCCAGGATACCGGCACGGCGATCGTGATGGCCAAGAAGGGCCGCAAGGTCTGGACTGACGGTGAGGACGAGGGCGCCATCGCCCAAGGCATCCGCGACGCCTATGAGAAGAAGAACCTGCGCTATTCGCAGCTGGCGCCGCTGTCGATGTTCGAGGAGAAGAACACCAAGACCAATCTGCCGGCGCAGATCGACATTTCCGCGGAAGGGGAGGAGGCCTACAAGTTCCTCTTCGTCGCCAAGGGCGGCGGCTCGGCCAACAAGACCTTCCTCTACCAGGCCACGCCCTCGATCCTGTCCAAGGACCGCCTGATCGCCTTCCTGAAGGAAAAGATCCTCACGCTCGGCACCGCGGCCTGCCCGCCCTATCATCTGGCCGTGGTGATCGGCGGCACCTCCGCCGAACTCACGCTGAAGGCGGTGAAGCTGGCCTCGGCGCGCTATCTCGACAGCCTGCCCACCGAGGGCTCCGAACTCGGCCATGCCTTCCGCGACCTCGAGCTCGAGAAGGAAGTGCATAAGCTCACCCAGTCGCTCGGCGTCGGCGCCCAGTTCGGCGGCAAGTATTTCTGCCACGACGTCCGCGTCATCCGCCTGCCTCGCCACGGCGCCAGCTTGCCGATCGGCCTTGGGGTTTCCTGCTCGGCCGACCGCCAGGCCATGGGTAAGATCACCCGGGACGGCGTCTTCCTGGAGGAACTCGAGCACAATCCGGCGCGCTTCCTGCCCGAGATCGACGAGAGCAAGCTCGGCGGAGCGGTGGTGAAGATCGATCTCAACCAGCCGATGTCCAATATCCTGGAGACCCTGTCGCGCCATCCGGTGAAGACGCGTGTGTCGCTGACGGGGCCCATCATCGTGGCCCGTGACCTCGCCCATTCCAAGCTGCGCGAACGGCTGGAAGCGGGGGGAGGGCTGCCCGACTACCTCAAGAACCACCCGGTCTATTACGCCGGCCCGGCCAAGACGCCGGCCGGCTATGCCTCCGGCTCCTTCGGCCCCACCACGGCGGGCCGGATGGATAGCTATGTCGACCAGTTCCAGGCGGCTGGCGGCTCGATGGTGATGCTGGCCAAGGGCAACCGCTCCGCCCAGGTCCGCGAGGCCTGCGCCAAGCATGGCGGCTTCTATCTCGGCTCGATCGGCGGCCCGGCCGCGCGCCTCGCCCAGGACTGCATCAAGAAGGTCGAGGTGCTCGAATATCCCGAACTCGGCATGGAGGCGGTCTGGCGCATCGAGGTCGAGGACTTCCCGGCCTTCATCGTCATCGACGACAAGGGCAACGACTTCTTCAAGGAACTCAACCTCGGTTGAGTTCGCTCATCCCCACTTTTTCGGCGAGGCCTCTTCCTGAAAAGGGAGGGGCCTTTTTCATGCACGTCTTGCGTGCTGTTGCGAATTCGCAACTGTCATGGACAAAGCCCTTTTGTGTCAGAACGGTGACTCACCTTAACATTGTGTAATGTCTCGCCTGGGAGGAAAGCTTCGATATCGCGGTGCACAACGACCGCGCCTCTTCGGTATGCCCAATATTGCTTTGCCGGCTTGCCGAAGAGAGAGGCCCTTTTGAAAGGGTCGACTTATGAGATCGGGGTATTTCCATGTCTATTCGTGCAATTTTACTCGGTGCCGGCGCCGGATTTCTTAGCATTGTTGCGGCTTCTGCCGCGGACTTGCCGATGAGCAAGGGCGAGGCTGTCGAATATGTGAAGGTATGTACGGCGTTTGGTCCGGGCTTCTTCTATATTCCGGGTACCGATACCTGCCTGAAGATCAGCGGCCAGATCCGCGCCGACTATTGGTTCGCGCAAGCGCCCAGCAATGCCACGGGCAAGCGCAACATCAGCCAGACGCAGTTCCGGACCAATGCCCGCATCCGCTTCGATGCGCGCACCCAGACCGATTGGGGCATGCTGCGCTCCTTCTTCGAACTCCAGGCCGAGTCGAACGCGGGTGCGGCTACGCATGACACCTTCCAGGTACGCCAGGCCTATCTGCAGTTCGGCGGCTTGACGGCCGGTTATGCCTGGTCGCCCTATGCCTTCTACGACCCCAATTATCAGGCCGAGTTCTTCGCGCCCTATTTCGGCGAGCAGGGCCGACGCAACCTGATCAGCTATACGGCGCAGTTCGACAAGGCCTACGCCACCCTGTCGATCGAAGACGGCCGCGATCATCGTGCCAATGCCTCGGTCTACGGCAACAATGTCGTGGTCAACGGCGTCACGGTTGCGGGTGGCGTGGGCGGTGCCCAGATGCCCGATATCGTCGGCGTCATCGGCTATGACGACAACAAGAACGGGTGGGGCCGTTTCCAGGTGATGGGCGCCCTTCATCAGAATCGCAGCGCAACGGCCGGCTACAGTACGAAATATGGCTATTCGATCGGTGTTGGCGGCAACGTCAACCTACCGGTTCTCGAGGGCGCCTACATCGCAGCCGAAGCGAGTTACGCGGACGGAGCGGTGAAATATCTCGGCGTCGGTGGTTCCCAGCCGAACGGCTCGTCCACCCTGGGCTTTGGAGGCACGGACGCCTACATAACCAACGGCGCGATCCATGATCTCGATAGCGCCAAGGGCTTTGCCGTGCAGGGCGAGGCCGGTCTCAACGTGACCAAGAACCTGCAGGCCATCCTGTTCGGCGGCTATCTGCACTTCGACGCACCGCGCATCGCGTCCAATATCACCGACAATTTCAACTACTATGTCGTTGGCGGTCAGGTGAACTACACCGTGGTCAAGGGCTTCATCGCCGGCGCCGAAGTCTGGTACCAGAACAAGGACCCGGAAGGGCTGAACAGCAAGACGGTTGACGCCGTCGGTGCCGGCGTGCGCTTACGCCGTACCTTCTGACCTGGTTTATACAGGTGGAAACATGACGCCGCGCTCACGAAGGAGCGCGGCGTTTCGCATCTGGTGTCCGGTCAGTTCTGGTTGGCCGGGACGAGATCGGTGCCGTTCAGGCGGCCGATATAGTCGGTGAGCATCGGCACGTAGCGCTCGGTGCCGCCGGCGGCCATCGCCACCCCGAACGAGTTCTTCACCGCATTGCCGATCGGATTGACCAAGCCGGCGGCGTCCGCCATCGCCTCCAGATAGGTCAGGTCCTTGAAGGCATTGGCGATGGTGAATTTATGCGCATTCTCGTCGCCCTCCAGCACCCAGCGCGAGAAGGTCTGGTAGAAGCCGCAATCCATGCGCCCGCCGCGAATGACGCTGTCGAAGCGCTTGGGCGTGATACCGACCTTCTGCGACAAGGCGAGGGCCTCCGCATAGAGGGCGGCATAGCCCAGCGACACGAAGTTGTTGAGCAGCTTCATGCGATGGCCGTCGCCCGTGCCGCCGATATGCACGATGCGTCCGGCCCAGGTCGATATCACCGGCTTGAGGCGCTCGAACAGGGCGTCGCTGGCGCCGACCATGGTGTCGAGCGTGCCTTCCCAGGCCTCCTTCGGCGTGCGGCCGAGCGGGGCATCGGCATAGTCGATGCCGGCTTCGGCGAGTTCGGCAGCGAGCGCCAGGGTCGAGTTCGGATCGGAAGTCGAGCAGTCGACGACGACGGAGCCCGGCTTCAGGCCGGCCTTGAGCCCGTCGGGACCCCGTATCAGTGCTTCGACCTGCCGCGAGCCGGTGACGCACAGAAAGACGATGCTGGAAGCGGCGCCGATCTCGCGCGGGTTCTTGGCTTCCTTTGCGCCGCGCGCCACGAGATCCTCCACCGGCGCTCTGTTGCGATGCCCCATCACCGTCAACGCATAGCCCTTCTCCACGATGTTCTTGGCCATGCCATGGCCCATATAGCCGACTCCGATGAAGCCGACGCTTTCCTGCGCATTCGTCATTGCAATCGTCCCGTTTCCTGTCCCGCATTTGCCGATCGGGTTGCCGGCGCATCCTGGCGGCGAGGAGTTTGGACGGGGAGGGCCTTGGGGCGCAAGCCTGATCGGTGCAATGGTATGATGATTTATCGCAAGCCGCCCGGTGATCAGCCTTTGTTAAATAAGAAATTTGAGAACAAAAATAGAACTTGCGTTAACGAGAACAAAATGGGTACATAGCGCCACGGGGCTTCGAATTGCGACAAGATTGCAGCCCGGTGTTGGAAATTGATTGGTCCGGATGACGAATCCGTTCGTGCTTGATAGGGAAACGGGCATATGAGTCAGACGCAGCTGCGCTTGGTCGAAGGAAGCTCCATGGACAAGACGAAGGCGCTCGACGCCGCCCTATCACAGATCGAACGCTCCTTCGGCAAGGGCTCGATCATGCGGCTCGGCAAGGGTACCAAGACGATGGAGGTGGAGGCGATCTCCACCGGTTCTCTTGGTCTCGACATCGCGCTCGGTGTCGGCGGCCTGCCCAAGGGCCGGGTCATCGAGATCTACGGGCCGGAATCCTCGGGCAAGACCACGCTGGCGCTGCATAGCGTCGCCGAGGCCCAGAAGAGGGGCGGTGTCTGCGCGTTCATCGACGCCGAACATGCGCTTGATCCGGTCTATGCCCGCAAGCTCGGCGTCAATCTCGATGAATTGCTGATCTCGCAGCCCGATACCGGCGAGCAGGCGCTCGAGATCTGCGACACGCTGGTGCGCTCGGGTGCGATCGACGTCATCGTGATCGACTCCGTCGCGGCGCTGACGCCCAAGGCCGAAATCGAAGGCGAGATGGGTGATGTGCAGCCAGGCCTGCAAGCCCGCCTGATGAGCCAGGCGCTGCGCAAGCTGACGGCCTCGATCGGGCGTTCCAACTCGATGGTCATCTTCATCAACCAGATCCGCATGAAGATCGGCGTGATGTATGGCAGCCCGGAAACCACCACGGGCGGCAACGCCCTGAAATTCTACGCCTCGGTCCGCCTCGACATCCGCCGTATCGGTGCGATCAAGGACAGGGAAGAGGTGGTCGGCAACCAGACCCGCGTGAAGGTGGTCAAGAACAAGGTGGCGCCGCCCTTCAAGCAGATCGAATTCGACATCATGTATGGCGAGGGCGTCTCGAAGGTGGGCGAACTGATCGATCTCGGCGTCAAGGCCGGCGTGGTCGAGAAGTCCGGTGCCTGGTTCAGCTATGAGAGCCAGCGCCTCGGCCAGGGCCGGGAGAACGCCAAGCAGTTCCTCAAGGACAATCCGGATGTCGCCGACAAGATCGAGGGCCAGATTCGCCAGAATGCCGGCCTGATCGCCGAACGCATCCTCGACAATATCGATCCGGCGGACGCCGAGGACGATTGAGGCGGCTGCCGTCCCCCGCAGGTTCGGGGAGCGATCCTTGCCGCTTGGTCCTGAAAAACCCGCCTGTCAGGCCCGGCAGGCGGGTTTTTCGTGAATGAGCGCCTCGACAGGCCGAAACAGCCTCGCTACAACGCCCCACCACCATGATTGCTGGCCAGGCCGTAAGGAAGGGACCAGCCAAACAGGCACTTGGGCCAAATAGGCAAATTGGGCATGAGCGGCGTCAACGAGATCCGATCCACCTTCCTCGACTATTTCGTGCGGAACGGCCACGAGGCCGTGGCGTCCTCGCCGCTGGTGCCGCGCAACGATCCGACCCTGATGTTCACCAATGCCGGCATGGTGCAGTTCAAAAACGTCTTCACCGGCATCGAGAAGCGTCCCTATTCGCGCGCCGCGACTTCGCAGAAATGCGTACGCGCCGGCGGCAAGCACAATGATCTCGACAATGTCGGCTATACGGCCCGGCATCACACCTTCTTCGAGATGCTCGGAAACTTCTCCTTCGGCGACTATTTCAAGGATCGCGCGATCGAGCTCGCCTGGAACCTGATCACCAAGGATTTCGGCCTGCCGGCGTCCAAGCTCCTGGTGACGGTGTTCTCCGAGGATGACGAGGCCCATCGGCTGTGGAAGAAGATCGCCGGACTGCCGGATGACCGCATCATCCGCATCCCGACCTCAGACAATTTCTGGCGCATGGGCGATACCGGCCCCTGCGGTCCGTGCTCGGAAATCTTCTACGATCACGGCGACCACATCTGGGGTGGCCCGCCCGGCTCGCCGGACGAGGATGGCGACCGCTTCATCGAGATCTGGAACCTCGTCTTCATGCAGTTCGAGGAACTGGTGGGCGGCGAGCGTGTCAACCTGCCGCATCCCTCGATCGATACCGGCATGGGTCTCGAGCGCATCGCCACCGTGCTGCAGAACAAGCACAACAATTACGACATCGATCTCTTCCAGGCCCTGATCCGTGCGTCGGTCGAGGCGATCGGCGTGCCGGCCGAGGGCCCGGCTCTGGCCAGCCACCGCGTCATTGCCGACCATCTGCGTGCTTCCTCCTTCCTGGTCGCCGACGGCGTGCTGCCATCGAACGAGGGCAGGGGCTATGTGCTGCGTCGCATCATGAGGCGCGCCATGCGCCACATCTCCCTGCTCGGCGCCAAGGAACCCGTCATGTGGAAGCTGGTGCCGGCACTGGTGCGCGAGATGGGCGCCGCCTATCCCGAGCTCGTGCGGGCCGAAGCCCTGATCAGCGAGACCCTGCGCCTGGAGGAAACCAGTTTCCGGCGCACGCTGGAGCGGGGCCTTGCCTTGCTCGACGCCGAGACCTTGAAGCTCGGCGACGGCCAGGTCTTCTCGGGCGATGTCGCCTTCACCCTCTACGATACCTATGGCTTCCCGCTCGACCTCACGCAGGATGCGCTGCGCGCCCGCAACATTTCGGTCGATCTCGAGGGCTATCAGGCCGCCATGCAGCAGCAGAAGGCCAAGGCGCGCGCCGCCTGGGCCGGATCGGGCGATGCGGCCACCGAGACCGTCTGGTTCGGCCTGCGCGAGCAGGTCGGCGCCACCGAATTCCTCGGCTATGAGACGGAGAGCGCCGAAGGCGTAGCCTTGGCCCTGGTCAAGGACGGCAAGCCGGTCGATCAACTGGCGCAGGGTGACAAGGGCTTCCTGATCCTCAACCAGACGCCATTCTATGGCGAGTCCGGCGGCCAGCAGGGCGATACGGGCACGGTGCAGGCGACGGGCTTGAAGGTGGCGGTGACCGACACCCAGAAGAAGCTCGGCGATCTGTTCGTGCATGCCGTCACCGTCGAGGAGGGCACGCTCAAGGTTCAGGAGCCGCTCGAACTCGTCGTCGACCATGTCAGGCGTTCCGCGATCCGGGCCAATCACTCGGCCACGCATCTGCTGCATGAGGCGCTGCGCCTGACGCTGGGAGATCACGTCGCGCAGAAGGGCTCGCTGGTGGCGCCCGACCGTCTGCGCTTCGACTTCTCGCATCCCAAGCCGATCTCGGACGAGGAGATCAAGGAGATCGAGGACCTTGCCAATGCCATCGTGCTCGACAACAGCGAGGTCACCACGCATCTGATGAGCGTGGACGATGCGATCGCCTCCGGTGCCCGCGCGCTGTTCGGCGAGAAATACGGCGACGAGGTTCGTGTCGTCTCGATGGGCCAGCGCCAGCCCGGCTCGAACAAGGCCGATTCTTCAAACAAGGCTTGGTCGGTGGAACTGTGCGGCGGTACCCATGTGCGGCGCACCGGTGACATCGGCCTGATCCGCATCGTCTCCAACGGCGCTGTCGCGGCCGGCGTGCGCCGCATCGAGGCGATGACGGCGGAGGGGGCTCGCCAGCATTTGGTCAATGAGAGCCGCCTGCTCCAGGGCCTGGCCGACGTGCTGCGTACGCCCGTGGCGGAAGCGGGCGATCGCCTAGCCACCCTGGTCGAGGAGAACCGCAAGCTCGAACGCGAACTGACCGAGGCGCGCAAGAAGCTCGCCATGGGCGGCGGCGGGGGCGACAGCGAGATCCGCACGGTCGGCAAGACGAGGCTGCTGGCCAAGGCCGTCACCGGTATCGAGCTGAAGGACCTCAAGGCGCTGGCGGACGAGGGCAAGAAGCAGGTGGGTTCGGGCGTCGTCGCCATCGTGGCGACCTCCGAGGACGGCCGTGCCGGCCTCGTCGTCGGCGTGACGGCGGACCTGACCGACAGCTTCAATGCCGTCGATCTCGTGCGCAAGGGTTCCGAGGCGCTCGGCGGCAAGGGCGGTGGCGGACGGCCCGACATGGCGCAGGCCGGCGGCCCCGACGGGTCCAAGGCCCAGAGTGCGCTCGATGCCATCGCCGCGGCGCTGGCCGAGGGCTGAGCCGATGGCCCAGCCCAACACGCCGAACTGGATGAGGCCGCTCTGGGTCCGGGTGCTGCTCTGCGTGCTGCCCGCGGCCTGGGCCGGGGTCGAGCTCTACAATGGCAACCAGTTCTGGGGCCTGATGTTCGCGGCCGTTGCTGCCTATGGGCTGTGGACCCAGGTCATTCAATACCGTCCGCCGGAAGAGTGATACCGGCGGACTTCAATCCCTTTCGATCGGAGCGAGCATGAGCGCCTTTCCCGTCTATGCTTTCGACAATGCCATCGTGCGCCTGCCACCGGTGAGCGTGACCCAGGGCCTGCGGGCCGAGGATCGTGGTGCGCCGACCCATGAGGGCGTCACGACCGAGCATCGTCTCTACATCGAGGCCTTGCAGGCCGCAGGGGTTGCCGTCGAAGTTCTGCCTGCCCTCGAGGCGTTTCCGGATTCGCTGTTCGTGGAGGATCCGGCCCTGGTGTTTCCCGAGGGAGCGATCCTGCTGCGGGTCGGCGCCCAGAGCCGTTTCGGCGAGACGGCGGAGATCACGCCCGTGTTGCGCGCGCGCTTCAAGAAGGTCCTGGCGTTGCAGGGGCCCGGTTTCGTCGATGGTGGCGACGTGCTGGTGACGCCCCAGGCGGTGATGATCGGCCTCTCCGACCGCACCACGCGGGAAGGGGCGGAGGAGCTGATTGCTCTGCTGGCCGAACTCGGCCGCAAGGGCGTCGTCGTCACCACGCCGCCAGGCGTCCTGCATTTCAAGTCCGACTGTTCGCTGCTCGACGACACCACCATGCTGTCGACCGCCCGTCTCGCCGCCTCCGGTGTGTTCGAGGGCATGCGGGTGCTGCTGACGCCGGAAGGCGAGGAGGCGGGTGCCAACGCGCTCAGGGTGAACGACCGGGTCTTCGTCGGCATCGATTATCCGCGTACGGCGGCCCTGCTCGAAGCCGAGGGCTATAGCGTCGTCCGGCTGCCGACTTCGCAGATCGCCAAGATCGACGCGGGCCTGTCCTGCATGTCGCTACGCTGGCACGGCTGAAATCCGGCACCCGCGAAAAGGGTGGCTTGGAGTGTCGACCTCTGGTCGACACTCTTGGATAGGCTGCATCTGTCGGCTGGAGGTCGTCGACCTCGCGCCATCAAGTGCCGTAACTGCGAGGCCGGCACTCCGTGATGCGCCGCCTCAGTGCGGCTTCACCGTCTTGGCGAAACCGGCCTCCAGGCGCCGGTAGATGGCTTCGATCACCAGCGTGGTGATGAGGTAGCCGATCGCCACCACCAGCAAAGGCGTATAGGTGATCGCCTCGCGCGAGCGGATGATGTTGATCTGGCCCAGGAGATCCTGGACGCTGACCAGATAGGCGAGGGCGGTCGATTTCAGGCAGAGCACGGTCTCGCCGGCAAAGGTCGGCATCATCGCCTGCATGGCGCGGGGCAGCCAGATGCGACGCACCAGCGCAAAACCACGAAAGCCATAGGCCCGCGCCGCTTCCAGTTCGCCGCGCGGGACCGACAGCAGCGCGCCGCGTACGACTTCTCCGACATAGCCGCCCACGCTCAGCACCAGGGCGAAGATGACGTAATAATAGCCGTCCTTCAGGACCGGCCAGATGAAGGATTGCCGGATGCCGGGGATGGCGGGAAAGAGCGAGCCCAGGCCCTGGTAATAGACGAACATCTGCACAAGCAGGGGCGTGCCGCGGATGACCGACACGAAGCTGGAGGCGATGGCATAGATCAGCTTGTTCTTGGAAACCCGGCCGAAGCCCACCAGCACCGCCAGGGGAAAACCGAAGAGCAGCGAGAAGAACAGCAGTTTCAGCGTGGTGAAGAAACCGCTGAGGATGGCCGGCCAATATTTGCCGATCCAGCCGAAATTCTCGAAAAACCAGCTTGCCAGATCCGCGGACATGGTCACCCCAGCTTGGGAGTCCAGCGCCGGATGTGACGCTCGAACATTTTGATGAAGATGTTGGAGAATTGCGTCAGCGCGTAATAGATCGCGCCGCAGAGCAGCAGGAAGGGGAAATACATGCGCGTCGAGGCCGCCGCCTGCACGGCCGTGAAGGTGAGCTCGTTGTAGCCGACCACGAAAATCAGGGCCGAATCCTTCAGCATGGTCATCCAGAGATTGGTCAGGCCGGCAAAAGCGAAGGGAATCATCAAGGGCAGGATGACGCGCTGGAACAGGCCGAAGCCATGCATGCCATAGGCACGGGCCGCCTCGATCTGCCCCTTCGGCAAGGCAAGCACGGCACCGCGCAGAATCTCCGAGGTATAGGCACCATTGACCACGCCGAGCACGGTGATGGCCGCGAAGAAACCGCCGATTCCCAGCGTGCCATAGCCGAGCCAGGCCATCAGGGCATTGAGCCCCTGCTGGCCGGCATAATAGAGGATCAGGATCAGCAGCACCTCGGGCACGGCACGGCAGATGGTGGAATAGCCATTGGCGAGCGCGACCAGCCAGCGCGGCCCGCGCAATTTGGCCCAGGCAACCAAGCCGCCGATGACGAGGCCGGTCAGATAGCCGCCGACCGAGATTTCGATGGTGATGACCAGGCCCTGGAGCAACGATACGCCCCATCCGGACATCAGGAGATTCCAGAAAGCTTCCACGCCCGACCCCGCAGGAAGAAAAGGCGCCGGCCCGAATTCTCAGGCCGGCCGGAGAAAGCCCGGTTCAGTTCAGCAGGAGTGAACCGGACTGCCTATCTCACTTCGGCGGCGTGCCGACGTCGTACTTGAAGTATTTCTTCTGGATCGTGTCGAATTCGCCATCGGCATAGACCGCCTTGATGCCGGCATCGAGCTTGGCCTTCAGATCGGTATCCTCCTTGCGCAGGCCGCCGCCGACGCCAGCTTCGAAGACCGGATCCTTGGGGAACTGCTTCATCTCGCAGCATTGGCCGTCCTTGCCGGCCAGGAAGTCGTCGAGTGCGGCGGCGTCGGCCATCACCAGGTCGAGACGGCCGGCCGCGAGGTCGGCATTGGCGGCGTCCTGGGTGCCATAGCTCTTGATGTCGGCGTCGGGGTAGGTCTTCTGGACATATTGGGCGTGGATGGTGCTGGTCTGCACGCCGATCGACTTGCCCTTCATGCCCTCCGGCGTGAAGTCGAACTTGTCGGCCTTGTTGCCGATGAACTCGGGGGGCGTGTTGTAGTAGCGGATGGTGAAGCCGATCTGGGCCGAGCGTTCCGGCGTGATCGTCATGGAAGCCCAGATCACGTCGATCTTCTTGGCGATCAGGGCAGGGATGATGCCGTCCCAGGCCGTGGCGACGATCTCGCAATCAAGCTTGGCGGCCTTGCAGACGGCCTTGGCCAGATCGACCTCGAAACCGACCCACTGGCCGGAGGCATCCTTTGACGCGAAGGGCGGGTAGGGCTCGGCCGCGACGCTGACCTTGATGGTATCGGCCTGGGCCGAGGCGAAGGCCGCGCTACAAAAGAAAGCGGTCGCCATGAGGAGTTTGGCGCTGAAGTGTTTCATTTTGGTCCCCTGATAGATGGCTGTTTTTTCTAGGTTTTCTTGGATTGTTGTACCTGATGCGCGAGTCCTGGTGCCCTCCTGCCCCCCGAACTTTTCCGTCAAGCGGAAACGCTTGCCTCGCAGGCCGCCCTAGCCCTAGTGCTGGCGCGGCGTGACGAATTGACGGCAACGCTCGCTGTTGGGATTGCCGAACACCTTCTGGGGTGGGCCCTCCTCCTCGACATTGCCGTTGTAAAGATACATCACATGGTTGGCGACATCGCGGGCGAAGGCCATTTCATGGGTCACCAGCAGCATGGTGCGGCCCTCTGCTGCGAGATCGCGGATCACCTTGAGCACTTCGCCGACCAGTTCCGGGTCGAGCGCCGAGGTCGGCTCGTCGAACAGCATCACCTTGGGGCGGATGGCAAGGGCGCGAGCGATCGCCGCGCGCTGCTGCTGGCCGCCGGAGAGAAAGGCGGGATAGACGTCTTTCTTGGCGTAGAGGCCGACCTTGTGCAGCAATTGCTCGGCATGGGCGATGGCCTCTGCCTTGTTCTCGCCGAGGACGTGCACCGGTGCTTCGATGACGTTTTCGAGCACCGTGCGGTGCGCCCACAGATTGAAGCTCTGGAACACCATGCCCAGGCGGCTGCGGATGCGCTGCAGTTGCTTGTGATCGGCCACAGACATGGCGCCATGGCCGTCCGGCTTGAGGCGAATCTCCTCGTTTCCGATCAGGATGCGGCCGGAATTGGGAACCTCCAGCAGATTCGTGCAGCGCAGCATCGTGCTCTTGCCCGAGCCCGACGCTCCGATCAGGGCGATGACATCGCCTTCATGGGCCGTAAGGGAAACGCCTTTGAGGACTTCCAGGAGGCCGAAACTCTTGTGAATATTGTCGAGTTGAACAACGGGTGTCCGGCTCGCTCCCGCTTGTGGGGCGTCCTCTGGCATAAAGCGACCTCTTCTGACGTTCGGCTGCCCAGAACTGTATCAGCCATTTCAGTTTGCACAAGGTGCGGGCAGCCACTCTTGTCGATAACGACATGCTCTGGTCTTTATCCGCTGCATGCGATAGGCAGGGCCTAAACTGGAACCCTGCCTATGTCGCTTGCCGCCTCCATCCGCAAAGTCCTGGTGCCGATCAACCGCGAAGGCTACCCTTTCCTGGCGATCGCGGGCGTAGCCACGCTGATTGCGCTGGGATGGATCAAGGTTCTGTTCTGGCCACTTTTGATCATCACGGCCTGGGTCGCCTACTTCTTCCGCGATCCACAGCGGGTGACGCCGGTGCGCGAGGGGCTGGTGGTCTCGCCTGCCGACGGCGTGGTCAGCCAGATCGCCAACGTGCTGCCGCCGCCCGAACTGGGGCTGGCCAGCCAGTCCCTGCTGCGCGTTTCCATCTTCATGAACGTCTTCGATTGCCATGTGAACCGTAGCCCGGTGACGGGAACGATCACCAAGATCGCCTACAAGCCGGGCAAGTTCCTCAATGCCGATCTCGACAAGGCCAGCGAGGACAATGAGCGCAACGGCTTCATCATCGATACCGGTGCCACCCGCTACGGCGTGGTGCAGATCGCCGGCCTTGTGGCGCGGCGCATCGTCTGCTGGACCAATGAGAACGAGCATGTCGCCGTCGGCCAGCGCCTGGGCATGATCCGCTTCGGTTCGCGTGTCGACGTCTATCTGCCGGAAGGGGTGCGCCCCCTGGTCGGCATCGGCCAGAAGATGGTGGCCGGAGAAACGATCCTGGCGGATGCCAATGCGGCGATGCCGAATCTGACCCATCGCGTCGGCTGACCATGGACCCGCTCTTCCCGCCTTTCCAGCCAGGAAGTCCGGATCCGGAGGGCCCGAGGCGGCGTGCCATTCCGCTGCGCGTGCTGATCCCCAACATGATCACGCTGCTCGCGCTTTGCGCGGGCATGACGGCCATTCGCCTGGCCATCGAGAACAAGCTCGACCTCGCCATCGGCTGCATCGTGGTCGCGGCGCTGCTGGACGGTGTCGACGGACGCGTGGCGCGCTATCTCAAGGGCACCTCGAAATTCGGGGCGGAACTCGATTCGCTTGCCGATTTCGTAAATTTCGGCGTGGTTCCCGGCATCGTCCTTTATTTCTGGGGATTGCACGATCTGCGATCGATCGGCTGGATCGGCTCGCTGGTCTTCGCCATTTGCATGGTGCTGCGTCTCGCCCGCTTCAACGTGACCAGCGGCGATCCCAACCGGCCGGCCTTCCAGGCGAACTTTTTTACCGGCATGCCTGCGCCGGCCGGGGCCTGCACGGTGCTGTTGCCGATCTATCTCGATTTCCTCGGCCTCACCCATGAGCCGAGCCATGCCAAATATGAGCTCGCCTATGTGCTGCTCATCGCCTTCCTGATGATCTCCACCATCCCCACCTTCTCGGGCAAGAAGCTGGGCAACCGCATTCCGCGCGAATGGGTGCTGCCGATCTTCGTGGTGGCCGTGGTGGTGGTGATGCTGCTGGCGCTCTATCCCTGGGAGTCGCTGACCTCGCTTACCGTCGCTTATCTGGCGACCATTCCCTTCGGCGTCATCTATTACCGCAAGCAGGCCAAGGCCTATCAGGCCTCGCTACAGGCGCAGCGGAAGGGCGAGTAAATCCTGCTGGAGCGCGGACATCCTGTCCGCTCTTCCTTTTTAGCATGCACGGTGTTTGCCGAACGAAAGAGCGGACAGGATGTCCGCGCTCCGAGGTCATATCGGCTTTGCCAGCACGTGCTTCTTCTTGCCGAGCGACAGCTTGATCACGCCATCGGCGGTGACGTCGGCCTTGGTAAGCACGGCCTTGGGATCGCTGATCGCCGCGTCGTTGACCCTGAGGCCGCCGCTGGCGATCTGGCGGCGCGCTTCGCTGGTCGATGGAACCAGGCCCGCCTGCACGAAAGCGTTGAGGACACCGACGCCCTCGGCGAGGTCCGCCAGTTCGAAGCTCGGCAGGTCGCCAGCCAGCGTGCCTTCCTCGAAGGTCTTGCGCGCGGTCTCCTCGGCCGCGTCGGCCTTGTCGCGGCCATGGACGAGGGCGGTCGCCTCGGTGGCCAGGCGCTTCTTGGCCTCGTTGATCTCCGAGCCGCCGAGGGCGGCAAGACGGGCGATCTCGTCGAGCGGCAGGGTGGTGAACAGCTTGAGGAAGCGCTCGACATCGGCGTCCTCCGTGTTGCGCCAGTACTGCCAGTAGTCATAGGCCGAGAGCATGTCCTCGTTGAGCCAGACCGCGCCGGCGGCCGTCTTGCCCATCTTGGCGCCCGAGGCCGTGGTCAGCAGCGGGCAGGTGAGGGCGTAGAGCTGGGGTGTGCCCATGCGGCGGCCGAGATCGATGCCGTTGATGATGTTGCCCCACTGATCGGAGCCGCCCATCTGCAACGCACAGCCGTAGCGCCTGGAAAGCTCCACGAAATCATAGGCTTGCAGGATCATGTAATTGAATTCGATGAAGGAAAGTTCCTGCTCGCGGTCGAGCCTGAGTTTCACCGAATCGAAGGACATCATGCGATTGACCGAGAAGTGGCGGCCGATGTCGCGCAGCATCTCGATATAGTTGAGCTTGGTCAGCCATTCGGCGTTGTCGACCAGGATGGCCCGCTCGTCGGAATAGTCGATGAACTTGTCATAGACCTTGAGGATGCTGTTCTTGTTCTCCTCGATCTGCTCGAGCGGCAGGATGCGGCGGGTTTCGTCGCGGCCGGACGGGTCGCCGACGCGGGTGGTGCCGCCGCCCATCAGGGTGATGGGGCGGTGCCCGGTTTTCTGCAGCCAATGCAGCATCATGATCGGCACGAGATGGCCGATATGCAGCGAACTTGCCGTCAGGTCGACGCCGACATAGGCGGTCAGGCGCTCGCTGGCAGCCTTCTGGTCGAGGCCTTCCAGATCCGACACCTGGTGGATGAAGCCGCGCTCGGTAAGGGTGCGCAGGAAATCGGATTTTAACGCGGTCATGGCAAACGCTTTCAAACGGCTTATAGGTGTCTAGAGCAAAGCGCGTTTGGACGGAACGTCCGTTTGCTCTAGCTCTTTGGTTCGATGCGTCTTTGCGATTCTTGGCGTGTCCGCCAGTTCACAAAACGCTTTAAGCGCCCTCTAACAGGTTTGTCGGCGCTTTGGTACAGGGTGACCGCGAAATCGGGTGATTTGCGCATGAAGACGATGATGACGGCACTCGGGCTGATGTCCGGAACCTCGATGGACGGCATCGATGCCGCCCTGATCGAGACCGACGGCGAGGGTGCCGTCGAGATGGGACCGACAGTCGAGCTCGCCTATAGCGAGGATGAACGCAGCCTGCTGCGACAAGCCCTGGCCGATGCAGTGGCGATGAAACGCCGCAACGAGCGTCCCGGCGCCCTGGTGGCGGCCGAGCAGCTGATCACCCGCAAGCATGCCGACGTCGTCTCCGATTTCCTCAAGGCTCATGATCTCAGCCCCGATGATATCGATGTCATCGGCTTCCATGGTCAGACGGTGCTGCACCGCCCGCAAGAGCGGCTGACCGTGCAGCTCGGCGACGGCCAGGCGCTCGCCGACAGCCTCGGCATCCAGACCGTCTATGACATGCGGGCCGCAGACGTCGCCGAGGGCGGGCAGGGTGCGCCGCTGGTGCCGGTCTACCATCGGGCTCTGGTGCAGGCCGCCAAGCTCGCCGGTCCCGTCGCCGTGCTCAATCTCGGCGGTGTCGGCAATGTCAGCTATGTTGCAACGGGGCGCGATCCCATTGCCTTCGACACCGGTCCTGCCAATGCGCTGATCGACGATCTGATGATGGAGCGAACCGGCATCGCCCTCGATCAGGACGGGCGGCAGGCCTTGGCCGGAAAGGTCGACGAGACCGTGCTCGGCCAGTTGATGGCACATCCCTATTTCGGTGAAGCGCCGCCCAAATCGCTCGACCGCAACGCCTTTTCCCGCGAGGCGGTTATGAGCCTGGCCACGCCCGATGCGGTGGCGACGCTGGCCGCCTTCACGGCCCGCAGCGCGGCGGCGGCACGGCAATGGCTGCCCTCCGAGCCGAAATTGTGGATCGTCTGCGGCGGCGGCGCCCGCAATCCGGCAATCCTCAACTTCCTGCGCGCCGAGACCGGTGTGCCCGTGCGCACGGCCGACGAGTTCGGCTGGTCGGCGTCGATGATGGAGGCACAGGCCTTTGCCTATCTCGCGGTTCGATCCCTGAAGGAATTGCCCTTGAGCTTTCCCTCCAGCACCGGCGTCCGCAAGGCGCTCACCGGCGGCATTCTTGCCGTGCCGGGCCAGAAGCGGGCAAGCGCATGATCGGCCGCCTCAATCACGTCGCCATCGCGGTGCGCGACCTCGGTGCCGCGACCGCCGTCTATCGCGATACGCTCGGCGCGCATGTCTCGCAGCCCCAGGCGTTGCCCGAGCATGGCGTCACCGTCGTCTTCATCGAATTGCCCAACACCAAGATCGAACTCCTGGAGCCCCTGGGCGAGGCCTCGCCGATCGCGCGGTTCCTCGAGAAGAACCCGGATGGGGGCATGCATCACATCTGCTACGAGGTCGACGACATCCTCGCCACGCGGGACCAGCTGAAACAGGCGGGCGCGCGAGTGCTGGGCGATGGCCAGCCCAAGATCGGCGCCCACGGCAAGCCGGTCCTGTTCCTGCATCCGAAGGATTTCTCGGGCACGCTGGTGGAATTGGAGCAGGTTTGAAGCGCGACTTCCTTCTCCCGCAAGGGGAGGAGGCAAGCTGGTTTTGCTAGCGAGTTCCCGGCTTAGCCGTTGCTCTTGCGCCGGATCGGCGTGAGCAGGAAGGACGGCACGTGATCGCCCATGCCGATCACCACCGGACCATCGTCCTCGTCGCGACGATGCGGCCTGGAGGATTGCGGACGGCGCTGCTCGGAGGTCGGCTGCGGTTCGTGGCGCGGAGCCTTGGGAGCCTCGTCGCGCTCGCGTGGGGGCTTGGCCTCGCGGCCCTTGCCGTGCTGGCGCGGTTCCTCGGCTTTGCCGCCGCGCTCACGGCGCCCACGCCGCGGCTTGGCGTGGATTTCTTCCTCGTCGTCGCCCTCGATCGGCGGCGGATCGCCGGTGAAGGGGATCTTGTTGCCCGTAAGGGTCTCGATGGCGGAGACATGCTTGCCATCGGCGGAGCTGACCAGCGTGAACGCCCAGCCCGAACGGCCGGCGCGGCCGGTGCGGCCGATGCGGTGGACATAGTCGTCGGCGTGAACCGGCACGTCGAAATTGAAGACATGGCTGACGTCGGGAATGTCGAGACCGCGTGCGGCGACATCCGAAGCCACCAGGATCGGCATCTCGCCATTGCGGAAGCTGTCGAGCGCGGCCATGCGGGCGCGCTGGTCCATGTCGCCATGCAGCGCGACGGCGCCGAAGCCATGGCGCACCAACGAGCGATGCAGGATGGCGACTTCCGACTTGCGATTGCAGAAGACGATGGCGTTCTTGAGGTTCTCCGCCGAGCGGATCAGGCGGCGCAGCGTCACGCGCTTTTCGGCGGGAGTCGATTTGGTGTGCACCAGCGCCTGGGTGATGGTGGCGGCCGCAGTGGCAGGCCGGGCGACCTCCACCTGCACCGGATTGTGCAGGAACTGGTCGGTGATGCGCTTGATCTCGGCCGGCATCGTCGCGGTGAAGAACAGGGTCTGCCGGGTGAAGGGCACCAGCTTGCAGATGCGCTCGATGTCGGGAATGAAGCCCATGTCGAGCATGCGGTCGGCTTCATCGATGACGAGCAGCTCCACGCCGGTGAGCAGCAGCTTGCCGCGCTCGACGTGATCGAGCAGGCGGCCGGGCGTGGCGATCAGCACGTCGACGCCGCGCGTGATCTTAGCATCCTGGTCGCCGAAGGAGACGCCGCCGATCAGGAGGGCGACCGACAGGCCGCTCTTGCTGCCATAGCGGTCGAAATTCTCCTGGACCTGGGCCGCCAATTCACGGGTCGGCTCCAGGATCAGCGTGCGCGGCATGCGGGCGCGGGCGCGCCCCTTTTCCAGCAGCGTCAGCATGGGCAGCGTGAAGGCTGCCGTCTTGCCCGTGCCCGTCTGGGCGATGCCGAGCACGTCACGGCGTTGCAGCACGTGAGGAATGGCCTGGGCCTGGATGGGCGTAGGATTGGCGTATCCGGCCGCTTCCACGGCGGCGAGGACCTTTGAAGAGAGACCGAGTTCAGCGAAGCTCATTGCGGAAATGTCGAACCAACAGAGGCCGCCCCGATCGGACGGCGGAGGGCGGCTCGCATCGCCGCACGAACAAACAGGGCCCTATCGGGTGGGGCCCGGACGGCGCGACCATAGGGTTAGGCGAGGAAATGTCAATGGTTTTGCCGGCCAAAGCCACCGTTTTCGCTTGATTTTCAGGGCTTTCCCGCCGGTTTGCTGCTTGATAGGCGCTTTTGGCGATGATCAGACGGCAGGATTGCATGCTCGAGCAGCTGGGACGACGATCATTCCCTTACGTCAATTCAGCGGTGGCGAAGCAATGGCAGCCTGCGATTTGATGGAGGCATTCGAAATGATAAAATTAAGTGAAAACAATTAGTTAGAAAATAAGCGCTCAGCTGTGAGTGCACTTGGCTCCAACAAGACACGGAAAACAAAAAGGCGGGCATTGGCCCGCCTTACTTCTGCATGATGATGAGCCGGCCTTATTCGGCCACGGTCTCGGCCTTCTTCTTGGCGGGCTTGACCGGAGGCTTGGCGGGCTTGGCTTCGGCGGTCTTGACCGGGCGGGGCTTGGGCTTCTTGACCACAGGGGCTTCCGTGGCATCGCCGAAACGCTCGTTGATCTTGCGTGCGATGGGATCGTCGCGCTGCGCTTCCGGATCCATCGGCAGGATGGTCTCGATCGGATCGGCCTGGTCGATCGACCCGGTCTGATCCTGGATGATCGGGAACTGCGGCGCGAGGGTGGGATTGGCCGCCGCCTGCATCGAATTGGCATCGGCAGGGGTTACAGGGGCAGGTGCAGCCGGTGCCGGAGCAAGATTGGCAATGACCGGCGTCGTCACGGGGGCCGGGGCTGCCACCGCCGCGACCTCGGCAGGCGCAGCCGGTGCCGCATGGATCGAGCGGGCCGTGTCGATGGCGCCGACGAAAGCGACGAAACCGGCGGCGACCAGGGCGCCTTCGCGCTTCAGTTTCCAGTGGTGGCGGGCCCGGTAGGCAGTGTGCCAAAGCCAGCCGACAGTGATATCGACAGCACTTGCGACCAACATGACGAACTCCAACTCAACGCGACCTCGGTGAGAATCACTATTGCGCGTGATGGTGAAGAAAAACTTGCCAAGGCGAATCAAGCGTCAAGAAATTTTGCCGAGGCAAGTTTCGTCGAGTGGTCGCGGTGTCGGAGCGCGGACTTCCAGTCCGCTCTTGCATGAGGCAGACCGCAAAGAAGAAGCGGATATCGCGACATGTTTCCTGTCGCTGAGAAGTCCGCGCTCCAAGCTTTACAGCAGGGCGCGGATCTTGGCGGCGTGCTGGGCCAGGATGGCGTGATCCGCCATGGCGCGGGGGCGGACGGGAACGCCCGTCTTCATCGGCAGGATGTGGAAATGGATATGCGGCACTTCCTGCCCGCCCGAGACTTCCGAATGCAGGCGCAGCGTATGGCCGTCCGCGCCGAAGGCTTTGCAGGCGGCCAGGGAGACCTTCTGGGCGATCTGGGCGAGGTAGGCCAGTTCCTCCGGCTCCACGTCGAAGATGTTGCGGGCGGGCTTCTTGGGGATCACCAGGCTATGGCCGTCGACGATCGGCATGATGTCGAGGAAGGCGAGGGTACGATCGTCCTCGTAGAGCGTGTGGTTGGGAATTTCCCCACGCAGCAGCTTGGCGAAGATGTTGTCGGGATCATAAGCGGTCATACCCGCTATCCTTTCCTGAAGGGCGTTGCCTCGTCGAGAGCTTCGTGGTGGGCCGCGACCTCGGCGCGCTCATGCGCGAGATAGTCGTCGACCGCCCGGCGAAAACCAGGATCGGCAATATAGTGGGCGGAATAGGTTGTCACGGGCCGGTAGCCACGTGCCAGCTTGTGTTCGCCCTGGGCTCCGGCTTCCACGCGCCGGAGGCGGCGTTCGATGGCAAACTCGATGGCCTGATGATAGCACACCTCGAAATGCAGGAAGGGGTGGTCCTCGATGCAGCCCCAGTTCCGGCCGTAAAGCGTATCGGAGCCGATGAAGTTGATGGCCCCGGCGATGTAGCGGCCCTCACGCCGCGCCATCACCAGCAGGACATGCTCGGCCATGGTTTCGCCGATGAGGGCGTAGAATTTGCGATTGAGGTAGGGGCGGCCCCATTTGCGCGAGCCTGTATCCATGTAGAAGGCGTAGAAGGCGTCCCAGGCCTCCTTGGTGATATCGGCCCCGGTCAGCCTCTCGATGGTGATGCCGTTCGCGAGCGCATCGCGGCGCTCGCGCTTGATGGTCTTGCGCTTGCGGGAGGCGAGGGAAGCCAGAAAGGCCTCGAAATCGCCATAGCCTTCGTTGAGCCAGTGAAACTGCTGGTCGGTGCGCTGCAGGAAGCCCTGGCCACCGAGCCATTGCCAATCGTCATGGCCGATGAAGGTGGCGTGGATCGAGGAGCCGCCGATGGATGACAGGGCAGCCTTGGCACCCCTCACCAGTGCGGATGAAACGAGGGCCGGATCCTCGCCCGGCGCGACCAGGAAACGCCGGCCCGTCGCCGGCGTGAAGGGGATGCTCACCTGGAGCTTGGGGTAATATTGCCCGCCAGCCCGCTCATAGGCATCGGCCCAGCCCCAATCGAATACATACTCGCCCTGGCTGTGGCTCTTGCCATAGGCGGGCATGACGCCGGCGACCCGGTCGTCGTCATGGGTGACGAACAGATGGAGAGGCGTCCAGCCGGAACGTCCCCCGACACAGCCGCTCGCCTCGAGAGCGTGCAGGAAATCGTAGGAAATGAAGGGATTGAAGTGCTCGGCCGAGGGATCGGGAGCGGCTGCTTCATCCTCGGCGCCCGGGCGGCGCCCGGAAAGGCAATCCTGGGGCGCGGCGACGAGCGGATTGGCGCAGCGATCCCAGGCCTGGCGGCCGATGGCCTCGATCGAGGAAGCTGCCTTGATCGTAAAGCCCTGGTCGCTCAAGCTTGCATTCCCTCAACGGATACCTGTCCGGGGAATCTGGGCCTATTCGCGTCGAATGCAAGAGGCGCGGCCCGAGTTCCGTTGCCGCGCCCCCTATGCACGATCTCAGGCCACTTCGATCAGCGCCTCGACCTCGACGGTGGCATCGAGGGGAAGGGAGGGCACGCCCACGGTGGAACGGGCATGGCGTCCCTTGTCGCCGAAGACCTCGACCATCAGGTCGGAGGCGCCGTTCATCACCATCGGATGGGTGGTGAATTCCGGCGCTGCGGCAATGAAGCCGCCGAGGCGGACCACGCGCACCACATTGTCGAGCGAGCCGACGGCAGCCTTGATCTGCGCCAGGATGTTGATGGCGCAGTAACGGGCGGCGACACGGGCGTCCTCGACGGTGACCGTACCGGTACCCAGCTTGCCGGTAGCGGCCAGCTTGCCCTCATTGTTGAAGCAGAGCTGACCGGAGATCACGAGATGATTGCCGGTGCGCACCGTGCCGACATAGTTGGCGACAGGAGCGGCCGGGGTGGGCAGGGTGATGCCGAGTTCGGCAATGCGGGCGTCGATGACGGACATGGAGCGAACCTTTTCGGAGCGCGGACATCTTGTCCGCATCTGGGAACAGGGGGACGGCGGATGAAGTAGAGGAAGAGCGGGCATCGCGACACGCAAGCCTGTCGCTGAGAAGCCCGCGCTCCAGCGTCAGGCCATGGCCTTCTTGAGGTTCTCGTCGATCTTGTCGAGGAAGCCGGTGGTCGACAGCCAGCTCTGGTCGGGACCGACCAGCAGGGCCAGGTCCTTGGTCATGAAGCCGGTCTCGACGGTTGAGACGCAGACCTTCTCCAGCGTGGCGGCGAATTTGGCGAGCTCGGCATTGTCGTCGAGCTTGGCGCGATGGGCAAGGCCCCGCGTCCAGGCGAAGATCGAGGCGATGGAGTTGGTCGAGGTCTCCTTGCCCTTCTGGTGCTCGCGGTAGTGGCGGGTCACGGTGCCGTGCGCGGCCTCGGCTTCCACGGTCTTGCCGTCGGGCGTGAGCAGCACCGAGGTCATCAGGCCGAGCGAGCCGAAGCCCTGCGCCACGATGTCGGACTGCACGTCGCCGTCATAGTTCTTGCAGGCCCAGACATAGCCGCCCGA
>NZ_JASGFM010000062.1:0-27750 GCF_047605565.1 Labrys sp. (in: a-proteobacteria)
CTGACTCTTAATCAGCGGGTCCTAGGTTCGAGCCCTAGTGCGCCCACCATCGAAACTCCTGATATCGCTGACGAAAAGCAAGGCGCCCTTCGAGGCGCCTTCTTTCGTTTCAAACCGAACCGCTCCGCGTAAGGCCCCTCCACTTTCCTTTCCGTCATGCGCAAGGCGCAGAGATTTGCGCAATGATGCTCGCCGGTCTGTGGCTCGGACAAGCCTCCTGGAGGCAGAAGATGCCGGTAAATCATGCCGCCATCGAGCCCGGATGATGTCGGCGTTGCCCAATAAAAAGTCGGCGCGCTGTCCTGGAAGCTTGCTTGAGAAAGAGCCGGACCCGCGGCGGGCGCTTACGGCATCCATAGTTCTGGCTGGTCCATTCTCGATGAATATTGCTTTCGTCGGCAATAACTACAGGGTGCCGCATCGTAATGTATATTGGCCGGAATTCGGATGTTATCACGACCTGAATTCCCAATTATCCTTCATATCGGAAACGAATTTCCCTCAACGAGACAATCTTCGAAACTAATCATCTCAGATGATGACATGGTGTCGGCATTCACTCTCCTAAAGAGTTAATATTTGTATCGTCTCTACTCCTTATAAAATTTCATCCAAATGATATCATCAGTGTTACTGGACTGGGGGCATTCCAGAAAGAGCGAGTTACTGACCATGAACATCGCCTTTGAAAGCAAAATAGAGAGAGGACCGCCATCAAATTCCGTTGAAATAGATCACATACTCGAGACCAGCGAACGAACATTCAAAGAAAATTACAACATTCGACCTTTCAAAGTTCATCACACACTTTGCCGGAGCGGCTTGTTCGAGATCCCCGAGATCGTCAAAACTGCTCGCAGCATCATCGAGAGTGGCAATGCCGCCGACTTTCTCGCACTCGATTTGAGAAAGGAATCGATCAGCAGCAAATTCACCGAGGCTGCGCAGCATGATCGCCTGACAGAGGTGATCGAGCGCCTCGGCGAGGGCGGTTCCTGGATCAGGCTTTCGCGTACGCAGGACTACAATGGCGACTACGCCCGGGTTCTGGCCAAGCTCATCGACGAAATCGGGATCTATGCCGATCGTCCGTTCCGCCAGGAGGTGACCTGGGCAACCCTGACCGTGATTCTGACTTCGCCGGGGATTTCCACCCCCTTCCATATCGACCACGAATCAAACTTCCTGTTCCAGATTCAGGGCGAGAAGGATGTCTGCCTGTTCGATCCCGGGGATCGCGAAGTCCTGCCGGAAATCGAGCTCGAACGCTTCTATGCCAGCAGCTACAACACCCCGCGCTACAAGCCCGAACTGCAGAGCCACGGCCAGATCTTCAAGCTGACGCCTGGCGAAGCCGTGCACCATCCGCCGGTGGCGCCCCACTGGGTCAAGAACGGCAGCAACATCTCGGTCAGCCTGAGCATTTCCTTCTGCATGCGCCCGTTGGAGCAGCGAGCCAGGATCTATCAGGCCAATTTCATGCTGCGTCAGCTCCGGCTGAAGCCCAGACCGCCCGGCCTCTCCCCGAGACGGGATGCCCTCAAGGCCAAGCTGGTCTCAGCCCTGGAAATGCCCAATCCCAAGACCTTCCAGGACATCGTCTATTCCCCGATGACCCGGCTGAAATCGCCCATGCAATTCCTGAAGAAAGTTTCCGGCCATCGAGGGCGCGCCTGAAAGTCGAGGTGCCTTCCGGTCGCGCGCCATTCGAGCGATCGATGGGGCTGCCAAAAAGAAAAACCCGGCGCTGTCGGAACGCCGGGCCAAGGTGGTTGCTGTCTCGCTGAATCGCGAGGCAACGGTGATAAATTTCATATCACGTGATACGCGCGTGACGCGAAAGCTGGGACGCAAAAGCTGGACGGACACGCTGCCCTGATCCCAGCGTTCCCCACCAAAGAAAAAGCCCGGCGATACGCTACCTGCCGGGCCAAGATCGGATGCGACGTATCGGGCCGGTATTGGGACGGCCGACAACGCGCGATGATTAGACCAAATGGTGTGACGGGAGCGTGATAGAGCTCGGCCCGCTATGCCTCCGCCATTCATCGCAGCCAGTTTTTTGATGAAGAGACCGCTTGTACCCCATCTCTGCGCCCTGCTGCCATCGCCGGCCGTTACGGCTTGGATAGCCGCTTCACATTGGACCTAACCTTGCGTCGATAGTCTCGAACCACGGCACCAGGCGCCGCGCCCGTCATCAGCTTGCCAGCGGCGTTCTGTGCGGCAGCGACTTTCTCGCTGATCATCAGCTTGGCCTCGCGCTCGGCACGGCTGCCACCCTGTGCCAGCCGAAGCGTACGCAGCCAGATGGCCTGCTGCGATTCAAAAGCAAGCATCGACATGTCGTAAAACAGTTTGAACATCAGGTCTCCTATGCCCTTGCGTAACATAGTCCGATGTTTGCGACGCAGCTATGTCGATCACGCAAGTCCGGCATTCACACCCGCTGTTCCTCCGCGACGACAGCACTCCTTCGCCGCTCCTGCTGAAGAGGACGACCTGCCCCTCCGGCCTTCGGGCTGGAGGAGCTTCCTGCGTTTTGCTTCAGAACGCGTTGGTGGCGTCCTTGCGCATCTTCTTCACGACGGGATTGGCTCCCATCCACAGGAACAGGCGCGTCAGGGCCACAAAGAGCAGGAACAACCCACCGAGCACCAAGGGTACCAACCATTGCTCTTCGCCGCGCAGGCGGAAAGAGCCGAGACTGCCCAGCTCCTGCCAACTGTCGGTCAAGGCAACGAAGCCGAGGACCACTGCCAGATTGAAAGCCAGCGATATGACGAGCCCGACAAGCGCTATCAGCCACGCTTTGCCGCCCCTGGGTTTCGTGCCGGTGCGGGTGGCATAGTATTTTCCGGTTCCTGAGCCCGCCGTCATCAAGGGTAGCACCCCCAAGAAGGAATTCTTGCTCATGTCGATATGCAAGAAGGCCTCCAGCAAGAAGGCAATGACCACGACGGCGATCGCCGCAAGAACATATATCCATGAAAAGCGAAAGACCGCTGCTCCGAATGAAACGGTATTGGTCGCCGGAACGTAACTATCCACTTACAAGCCCCCCAAGGCTCAAACGAAACTCAGCAGGCTGTACTCAACCAGCATTCGAGCGTCCCTCTAGCTGATTCTCCTTGCTGCTATGAATTGTACGTTCGGATTAGGCAGTTCCAAGCGAAACGCATCGTCACCTCTGCTTCCATAGGAACGCCGGATCGAAGCGTATGGGAGCATGATACATATAGCCAAAGAAAAGCCCGACGCGACAAGGCATTCCGGGCCAGGATCTCCGGATGCTATGATGTCACCGAGGTCGGAGCGCGGTAAGCAACAATCGATCAATAGATCGAAGAGCATGGCAGGGATGCGATGCAGCTAAACTGGCCATTGCCCCATCGGATCATATCCTTGGACCTCGACTGTATTCCAAATGTTTTTCACCATATACCAAGATCGGGAATTTCGTTTATATCAAGGTATGCAACGCCAATACCTATGTATGGCCCAACTGCGCCTGACGTCTAATTCTCATCTAAGTTTCAGCAGTCTAACTCACGGGCGTTCCCACCCCGGGAACCCGGAGGCCCGGATGACAACCTCAGCAAGGCGTCCTCCCCGGGCCTCCCCCCTTTTTGGGCGATCCATCCTTTGCATATGCAACCGCGATTGACCTTTTTCTCGCGGAGGACGCGAGCCCATCTGTCCTGATCCTCGGTCGGGAAGAAGTGAGCGAGGCAATGTGCGCCCTGTGCGAAAACGCACAACCATGTGCCGCGGCACAGGCTAAGCCGCGCATGGATCATCTCGATGGTCCACGCAGTGCATCTCGACACATCTCCATCAGACCCGAGCCCGCTCCATGATCGCCAGAGCCCCTATCCTGCTGCCCGCCGCGTTGATGTGCCTGGTCGCGCTTGCGCCCACCGGGCTTGCCGCTCAGGAGGCCGCCATGGCGAATGCTCCCGCAACGGCCTCCGCTTGCGCTCCAGGCTTCCATTTCAATCAGTGGCGCAGATGCGTACCCAACCGCTCCATCAATGACGCCAGTCGCGATGCCTTCGATCCCCGACGCATGGTGTCGAGTGCTTCGGTCGGCCAGACATCGGAGCATCGCAAGAATATCGACGTGTGTCCGCCATCGCAGCGTCCCAATCACGCCGGCCAATGCATTCCCAACGGTTGACGGGAGCCGACACACCGCCTCGAAAACGACCGATACTGCCGAATTGCCCCCTCATCGGCCGGCAGCAGAGGGACCCAAGGGCCCGTGAGCCCTTCGGTACCCTTCTGCGTAGTTCGAATAGGCCCTTCAGGCAGCGCGCTTGCGCAGGCTCTTTATGCCGCGCCAGACCAGGAACAGCACCACCGGCGCCGCGCACAGCATGGCAATCGCCTTGTCGACATGCCAGATATGGCTGACGCCCTCGATCATGTAGCCGATGATGGCAAGGGCATAGTAGGAGATCGCGATGATGGAGAGCCCCTCCACCGTCTCCTGCAGACGATATTGGCTTTCCGAAGTGCGCGAAATGGTATCGAGAATCGTCTGGTTCTGGGTTTCCAGGCTCAGGCTGATATGGGCGTTCAAGAGTTCCGCCGAACGTTCCAGCTTCATCGCTACCGCCTGCAGGCGCTTTTCCGTCGCCAGGCAGGTGGCTACCGCCGGTGTGGTCCGATTGGTCAGATAGCGGTCGATGGTGGTGAACTCGCCGATCGGTCGCTCGACGAGTTGCCGCAGACGGGTGTCGAGCACGGCCGCATAGGCCTGGCTCGCCGCGAAACGGAAGCTGGTTTCCTCGATGCTGCGGCCGACCTCGGCCGACAGCGCGTGGATGCTCTCCAGTGCCTCCCGGTTCTCCCCGGTCGAGTGGGCATGGCCGACGCGTCCCATCACCTGACTCACAGCCCCCTCGAACTGGCGGATCGTCGAGCCGAGCGCCCGAGCCACCGGCAGGCCGAGCAGGACGAAATTGCTGTAGGTCTCGATCTCCAGGAGCCGGCGCACGAGCACGCCGCGGCGCAAGACGTTGCACTGGCCGGCCGCGAGTTCGTAGCGGGTGAAGCCGTCGCGATCACGATTGAAGTCGGTCGCGACCTGGGCCCTGCCGTCATAGAGCTCGGAATAGCACAGGCTGACCGGGTTGAAGCCGACCAGCGCCGCTTCCGCGATCGTGTGGGTTTCTGTCAGGTCGACACGCGTGGCGCTGACCCGCTGCAGCCCCGCAAAGCAATCCAGGCCGATATCCTCCGGCCAGGGCTCGCGGTCGGTGAGATCGGACTGCCAGGTCAGGGTCGCAAATTCGTTGTGGAGTTCGAAGGTGGCCTTGCGCCCTCCCCGTTCCACCTTGATATGGCGTGTACGGGCGTCATCGAAGGGCAGCACGGACTGGCCGGCGAAAAGGGCGAAGCGCCGTGCCACCTCCTCCAGCGAAGGTCCGGCGCCCGTTGGCATGAAGGCGATCCTGCGGATGCGGGCCGAAGTTGCGATCGGCTCCGTCGGCCGGGCATGCAATTCGGCATAGATGGCCGCTCGCTCCGGATGGTCGACAAACGGGGGCTCGCTCGCTTCCGAGACGCCGATCGCCGTCATCGTGATTTCTCCAATTCCATTGCGCCGAGCCTTTCGAAGCAATTTCCGGGCCATGGCCTGCTGGTTCACCCACCCGTACCCGCAGGAAATACACGCCAGCGTTGCAGTGCGAAAGGCCGAACAAGCGCTCTCGCCCGCCTCCATTTGACGCGGCACGCCCATTCTTTGCTTCTCATCGACGGTTGCGGCCCTTACACCGGCATGTCGCAATCGCCCGTCAGGAGCACGAGAGCCATCGTGAGTATCATCTTGGTCACCGGGGGCGCCGGCTATATCGGCAGCCATGTCTGCAAGACCCTGGCCTCATCCGGGTACAGCCCCGTCGCCTGCGACGACCTCTCGAACGGCAGAGAAGCCCATGTACGCTGGGGGCCCCTCGAACGGGGCGACATCACCGATGCGGACTGGCTGGCCGGCGTTTTCGCTCGCCATCGACCCGAGGCGGTCATGCATCTTGCCGCCTATGCCGACGTGGGGTCGTCGGTCACCGATCCCTCGCCCTGCTATGAGGCCAATGTTGCAGGCACGCTCGCCGTGACCGAGGCAGCCCGGCACAACGGCAATTGCCCGATCGTCTTCTCCTCGACCTGCGCCGTCTATGGTGACGCTCCGGCTCTTCCGGTGACCGAAACCTCTGCCACGGCGCCCGTCAGCCCCTATGGCACCACCAAACTCATCGGCGAGCAGGCGCTCCGGCACTATGATGCGGCCTATGGCCTGCCGAGCGTGGTGCTACGCTATTTCAACGCGGCCGGCGCCGACCCCGACGGCGAGATCGGCGAGCGGCATGCGACGAGCAGCCTCGCCATACCCAAGGCCATCCGAGCTGCCCTGGGCCTCGGCCCCGCCTTCAAGCTATTCGGCACGGACTACGGCACTGCCGACGGCACCGCCATGCGCGACTATGTCCATGTCGCCGATATTGCCGATGCACATCTGCGGGCCCTCGATCACCTGCAGGCAGGACGCGGCAGCCTCACGCTCAATCTCGGCAGTGGCCGTGGCGTCACTGTACAAGAACTGCTGAAGGCGATCGAAGCCGTCACCGGACGCCCGGTACCGATCGAGCCCCGCCCCCGTCGCAGCGGCGACCCGGCCGCCCTCTATGCGAATATCGACAGGGCAACCGATGTGCTGGGCTGGACCCCGGCCAACAGCGACCTCCATGGCATCGTCGCCAGTGCCGCGGCCTGGATCGAGAAGTCGCCGGGCTGAGCGATGCCAATGGGCTCCAAACTGTAGTCACGGCTTCCATTTGAGTAAGATTTGGCGTGTCGGCCTCCGGCTGGCATCTTGAAACAAACCGCTTGCCGGCAGGCCAAATGCCAGCCCCGCTCCTTCACCTGATGGAGTTGTGAGGCTGACATCCCGAAATCGCCGAACCACAAATGCAGTTGTTGTATTAAGCTCCGTCTGTTCCCAGCAGGCGTGCATATTTGTCTGTGGCCTCGACCAGACGATGCAGCGTGCCCGGCTCGGAGAAGGAATGGCCGGAATCCTCCACCATCTGCAATTCCGCCTTGGGCCAGCGCTTGGCCAGTTCCCAGGCCGTGACCGGCGGACAGACCACGTCATAGCGCCCCTGTACGATGGTGCCGGGAATATCGGCGAGCTTGCCCGCGTCGCGCAGCAACTGCCCCTCCTCCATCCAGCCGCCATGCACGAAATAATGGTTCTCGATGCGGGCGAAGGCCAGGGCGAACTGTTCCTGGGCATGGCCGGTGGCGGGGCCTTCCGGCATCAGGGTCGAGGTCTCGCCTTCCCACACGCTCCAGGCCCGGGCCGCTGCCAGGCGAACCGCAGCATCGTCGCCCGTCAGGCGCCGGTGATAGGTCAGGATCGGATCGACCCAGGCATCCTGCGGCAGGTCCTTGCGGAAGGCTTCCCATTTGTCCGGGAAGAAATAGGAAGCGCCCTCCCGATAATACCAGTCGAGTTCCATGCGGCGCAGCGTGAAGATGCCCCGCAGCATGAGTGCCTGCACCGTCTGGGGATGGGTCTGCGCATAGGCGAGCGCCAGGGTCGAGCCCCAGGAACCACCGAACAGGCTCCAGCGCTCGACCTTCAGCACCTCCTTGCGCAGGCGCTCCATGTCAGCGACGAGATGCCAGGTGGTATTGGCGTCGAGATTGGCATGCGGGCGGGAACGGCCGCATCCGCGCTGGTCGAACAGCAGGATGTTCCAGTGGCGCGGATCGAACAGGCGCCGATGCTTGGCCGAACAGCCGGCGCCCGGGCCGCCATGCAGAAAGGCCACCGGCAGGCCGTCGGGATTGCCGGCCAATTCCCAATAGATGGAATGGCCGTCGCCGACATCGAGCATGCCGGAGCGATAAGCCTCGATTTCGGGATAGAGCCCGCGCCTCGGCGTGCCGTCGGGCTCGCTCGAGCGATCAAACGCCATGATGAAATTCCTGCGTACTGAAGTGATCCCTGCCGATGGACGCAGGGAAGCCCTGACAATGCGAATGGCTGGCTTCGGGGGAAGCCAGCCACGGAAGTGGCTGCGGCCGACGAGGCCGGCCGCGCTGTAATCCTCAGTGCAGAATTTGGCTGAGGAAGAGCTTGGTGCGCTCGTGCTGGGGATTGGAGAAGAAGGCGTTGGGCTCGTTGCTCTCGACGATCTGGCCGGCATCCATGAAGATCACCCGGTCCGCAACTTGGCGGGCAAAGCCCATTTCATGGGTGACGCACAGCATGGTCATGCCGTCATTGGCAAGGCCGACCATGGTATCGAGCACTTCCTTCACCATTTCCGGATCGAGAGCCGAAGTCGGCTCGTCGAACAGCATGATCTTGGGATTCATGCACAGGGCCCGGGCAATCGCCACGCGCTGCTGCTGGCCGCCCGAAAGCTGGCCCGGATATTTGTTGGCCTGCTCGGGAATCTTCACGCGCTTGAGGAAGTGCATCGCCTTTTCGGTGGCATCGGCCTTCGACATCTTGCGCACCCAGATCGGGGCGAGCGTGCAGTTCTCCAGCACGGTCAGGTGCGGGAACAGGTTGAAGTGCTGGAACACCATGCCGACTTCGCGCCGCACCTCGTCGATGCGCTTGAGGTCGTTGGTGAGCTCGATGCCATCGACGACGATCGAGCCCTTCTGGTGTTCCTCGAGGCGATTGATGCAGCGGATCATCGTCGATTTGCCCGAGCCCGACGGCCCGCAGATCACGATGCGCTCGCCCCGCTTCACGGTGAGGTTGATGTTCTTGAGAACGTTGAACTCACCATACCACTTGTTCATATCGGTGATCTGAACGGCGATCGGGCTGAGTTCTCCAGCAGTGTTTTGAGCGGCGTTAGCCATTTTTCCCCTCAACGTTTGTAACCGGTATCGAGACGACGCTCCAAGCCCTGCGAGTAGCGCGACATCGAGAAACAGCAGATCCAGAAGAAGATAGCGGCGAATGCATAGCCCGTATAGTAGGTCACGGGCGTCGCCCAGTTCGGATCGGGAATGGACGCCTCGATCGTCTTCAGGAAGTCGAAAATGCCCACGATGGCCACCAGCGTGGTGTCCTTGAACAGGGCGATGAAGGTGTTGACGATGCTGGGAATCACCAGGCGCAGTGCCTGCGGCAGGATGATGAAGATCAGCATGTAGGAGTAGTTCAGGCCCAGGGCCTGGGCCCCCTCATACTGGCCCTTGGGAATGGCCTGTAGGCCGCCGCGCACCACCTCCGCCATATAGGCCGACCAGAACAGCGCCACGCCGACGAGCACGCGCAGCAGCGAATCCGGGCGCCAGCCCTCGGGCAGGAACAGCGGCAGCATGACGTTGGCCATGAACAGCACGGTGATCAGCGGCACGCCGCGCCAGAACTCGATATACATGACCGAGATGGTGCGGGCGATGGGCATGCGCGAGCGCCGCCCGAGAGCGAGGAGCACACCGAGCGGCAGGGACGCCACGATGCCGACCACGGCGATCACCAGCGTCACGAGAATGCCGCCCCACAGATTGGTGGGGACATGCACCAGCCCGAAGAAGCCCCCCACCAGCAGCCAGAAGGCCAGCAGCGGGAAGACGACGAAGAAATAGAGAACGCCCCAGCCCTTCGCCCCGATCCGCGGCCAGAGCAGCCAAAGGACTCCGATGGCGGCCAGCAGGCCCGTGACGTTGACGCGCCAGCGCTCGTCGACCGGATATTGGCCATAGATGAAATATTGCAGACGCGTCTCGACGAACGGCCAGCAGGCACCGACATGCCGCCCGACATTGGCCTCGAGGCAGGCATTGCGGTCAGTGCCGGTCCAGACGGCATCGAAGATCATGAAGCGCAGGACGCCCGGCAGCACCCAGAGCACCAGCAGCACCGCCAGAACGGTGAGGATGGAGTTGGTGACGGACGAGAACAGGTTCTTTTTCAGCCAGCCGAGCACGCCGGTGGTCGCAGCCGGCGGCGGCTGCGGCTCGAAGGTCTTGGTCGAGACGAAGGCCGGGCTGCCGGCGGCGGAAGTTGCGTCGCTCATGGCCCTACCTCTCCACCAGCGCAACGCGCTTGTTGAACCAATTCATGAAGCCGGCAATCGACAGGCTGATGATCAGATAGACCGCCATGGTGATGCCGATGCATTCGATCGCCTGGTTGGTGTTGTTGAGCACCGTGCCGGAAAACACCTGCACCAGATCCGGATAGCCGATGGCCACTGCCAGCGACGAGTTCTTGGTCAGGTTGAGATACTGACTGGCGAGCGGCGGCACGATGATGCGCATCGCCTGCGGGATCACCACCAGGCGCAGATTGTGGCTCGAGCGCAGGCCGAGGGCGCCGGAAGCTTCCGTCTGGCCATGCGGCACGCCGCGGATGCCTGAGCGCACCGTCTCGGCGATGAAGGCCGCGGTGTAGATGGTCAGGCCCAGGAGCAGCGCCACGAATTCGGGCTGCAGCCGGAAACCGCCGGTGACGTTGAAGCCGCCGACCTTGGGGTAATCCATGGTGAAAGGCATGCCGGAAGCGAAGAAGGCCAGCAGCGGCAGGCCGATGACCAGCGCCAGATTGACCAGCAGCACCGGTGGCCGCTTGCCAGTCTCCATCTGCTTGCGTTTGCCCCAGATGGAGAAGCCGATGGCACCGAGAACACCGACCAGAAAGGCACCACCGACCAGACCGGCACCCGCCTGCGGCATGGCCGCCGGAAAGAAGATGCCGCGATTGTTGAGAAAGATGCTCTCGCCGAAGGTGATCGACTGGCGCACGCCCGGCAGGGGCTTGAGCACGGCGCCATACCAGAACAGCAACTGCAGCAGCAGCGGGATGTTGCGCACGACCTCGATATAGACCATGGCGATCTTGGCCACGATCCAGTTGTTGGACAGGCGGGCCACGCCGATGATGAAACCCAGGATCGTCGCAAGGATGATGCCGAGAGCGGCGACGATCAGTGTGTTGGTGATGCCGACCAGCAGCGCGCGGCCATTAGTGGACAGCGAGGTATATTCGATCGGCGTCTGGCCGATGTCGAAGCTCGCCGTGCGTCCCAGGAAGTCAAAGCCAAGCGAACGGCCCTGCCTGGCCAGGTTTTCGACGGCATTCCAAGCGCCCGTCAAGATGATGAGCAAGACGATTGCCAGCAGCACGATCTGGAAGACAACAGCCCGTAACTTCGGATTGTTGAACCAGTGGGTACGCCCGCCGCCGTCTCCCCGGTCGACTGCCAACGTCATTGTCTCATTCTCCCCAACACGCAGATAGTCCTCACCCTTTTTTACGGATTCCTCTGGAGCAAGATGCGCTCACGGCTGAGCCTCCTGCCCCAACACCTTGTTTCCAGGCCAATCCGACGGATTGGCTGGAGCGTCCCTGCGATTTTGACTGCCCCCGCCCCCATCGCACGACGCTTTGAAAAACCACCCGGCAAATACGGAATGCATCTTGCCGGGGCCGTGCGCCCTCAACGAATGGGCGGTGAATATTGCAGGCCCTTGTCGGTCCATAGGGCATTGAGCCCGCGCTCGATCTTGAGCGGTGACTTCGAGCCGAGATTGCGGTCGAACACCTCGCCATAATTGCCGACCTGCTTGATGATGCGATAGGCCCATTGATTGTCGAGGCCGAGTTGCTTGCCGAAATCACCCTCGCTACCGAGCAGGCGCTTGATGTCCGGCTTGTCGGACTTCAGCATGTCGTCGACATTGGCCTGGGTCACGCCGGCTTCCTCGGCCTGGACCAGGGCAAAATAGACCCATTTGACCACGTTGAACCACTGGTCGTCGCCCTGGCGCACGGCGATGCCGAGCGGTTCCTTCGAAATGATCTCGGGCAGCACGACATGCTCTTCCGGATTCTTGAGGGCCAGGCGCACGCCATAAAGCCCGGAGGCATCGGTGGTGAAGGTGTCGCAGCGGCCAGACTCATAGGCATTCTGCGCCTCGCCGATCGTGGCCAGCGTCAGGATCTGGTAGGGCTTGCCGATGCTGCGGAAATAGTCGGAGAGGTTGAGCTCGTGCGAGGTGCCCTGCTGGACGCAGACGGTCGCGCCATCCAGTTCCTTCGTCGATTTCACGCCCAGCGACTTCTTCACCATGAAGCCCTGGCCATCATAGTAATTGGTGGCGGCGAATAGGAAGCCACCGGTCTCACGCGTCAAGGTCCAGGTGGTGTTGCGCGGCAGGACATCGATCTCCGAGGCTTGCAGCGCGGTGAAACGATCCTTGGCGGAGAGAGGCACGAATTTGGTCTTGTCGGCATCGTCTAGCACGGCCGCAGCGAGGGCCCGGCAGTAATCGACGTCGAAGCCTGCCCATTTGCCCTGTTCATTGGGGATGCTGAAGCCCGCTAGCCCCTGATGGGCGCCGCAGATCAACTGGCCGCGCTGCTTGATGGTATCGAGCGTTGCCGCATCTGCCATGGAAACACTCAAGGCAGCGAAGAAGCCAACGGTCGCCGCGCAGAGTTGTTGCCTCATCAATGTCCCCCTTCGATCTCGGCCCGGCTCGACAGCGCCCCCGCCGAAGTGCCCTGCCGCCCTGTCTGCGTGCCAGCCCCGGAGGCAAACCTCCGGGGCTGGTCTTGGCGATCTCAACGGATCGGCGGGGCGTATTGCAGGCCCTTGTTGGTCCACAAGGCGTTGAGGCCGCGCTCAATCTTCAGCTTGGATTGGGAGCCGAGATTGCGATCGAAGATCTCGCCGTAATTGCCGACCTGCTTGATCGCGCGATAGGCCCACTGATTGTCGAGGCCGAGCTGCTTGCCGAAATCACCCTCGGTGCCGAGCAGGCGCTTGATGTCCGGCTTGTCCGACTTGAGCATCTCGTCGACATTGGCCTGGGTCACGCCGGATTCCTCGGCCTGGACCAGCGCATAATAGACCCATTTGGCGATGTTGAACCACTGGTCGTCGCCCTGGCGCACCGCGATCGCCAGCGGCTCCTTGGAGATGATTTCGGGCAGCACGACATGCTCGTCCGGATTCTTGAGGGCGAGGCGCACGCCGTAGAGCTGAGACGAATCCGACGTGAAGGCATCGCAACGACCGCCTTCATAGGCGTTCTGCGCCTCACCGATCGTGGCAACCGTCAGGATCTGGTACTTCTTGCCGAGGCTCCGGAAATAGTCGGAGAGATTCAGCTCCTGGGTCGTGCCCTGCTGCACGCAGATCGTGGCTCCGTCGAGGTCCTTGGCCGACGCCACGCCCAGCGACTTCTTCACCATGAAGGCCTGGCCGTCATAGTAATTGGTGGCGGCGAACAGAAAACCGCCGGTCTCGCGCGACAGGGTCCAGGTCGTGTTGCGCGGCAGCACGTCGATTTCGGAGGACTGCAGCGCCGTGAAGCGGTCCTTTGCCGAGAGCGGCACATATTTGGTCTTCTCGGCGTCTCCCAACACGGCGGCCGCGAGAGCGCGGCAATAGTCGACGTCGAAGCCCGCCCATTTGCCTTGCTCGTTGGGGATGCCGAAGCCGGCAAGGCCCGCATTCGAACCGCAGACGAGCTGGCCGCGCTGCTTGACAGTATCGAGCGTCCCGGCATTCGCGGCCGCGACACCCAGGGCGACAAACGCACCTGCAATCGCCAGAGAAAATTGCTTCTTCATGAATGAAATCCCTTCGTCAGTGGCTGGTTTGGAGCGGGGCCGGAGCAGCGCAGTCAGTCGCCACCCGAATTCCGCTCCGCAACGGTCCCTCAGAACTTATTCCGCAATTCTCAACGGATCGGCGGGGCGTATTGCAGGCCCCCCTTGGTCCACAGATTGTTGAGGCCGCGATCGATCTTCAGCACGGTCTTGGGGCCGAGATTGCGGTCGAAGCTTTCACCGTAATTGCCGACCTGCTTGACGATCCGGTAGGCCCACTGATTGTCGAGGCCGAGCTGCTTGCCGAAGTCACCCTCGGTGCCGAGCAGGCGTTTGATGTCCGGCTTGTCGGACTTGACCATCTCGTCGACATTGGCCTGGGTCACGCCGGCCTCTTCAGCCGAAAGCATGGCGTAGTGCACCCATTTGACCACATTGTACCATTTATCGTCGCCCTGGCGCACGGCCGCGGCCAGGGGTTCCTTCGAGATGATTTCGGGAAGCACGACATGGTCGTCGGGATTGGCCATCTTGACGCGCACCGCATAGAGGCCGGAGGCGTCGTCGGTGTTGACGTCGCAGCGCCCGCCCTCATAGGCCCTTGCCGCTTCTTCCGGCGTATCGAAGCTGACGATGTTGTAGGGCAGATTGTGGGTCCGCATGTAGTCGGAGATCGTGAGCTGGCCGGTCGAACCCTGCTGGGCGCAGATCGAGGCTCCCGAGAGTTCGGTCGCCGATTTGACGCCGAGTGACTTCTTCACCAGGAAGCCTTGGCCGTCATAGAAATTCACGCCGGCGAAGAGCATGCCGGCGGTGTCGCGGCCGAGCGTCCAGGTCGAGTTGCGGTTGAGCACGTCGATCTCGCCGGACTGCAGCGCGGTGAAGCGGTCCTTGGTGGAGACCGGCACGAATTTGGCCTTGGTCGCGTCGCCCAGCACGGCTGCGGCGATCGCGCGGCAATAGTCGACGTCGAGGCCGGTCCATTCGCCCTTCTCATTGGGCGCGGCGAAGCCCGGCAGTCCGGTGTTGACGCCGCAGATCACCTGGCCGCGCTGCTTGATGGTATCGAGCGTATCGGCGTGTGCGCCGACCCCACTCAACGCCAGCGCCGCACCGGCTACCGCGGTAAGAAGTGTCTTTCTCATGGATGGAGGCCCCTGTTCGCTTCGTTGTCAGTGTAACGAGAAGGCCCTTGGACGGCTGGCCGCGGCGTCAGAACCGGGCCGCCCCACCGGGCATGTTTGACGTTTCCAAAGCTCAAAGCGCGTTCTGTCGCGAGCGCCCTCTGACTCTGGTTTCTTGTTTCGACGCGTCGTGGCGATCTTCGGCGTATCCGCCAAATCCCTCAACGCTTTAGGACAAAACACGCTTAGACGGAACGCATTTTGAACCACATCTTTGTTATCGACGACAGGGCGAGGCCTGAAACCATCGCCAGACTGTTGAACGTCGTGATTTTTTTGAACTGCCGCCACCTCTTCCTGCGTTCGCGAATGGATGTTTCGAGCGTTCCCGGTCAATGGCCGGGAGGAACGGGCGTTCCGTCGAGGAGGTATGATGACGAGCTCAACGATCCGGACATGCCTCGCCGGAGATGAGGAGCGACCTGCCGGCCGTGCGTGCTGAAGCGGTCATTGCAAGGTCCCCCGTATCGATCTGTCCCGCGGCAAAAGCGCCCAGCTTGTTCTCGCCGGTTACGACCCGTGCCTTGCCGCTGATTGCAAGCGCTTTGGCCGCCCACGTCAAGCGGAATTCGCGAAAAGCGGGCGAATATTCACAAAACTGGCCTGTGGAAGATGTCGCGGCCTTCGAGATTGACGCAGGGGCGGTCGGGGACGAATGTAACCGTTTCAGGACCCAATCGAATCTATCATGAAGAAGATCAGCAAGGACGAGATCGCGACCTTCGGTGAAAATACGCGTCTGGTCATCGGCGGGCGTGAACCATCCGAATATCACGGCTTCGTCAACCCGCCCGTCTACCATGGCTCCACCGTTCTCGCTCCGACGACGAAGGATCTCATCAACCACACGCCGCGCTACAGCTATGGCCGCCGCGGCAATCCGACCAGTGACGCCCTTGAAGAAGCGCTGAAGACGCTCGACGGCAGCGCCGGTGTGGTGTTGTGTCCCTCGGGGCTATCAGCTGTCTCGACCGCCCTTCTCTCCTGCCTTTCGGCCGGCGACCATTTGCTGATGGTCGATTCCACCTATCAGCCCACCCGCCAGTTCTGCGACAAGGTGCTCGGCCGCTTCGGCATCGAGACGACCTATTACGATCCGCTGATCGGCGCCGGCATCGAAACGCTCATTCGTCCGAATACCAAGGCAGTCTATCTGGAAGCCCCCGGCTCGCAGAGCTTCGAGATGCAGGACGTGCCTGCGATCGCCGAGGTCGCACACCGGCACGGCGCCACCGTGCTGCTCGACAATACCTGGGCCACCCCCTTGTTCTTCGACGCATTCGGCCATGGCGTCGATCTTTCGATCCAGGCCGGAACCAAATATATCGTCGGCCATTCCGATGCGATGTTCGGCGTGGTCTCGGCCTCACGCAAGGCCTGGCCGGCGCTGAAGAGCTTCCACGGCGATTCAGGTCAATGCGTCGCGCCCGACGACATCTATCTGGCGATGCGGGGGCTGCGCACCATGGGCGTGCGCCTGCGCCAGCATCAGGACAGCGCGCTGCGGGTAGCGAAATGGCTGGCCAAGCGCCCCGAGGTCCAGCGTGTGCTGCATCCCGCGCTGGAGGGCGATCCGGGCCACGCCATCTGGAAGCGCGATTTCAAGGGCTCGTCCGGCCTGTTCTCCATCGTGCTGCAGCCGGCGCCGATGGAGGCGATCGGCGCCTTCCTGGACGATCTGAAATTCTTCGGGCTCGGCTATTCCTGGGGCGGCTATGAGAGTCTCGCCCTCCCCTTCGACTGCAAGACCTATCGCAGTGCCACGAACTGGGAGCCGGGCGGCCCCTGCGTGCGCATCCATGTCGGCCTGGAGGACGTCGCCGACCTGATCGGCGATCTCGACGCGGGCCTGGCCCGCTTCAGGGCTGCGCGGGGGTAGCATCGGGCGCCCCTGCCGCCCTCTTGCTATTTCGGTAGCAACTCCCAGGTCATACCGACATTTACTTCGATGGTCTGAATGCCTGGTTTAAGGGGAACTGCAGAGGCATCGTCCTTTCCAAAGACACGGTAGTCCGCACGAAGAGCCAAGGGAAGGATCTCCGTCTGCGGCATGACTCTCAGAACACGACCGAGGCGGACGCCGGCAGCATCCGCGTAGATCTTCGCCTGTCGCTGGGCCGCCTCCAGTGCTCTTGCGCGAAGCCGATCCGTAATCTCTTCACGTTTTTCGACGCCGAACGTCACACCCAAGACATTGTTGGCACCTGCGCGGATAAGCGCACTGGCGAGGGCACCTGCCCTGGCCGGATCGCGAACCGCAATCTTGAGAACATGGTCGGTGCGATAGCCCTTCTGCTTGCCGTGAACCACGTTGCCCGCCCCTGCCTTCTCTTCCTCGAAGACGGGCCTGAGGGTGAGATCCTCGGTCTTGATGTCGGAACTCGCAATTCCTGCAGATGCCGCCTGATCAAACACCGCCTTGGTCGCGCGCGCATTGTCATCGGTCGCTTGATCGGAATCCTGTGCTTCGGTGCGGATCATTAGGCGGATCACAGCAAAATCGGGCACTGCGTCTTCTCGCGCCTGAGCCTGAACGGTCATGCTCGGTGCGTTGTCCACACCGGTCACATAGGCCATCGCTTCGGCACGGTTCATGGGAAGATCGGCCGCCAGTCCCGCCGAGGGCATCGGCCAGGCCGCGCAAACAAACCCCAGGAAGAGCAGTCTCCAGTTGGCAGGCTTCATCGCGCAGTATCCCCTGGTTGCGAACCGTCCGGATCCTTGACCGCCATGCGGAGCGAAAGGGCCGGCATCTTGCTTTCTTCGGCCGGAAGTTTCGTCATCACAATGACCGGTCGCGAAGGCCGTCGGCGCTGATGTAGTTATGGCGCTAGCTTGAGGCGCCCTGCCCCTCCGCGGCTTCCTTCGCCTCGCGCTTCTCCTTGAGCACCAGCGAGACGTTGCGGATATAGATCGCCAGGCCCGAGCCCTGGCCGATGATATAGACGAGGTCGGCCCGGACCAGGGCGTAGAGGAACAGGAGGCCGCCGCCGCCGATCGACAGGATCCAGAAACTGAAGGGAATGACGCTCTTGCCAGCCCGCTCGCTCACCCACCACTGGATGACGAAGCGGGCGGTGAACAGCGCCTGGGCGAACAGGCCGAGGATCAGCCAGAAGTCGAAATTGGTGTAGAAGACATTGTGGAGATAGCCGCCGAGGGCATTCGACAACTCAATCAGCATTCTGTCCCCCTCCGCTGACATCAGGCACGCGCTTGCGCCGGCGGATGAGCCACCATACGCCGACGAGATCGAGAATGCCGACCCACAGCCTGTCGAAGAAACCGTAGTTGGAAACGCCGGTCAGCCGGGGCCGGTCGACCACATCGACATGGCCGACCTCGAAGCCCTCGCGCTTGACCAGGGCCGGCATGAAGCGATGCAGCGCATCGAAATAAGGCAGGGCCAGATAGACGTCGCGGCGGATGGCCTTGAGGCCACAGCCGGTGTCGCGCGTGCCGTCCTTGAGGACAGAAGCGCGAACCTTGTTGGCGGTACGCGACTGCCAGCGCTTGAAGCCGGTGTCCTTGCGCCCGAGCCGTTGCCCCGCAACCATGCCGGTCGCGGCGCCGCCGGCGATCAGGGCGTCGACGAGGGCGGGGATATAGGCCGGGTTGTTCTGGCCGTCGCCATCGATGGTGACCATCAGGCGGCCGCGCGCATGGCGAATACCCGTGCGCACGGCGCAGGACTGGCCGCAGGATGCCTCGTGGCGCAGACTGCGCAGGTAGGGCAGTTCGCCCTTCAGCCTCTCCAGCTCCGTCGGCGTCGCATCGCTCGAGCCATCGTCGACATAGACGATCTCGAAACTGCGCCCGGCCAGGGCCGCGGCGATTTCCCGGATCAGCGGCTCGACATTGCCGGCTTCGTTGCGGACCGGAACGATGACGCTGATCTCAGGCGCATTGTCTTGTGATGACATGAAGAGTCGAACCTCAGCGGCGCGCTCGCCACGCCTCGATCAGCGTCTTTGCCGCGTCTTGCCCCCGCAACGCAAGAGCACCATCGCGGTTTTGCCGGAAAACAAGCCCCCGACGACCCAGAAAGTCGGCGAACCAGAAGGTGGCGAACCAGCCGAACAGGGCGCCGGCGACCACATCGGCGGGATAATGGGCACCGAGGATCACCCGGCTGAGGCAGACCAGCCCGCCCAGCACGAACAGCCAGGGACGCCAGCGCGCCCCGCAGAGCAGGATGATCACCGCAGCCACCGTCCAGGCCGTGGTGGCATGGCCGGAGGGGAAGCTGGCATTGGCGGCGCGCCAGGAAAAGGGCTCGAAACTCCAGCTTGCGCCCGCCTCGACATGCAGCGGCCTGACACGGCCGATCGCGCGCTTGATGACATTGACGGCAAGCCCTGTTCCCGCGATGGCGACGAAGGCAAAGGCAAGCTGCAGCC
Source organism: Labrys sp. (in: a-proteobacteria) (assembly GCF_047605565.1). Classification (NCBI taxonomy): domain Bacteria; kingdom Pseudomonadati; phylum Pseudomonadota; class Alphaproteobacteria; order Hyphomicrobiales; family Xanthobacteraceae; genus Labrys; species Labrys sp. (in: a-proteobacteria). The sequence goes on from NZ_JASGFM010000062.1 coordinate 19,188, forward strand.
AGAGCTGGCGCAGGGCGGCATCGAGCCGTGGCGGCAACTCCGGATCGACCACGCCGAGCAGGACAAGTGCCACGCCGAGCGGAATGAGATAAAGGCCGGAATCACCGAGATAAGTGACGAAACGCGCCAGCCGCACCACAAGATGTGGCCATTCGGGCAGGATGTGCAGGGAAGCCGGATCGGCGAGCACCATCAAGGCGATGACAAGCACGCCGCCAAAGGCGATGGCGGCGGGCGTCGCCACCCGTCCGAACAGCGGCCGTGCCGGCAGGCGCGCCGGTGCCCGCAGCCGCTGGCCGAGCGCGCGCCAATTCTGCGTATGCGACCATTGACGAATGGCATTTCTCATGACGCGTGGCCGGTCTCTACAGCGCCATCGGGCGAAGGCACGAGCTTGGCGCGGCCGGCGCCGTCCCGAAGGCCAGCCCACCGCATCATGCCACTCACTTGCATTCCGTCTGCGGCAGGAAATCGAGCGACACCATCGTTCCCTTCAGGCGGAAATCGCCATAATCCAGGGTCAGGCTGCCTGAAATGCCATCGGCATAGAGCTCGAAGGACATGGTATAGACGGGGGTCTCCTCGCCGACGGCTTTCTTGGTCGGGTCGAAATAGGAAATCGTCACGGGCCAGCGATCGACGCCATCGAGTTGCTTGGCCTTGGCCTCGACGCCTTCGCGCGGCTTGTCGGGGCCGATCTTGGCACCGATCACCGCGAGGGTGTTGTAGATCTTCTGGCCGCCATCCGATCCATCATAGACCTGGCTCTCGAACACATGCTCGCCGGCCCGCGCCGCCAAGACGATCGCCTTCATCTGGCCCGTGGGGAAGAGAACCCGGTCGGACAGATCGAATTTGGTGGATTTGGGCTTCTTCAGCGCGACGCCGACCGTGCCGCTCTCGGCCCGATTGGCCTGGCCGTCGACGCTGCCATCCAGCTTCTGGTTGGTGAAATTCTGGGAATTGAAGCGGAAATTGCGCCCCTTCTCATCCTCGAACGTGGTGGAGCGCAGATCCGAGGTGTTGACGCCGCCGCCGCTCAGGCCGATTTCGGTGACCTGCCGGAAATTGAGCGCATAGCCGCTGCAGGCATTGCCCGAAAAATCATACACGATGCGCCCGCGCATGCTGTCGACGCTCGACTGGTCCTTGCGGCGGTCGAGATTGAGGTCGTAGACGGCCCGGTGCGCGACGAAGGGAACGGTCGCCGCCGCGGGGATCGCAGCGCTTGCCGCCACCTTCTGGGGCGCTGCGCCATCCTGCGCCAAGGCCATCCCCGGCACAGCCAGGAAGAGCACGGCCGGAAGAAGCACGATCCTTGGATGGACCGGAAGTGTCATCCGCATGAAGCAAATTTCCGTTTCAAAAATCGGCATTACCATAAGTGGCATGCCCTGATGCCACAATGCTCAAAGAGCCTGCCAATCATGACGGAATTAGGCCCAAAGATTGTGCCATTCCACATTCATCAACAACACCGTTTACGATCCGTTCGCGGCCGCGATACGAACATGCCATAATGAGCCGAACTGCGAATCGCCAAGCAGAGTTGGTGCGCTTCACTCACTCGTGAGTGAAGCGCACCAACTCTGCAAATGTCCGAAATCTTGCGGGTTATCCCTGATCGAACCTGCGATTCGATCAGGGATAACCCGCTCAGCGAAACGCATTGTGCGAGATACCGACTGCATGAGTGATACCTCCGATCTGTTCGGGAGCGACAAGCCCGCCCAATCCAAGACGAGCACCGACAAGGCTGAGAATACGAAGCGCCCCTCGACCCAGTCGATCGCGGCCGCCTTGAAAGCGGGCCTTGCCCCCAAGCCCGCCGCGGCGAAAGGCGGCGAGGACGGCTATGGCGCCTCCTCCATCCGCGTGCTCGAGGGCATCGAAGCCATTCGCATGCGCCCCGGCATGTATATCGGCTCGACCGGGCCGGAAGGCGACGGCCTGCACCATCTCTTCGCCGAGGTGATCGACAACTCGATGGACGAGGCGGTGGCCGGCCACGCCACCTTTATCGATGTCGAGCTCACCGCCGATGGCTTCGTCTCGATCACCGACAATGGGCGCGGTATCCCGGTCGAGCCCCATCCCCAATTTCCGGACGAGTCGACCCTGCAGGTCGTGATGACCAGGCCGCATTCGGGCGGCAAGTTCAACTCCGACGCCTACCAGACCTCCGGCGGCCTGCACGGCATCGGCGTCACCGCGGTGACCGCCCTGTCGGAGCTCATGGAGGTGGAAGTGGCGCGCGGGCGCGAACTCCACCGCCAGCGTTTTGCCCGCGGCGTGCCGCTCGGCCCGGTCGAGCACATCGGTGCTGCCCCCAATCGCCGCGGCACCCGCGTGCGCTTCAAGCCGGACATCGAGATCTTCAAGCACGGCATCGCCTTCGATCCCATGCGCCTGTTCAAGATGGCGCGCTCCAAGGCCTATCTCTTTCGCGGCGTCGAGATCCGCTGGAAATGCGCGCCGGAACTGCTGGCCGGCCACAGCGACGTACCGGCCGAGGAGAGCTTCAAATTCCCGCGAGGCCTGGAAGACTATCTGCGCTCGGCCAGCGAGGGCCTCGAACTCGTCACCGAGCAGATGTTCTCCGGCCGCGTGCCCAAGCCGGAGGGACACGGTTCGGTGGAATGGGCCATCGGCTGGTTCGCCGAGGACGAAGGCTATGTCTCCTCCTATTGCAACACCGTGCCCACCCGCGAAGGCGGTACCCATGAGGCGGGCCTGCGCATCGCCCTCTTGCGCGGCCTGAAGGATCATGCCGAGCGGATCGGCAACAAGCGCGCCAACCAGCTCACCACCGAAGACGTGATGGCCTGCACGGCCGCCATGCTCTCGGTGTTCATCCGCGAGCCGGAATTCTCGTCCCAGACCAAGGCCAAGCTGGTGACCACGGAAGCCAGCCGCATCGTCGAGCAGGCCTTGAAGGATGCCTTCGACCATTGGCTGGCCTCGATGCCCTCCCAGGCCGCCAAGCTGCTCGACTTCGTGGTCGAAAGGGCCGAGGAGCGCCTGCGCCGCCGGGCCGAGAAGGACGTGGCCCGCAAGACCGCCACGCGCAAGCTGCGCCTGCCCGGCAAACTCGCGGATTGCTCGAACAATGCCGCGCAAGGCTCTGAATTGTTTATCGTCGAAGGTGATTCCGCCGGCGGCTCCGCCAAGCAGGCGCGTGACCGCGCCAACCAGGCGGTGCTCCCCTTGCGCGGCAAGATCCTCAACGTCGCCAATGCCGGCAAGGACAAGCTCGCCCAGAACCAGCAATTGCAGGATCTGGGGCAGGCGCTCGGCTGCGGCATGGGTACGCAATATCGCGACGATGATCTGCGCTACGAGAAGATCATCATCATGACGGATGCCGACGTCGACGGCGCCCATATCGCTTCGCTCCTGATCACCTTCTTCTGGCGCCAGATGCCGCGCCTGATCGAGCGCGGGCACCTTTATCTCGCCGCCCCGCCCCTCTATCGCCTGACCCAAGGCACCAAATCGCTCTATGCGCGTGACGATGCCCACAAGGATGAATTGGTGAAATCGGCCTTCAAGCCCAATCAGAAGATCGAGATCGGCCGCTTCAAGGGCCTGGGCGAGATGATGCCGGCTCAGCTGAAGGAAACCACCATGGACCCCAAGAAGCGCACACTTCTCAAGGTCACGGTGATCGACGAGGAACGCGCGGAGACCTCGATTTCCGTCGAACGGCTGATGGGCAACAAGCCTGAAGCCCGTTTTGCCTTCATCCAGGAACAGGCCGCCTTCGCCGGCGAACTGGTGGATATCTGAGACCGAGTAGCACTGGAGTGCCCGGCAGGGGAGCACTTCTCCGGGTGCGCGGACGTCCCGTCCGCCTTTTCTCTGCAAACGAGGCGTTTCCAGGAGCGGACGAGAGGTCCGCGCACCGGGACATTCGCCGCGGCGAAGCTCAGGTCTCGAAATCGCCGAAGACGTCCTGGAGGCGGGTCAGCGCCTCGACGCGTTCGCTGACCTCCTCGCCCAGCACGACGATGACATTGCTCAGCATCAGGTCGAGCACGGCCGTGATCGTCGCCGCCCCGTCCCAGAGCGGGCCGTGGGACCCCGGCACCACCAGGCAGATGTCGGAAACCTCCGCGCCCCACGGACAGAACTCGTCGGTGATCAGGACAACCTTCACGCCGGCGCGGCGCGCCTCGACCGCCAAGGGCCGTGCCTTGGAGGCGAAGCGGCGGACGTCGTGCAGGAAGAGCAGCCTGCCGCTCACCGAGCCGTCGAGCAGTTCGGCATAGGTGCCGTTCAGCCCGTCAACGAATTGCACGCGCGGCCGCGTGTAGGAGAGCTGGCTGGCGAAATATTGGGCGATGCCCCGCACATTCTGGTAGGCGGCGACATAGACCTCGCTTGCGCCGACCAGGGCCTCGATGGTCTGTTGCCATTCGGCCGAGGTCGTCAGCCCGTAGATCTGGCCGAGATTGTCGATCTGCTGCTGGATCAGGCCGGCCAGCAGCTTGCCGCCGCTGATATCTTCGCGCAGCCGGTCGACCGGCCCCTTCACCTGCCAGGCCGGATTAGAGCTGCCGCGCCGCAATTCGCGCTTGAGCTGGTCGAGGCCGTCGAAGCCCATGCGCCGGAGAAAGCGCCCCACCGTCATCGGCGAGAGCTCGAGGCGTTCGGCGATCGACTTGGCGGTCTCGAACGGAAGATCGGCGATGTTCCGTTCGAGATAATTGGCGATCAGCTTGTCGGACTTCGACCGCCGCAATGCCTCGTCTTGCAGGAGCTTCAGGATACGCTGCGCCACATCACCTCCCCAGGGCGTGCCGTCGGCCTCACTGGGCCGTCTTGACCTTGGTCCAGACGCGGTCCAGCTGGCGAATGCCGGGGCCGAGATCCTGAAAGATCTGCAACCTCTGCATGGTTTCCTGCGGCGGATTGATCTCCTTGCTATTCTTGATGTTGTCGGGGGTCAATTGCCGGGCCGGCAGATTGGGCGTGCCGTTGGTCTGCTGCGAGACGTTCAGGGCCGCAATCTCGGGCCGGGTGTAGAATTGCAGGAACTTGATGGCGTTCTGCTTGTTCGGCGCCGATTTGAGGACGCAGATATCCTCCTGATACATGGTGGCCCCCTCCTCCGGGATGACGAAGCCGAGATCCTTGGGGTTGCCGAAGACGTCGATCATCGCGCCGATGAAGAAATGCGCCGCAGCGACATCGCCCGCCCCCACCATCGGGCGTGCGTCATAGGTGAAGGCGGCAACCTGCGGCTTCATGGCGATCATGGTCTCGGCCGCCTGCTGCAGTTCGGCCGGATCGGTCGAGTTGACTTTGTGGCCGTTGAGGATCAGTCCGACCGCGAGCACCTCGCGCATGTCGTCGAGCAGGGTGAATTTCAGGCCCTTCGCCTTCACCGTGGCAAGCAGATCCTTCCAGCCGGTGATGTCCTTGCCCAGCACCTTGCGGTTATAGAGTATGCCGACCGAACCGAAGGCATAGGGCAGGCAATATTCGCCCTTCGGATCACTCTTGGCCCTGAGGAAGCTGGGTTCGATGTTCTTGAAACCCTCATAGGTGTCGATATCGGTCTTCTCGAGGAGACCGAGCTTGTCCATGATGTCCTGCATGTGGACCGACGGAAAGACGATGTCGTAGCCCGTCGCCCCGCCCTGGATCTTGGCGAGCATCTCTTCGTTGGAGGAATAGGTCGAGAGATTGACCTTGATCTTGGTCTCCTCCTCGAACTTCTTCAGCACCGCCGGATTGATGTATTCGCCCCAATTATAAACGTTGAGCTCCTCCGCTCGGGCGCCGCTCACCGTCAGCAGCGCCGCCAGCGACAGGGCCAGGCCTGCGCACCAGGCGCGCCGCTTCGTCCGGCCTCGACCGGCCGCATCAATGGTCTTGGTCATCGAAATTCTCCTCTGGTGACTTGCGCCCGGCACGAACCACCAGGGTCCGATTTTCCTTCGCGCTTTGCAGGCCACGGCTTCTGTCGGCCGTTGACTTCACCCGATAAATGGTATCCAAATATCTTAGCATAACAAGAGTTATTTTGATAACATTCCGAGGGAAGACAGATGCAGGACCAGATCGTCCGGCTGGTGGGAGCGGCCAAGGCCTTCCCCACCCCGGAAGGGCGCAGCGTGACGGCACTGGACGCGATCGATCTCGATGTGCGCCGCAATGAGTTCCTGACGCTGCTTGGCCCCTCCGGCTGCGGCAAGACCACCTTGCTCCATGCCATCAGCGGTTTCGTCGAGCTCGATTCGGGACGGATCCTCATCGACGGGGAGGACATGACCGAGCGCCCGCCCTATCGCCGCCCCGTCAATACCGTGTTCCAGAACTACGCCCTCTTCCCGCATATGACCGTGGGCGAAAACACCGGCTATGCCCTCGAAATCGCCGGCGTCGGCAAGGCCGAGCGCCTGCAGCGCGTCACCGCCGCATTGCGCATGGTCGGCCTGGAAGGTACCGAAAGCCGGCGGCCGCGCCAGCTATCCGGCGGCCAGCAGCAGCGCGTCGCCCTCGCCCGGGCCATCATCGCCCGGCCCAAGCTCGTCCTTCTGGACGAACCCTTGTCGGCGCTCGACAAGAATCTGCGCCAGGCCATGCAGATCGAGCTCAAGACGCTGCAGCACGAGCTCGGCATCTCCTTCATCTTCGTGACCCACGACCAGCAGGAAGCCCTGACCATGTCCGATCGCGTGGCCGTGCTTTCAGGCGGCCGCATCCAGCAGCTCGACACGCCGCGCAACGTCTACGACCACCCCGCCAATATTTTCGTCGCTACCTTCGTGGGCGCCAGCAACCTGTTCGAAGGCGAGGTCCGGGGTGATGAACTGGTGACGGAAGAGGGCACGACGATCCGCCATCGTACGGCACGAACATCGGCATCCGGCAGCGCCACCGCCCTCATCCGCCCCGAGCAGTTCCTCCTGGCAGACGATGACGCCAGTCTTCCCGGCCTCGATATCGAGCTCAGGCAGATCGTCTTCGTGGGTTCGTCCTTCGAATTGTTCGGGCATACGGGCCAGGGCCGGCCGATCGTGGTCGAAGTGCCCGCCACGCGCCGCGAGGCCGTCGGAGCCATCGAACAAAGCCGCCGGGCGCGGATCTCCTACGATCCCGGCGCCGTCCATCTCATCGAGCCGAGCGCGAGCGCCTGACATGTCCATCGCCAGCCGCCGCCGTATCGAACTTTCCCTGCTGCTCGGTCCTGTCAGCGTTTTCCTCGCGCTCTTCTTCCTGGTGCCGCTTGCCATCATGATGGTCACCAGTTTCCTCGCCCCGGGCCTCTATGGCGGGGTGGAATGGAGCTTCTATCCGCATAATTTCGGGCGCATCCTCGGCTTTGCCGATCCGGCCTTCGAGGAATTTGATCCGATCTACATCGCGATCTTCCTGCGCTCCCTGAAGATCGCCGCCTTCACGGTGCTGACCGCCTTGATCGTGTGCTATCCGGCTGCCTTCTGCATCGCCGGCCTGCCGGCGCGCTGGAAGAATTTCTGCCTGTTCCTGATCACCCTGCCCTTCTTCACCAGCCTGATCGTGCGCCTGTTCGTCTGGGTGCTGATCCTGCGCCAGACCGGCCTGGTCAACGAGGCGCTGCTGTCGAGTGGACTGATCGCCCGTCCGCTCGATCTGATCTACACCGACGGCGCCATTATCTTAGGCATGGTCTATGTCTACATCCCCTTCATGTTCATGCCCGTCTATGCCAGCGTGGAGAAGCTCGACTGGACGCTGGTACGCGCCTCGCTCGATCTCGGCGCCGGACCGGTCCGCACATTCCTGCGCATCATCCTGCCTCTGACCGCTCCCGGCATCGCCGGCGGTGCGGTGATCGTCTTCATCCCGGCGCTCGGCAATTTCGTGGTGCCGGCCATTCTCGGCGGCGCCAAGGTGATGATGCTCGGCAACCTGATCGAGCAGCAATTCCTCTCCGCCCGCAACTGGCCCTTCGGCTCGGCGCTCGCCATGATGGTGATGAGCGTGATGCTCGTCCTGCTGATGGTCTATGTCTTCGCCTCCAGCCGCCGCCCCGCGGCGGCGAGCCAGGGAGGCGGCGCATGAAAGCCGTTCGCTTCCTCGCCCGTGGCGGCCTCGTCGCCTATACGGCCCTGTTCTTCGCCTTCATCTATGTGCCTCTCGCGGTCATCGCGGTCTATTCGTTCAACGCCAATCCGGTGAACATGATGACCTGGAGCGGCTTCACCACCGAGTGGTATGCCCAGGTCCTCGGTTTCAAGACCGCGATCTCGGAGAGCGCCCTTTATATCGAATCGACCGACCAGCTCCTGCGCGCCGTCAGGAACAGCCTCGTCATCGCCGGGGCGACCACGGCAATCGCCACCATCTTCGGCACGGCACTCGCCATCGCCTTGCACCGCTATGCCTTCTTCGGTGCCCGCTTCTATCGAGCCTCGCTGTTCATGCCCATGCTGATGCCGGACATCGTGCTCGGCATCGCCCTCTTGATCTTCTTCGTCAATGCCGGCATCGAACTCGGGCTGAAAACGATCATCATCGGCCAGTGCACCTTCCTGATCTCCTATGTCTTCATCGTCGTCTCGGCCCGGCT
>NZ_JASGFM010000063.1:0-27138 GCF_047605565.1 Labrys sp. (in: a-proteobacteria)
AGGCGAGGCCGGCCGCCATGCCGACCTTCATCGCCAGTTCCGGCGTAATGACACTATTGGCCAGGCCACGGATGCCGTCCGTGCCGAAATATTTGCGGCTCATGTGATAACCCTGAGGTTTCGAGGCATGGCTGCAGCATCATTCCTGCAGCGCCTCAGTTATTGTTTCCGCGTTACTGATCTTACCTGCAGATGCATCGGGCCGGTCGAACTGCCTTTTTACAGCGTCATTCCGGCCCGATGCCGCGGTCTCACGAGCAAAACGTCTTCATCGCAGGGCGCCGTTTTGCTCCGTCTCTCCGTTTCGACGCGTCCTCGCGATTCAAGGTCTCCCGTCAAATCGCCGAACGCTTTGCCGGTCCGGCGCCTACTCCACCGTCACACTCTTGGCGAGGTTGCGCGGCTGGTCGACATCCGCGCCGATCAGCACTGCTGCATGATAGGCCAGAAGCTGGATCGGCACGGAATAGACCAGTGGCGAAACCACCGACGGCATTACCGGCATCACGATGGTCTTGGCGCCCGGAAGCGAAGCGGCCTTGGCCCCTTCTTCGTCTGTGATCAGGATGATACGCCCGCCGCGCGCGGCGACCTCCTGCATGTTCGAGACGGTCTTCTCGAAGATCGCATCGAAGGGAGCAATCACCACCACCGGCATGCTCTCGTCGATGAGCGCGATCGGGCCGTGCTTGAGTTCGCCCGCGGCATAACCCTCGGCGTGGATGTAGCTGATTTCCTTGAGTTTCAGCGCACCTTCCAGAGCGAGCGGGAAACTGGTGCCGCGGCCGAGATAGAGCACGTCCTTGGCCTTGGAGAGATCGCGCGCGCAGGCCTCGATCTCATGATCGAGGCGGAGCGCCTCCGCCATCAGGCGCGGTGCCTCGATCAGGGCCTGCACCAGTTCCTTTTCCGCCTCGGGCGTCAGCGTCCCGCGAGCCTTGCCCGCACCGATCGCCAGGCAGGCGAGCACGGCCAGCTGGCAGGTGAAGGCCTTGGTGGAGGCGACGCCGATCTCGGGACCGGCAAGCGTGCGCACCATGGCGTCCGCCTCGCGCGACATCGTGGAGGTCGGCACATTGACGACGGCAAGCGTATGCTGGCCATTCTCCTGGCAGTAGCGCAAGGCCGCCATGGTATCGGCGGTTTCGCCCGATTGGGAGACGAAGAGCGACAATCCACCCTTTTCGAGCGGCGCTTCGCGATAGCGAAATTCCGAGGCGATATCGACCTCGACCGGCAGGCGGGCATAGCGCTCGAACCAGTATTTCGCCACCTGCCCGGCGAAGGACGCCGTACCGCAGGCCGAGATGGTCAGGCGACTGAGGTTCTTCCAATCGAAAGGCAGGTCCGGCAAACGAACGGTTTCGCTGGTCATGTCGACCAGGGAAGCCAAGGTATGGGAAATCACCTCGGGCTGCTCGTGGATCTCCTTGGCCATGAAATGGCGATAATTGCCCTTCTCGACGATGGCCGCCGAAATCTCCGCCTTCTGGATGGGGCGTTCGACCTGATTGAACCCGGCGTCGTAGATCGTTGCGGTGGAGCGAGTAATCACGACACTATCGCCATCCTCAAGATAAGCGAAAGTATTCGTCAGTGGACCGAGGGCGATAGCATCCGATCCCAGGAACATCGCGCCGTTGCCATAGCCGACTGCCAGCGGCGGCCCCAGCCGGGCACCGATGATGAGATCATCCTCCCCGGCAAACAGGAAGCCGAGCGAGAAGGCACCACGAATGCGCTTGAGGCAGGCCTGCACGGCCTCGATCGGCGACTGGCCCTTCTCGAGCTCGCGCGTGACGAAATGCGCGATGACCTCGGAATCGGTTTCCGACTGGAAATCGGCGCCATCTGCGCTCAATTCATCCCGTAACTCGCGGAAATTCTCGATGATGCCGTTATGAACGACAGCCACTCGCTCGGTCGCATGAGGATGGGCATTGTCCTCCGTCGGCTTGCCGTGTGTCGCCCAACGCGTATGGCCGATACCGCTGGTGCCCTTGAGCGGCGCCTGGCCGAGCTTGGCCTCGAGATTGACCAGCTTGCCCTCGGCGCGCCGGCGGACAATGGCGCCACCTTCCAGGGTCGCAATACCGGCGGAATCATACCCCCGATATTCCAGTCTTCGCAACGCATCCACCAGCGGCATGGCCACTGATTCGTTGCCAAGAACACAAACAATACCACACATGTGCTCTACCTTATCTTGATCCGAATCAAAACAATCGTGTTTTCGATTAAGGAACTCTGGATAGAAGGCATATTCAAAATGCCTTACGTTTTGTAACGACAGACGGCCGCAACCCGCCTCGGGCCAAGGCCGCAGGGCGGGTTTTGCCAGACATCCGAGCAAGCTTCCGGCACCTCACGAAGTGCCCGCCACCCCCTGCCGATTTGTTGTCATGAAGTTGATGGCCAGCCGCCAAAATCCCTTGCCGCAACAGGCTGGTGTTGGATTGCCCACCCTACGGCAACCGGTCCGGACACAGCGCCAAAACACGTGGAACGGCAGCCCGAAATCGAGCCGCCTCATACTTCCCTGCCTCGCAACTGATCACACCCCGGTCATAAAAGATTCATCAACAGTCAGCCAATCAAACTCAACATACACAATATGGTCAGAATATGGTCAGTGTAAATACAGCATATTTCTTCTGTTATACCCATATCGTTCATATAGATGAACAAAATGGGGTTTGATCAGCCTATTTGCAACCATTCAAAGCTGGCTTCACCAAGGGGAGAACATTATAAGCTTGCAATCCATTTTCGATGAGTCTAAAAAGCCGACTCGCTGAGGTTGGCAATGCCATAGGTACTGATGAATCGTGCCGTATGGGGCATTGGTTGAATCGGAGGACGGATGGCGAAAGTGGCCTGTGCGCTATCGACGTTTCTGGGCGCAGCAGTACCCCTCGCTCACGCTGCCCATCCAACAGCCAGAGCCCCGACGCTCTATCCGGCTGCGCGGACATTGCTGCATTGCAATATCCGCAGAGCCTGTACCGAGCGGCCATTCGGCGCGGTCATGCGGGGCGATCCATCGCCACGCGCCGCAACCACCAACCGTCCAAAACGGACATGATGCCGCCCGAGGGGAAAACGAGCGAAATTGGAATTGTTCACAGAAACAGTCCAAATTTCTTTCTGTAGTCGCCTAGATAATCATCAGTTGAAAACCAAATAGTTGCCTTACTTGCGTCATTCTTTTGTAAAGATTATCTGATCTTTATGGAATTAATGATTGAGTATGGAATCTATACATGGGCAACCACGGGACAGGCACTCTTGAAACCTAACAGATTTCCATCGTCGGAGACCGCCGAGGTGCCTTTACTCGCGGTCCATGAAAATGGCCACGCTTGGTTTTCCGCTTCCGACGTCTATTCGCAAGCCGTGCGCGCCGAATGCGCCGATCTGGTCAAGCGTGCCGACAATGTCGAAACCGCCCAGGTTGCGCTGCCGCGCCTGAAATATCTGCTCTCCCGCTTTCCGGGGGAGTTGGACGTCAATCTCTCCCACGCTCTCGTCGCCGAGATGACCCGTGTCCGCGAGGGCATGCTGGAGCTGTGGACCGGCGTCCACGAAAAATTCCCCGACAATTACCGGGCCCTGCAATATCGCCTGCGCTGGCTGTCGCGGCATCAGCGCATTGCCGAGGGGCTCGAGATCCTCGAGCGTCATTACCCCGGCGTGCCCTCGGACGTCGATCGTCGCCTCGGCAAGGCCGAGCTTTTCGTCGAACTGCGTGAAATCGCCAAAGCCAAGGCGCTGTTCGTCTCAACCCTGGCCGATTTCCCGGACTCCAAGAACGCGCCGCTCGTCTATGCCAAGCGGTTGCGCGAATGGGGAGAATTAACCGAAGCCCTGTTGATCCTGGACCGGCTGCTGGCGACCGGGCAAGCCCCCAAGAACGCCTCGGTCATGGCCGAGGAGTTGCGCAAGGGTATGGAGGTGCTCGGCCGGCACGTACCGGACTGGCAGACCTGCGGCATCCCCGCCCGCATCGTGGTGCTGAGGGCGGCCATCGACATCTTCCGCAACCGATCCGTGCGTTCGGTGGCGCCAGGCCGGCTCGGCTCCGTCTCGCTTATCACAGGCAGCCTCGGCACCGGCGGAGCGGAACGCCAGCTTGCCCGAACCGCAGCCCGGCTGGAACGCACCCGGCGCGAAAACGGCAGCATCTCCGGCCGGCAGATCCGCGGTCCGATTCAGGTCGTGGTCAAATCGCTTAGCCGCGAGAACAATCACGACTTCTTTCTGCCCATGATCGCCTGCGAGCAGGTCGAGGCCTATCAGATCGACAACATGACGCCGGCCCGCCCGGCGGAACTCGTGCCCGAGGAGAGCGATCTCCGGCATTTGCTGTCCCTGGTGCCGGTCCATGCGGCCTTCGGCACGCAACGCCTGGTCGAGCATTTTCGGCGGCACGAAACCGAGGTCGCCTATATCTGGCAGGACGGCGCCGTCCTGTTCGCTGCCCTGGCGGCACTCGTGGCCGGCGTCCCCCGCATCGTCCTCAATGTACGCGGCCTGCCGCCGGTTTTGCGGCCCCATCTGTTCCGGGGTGAATATGAGCCGATGTATCGGGCCCTGGCTCGGATTCCCGGCGTCGAGTTCATGAGCAACAGCCATGCGGCCGCCAAGGCCTATTGCGAGTGGCTCGACCTGCCGCAGGAGCGTTTCACCATCGTTCACAACGGGGTCGAGCACCTGCCGCCCGAGCCGAACGAGACCGACGAGGAGCGCTGGCAGAAATTCCAGCGCCGCACCGCGGATGCCACCGAGACGATTGGCGGCGTCTTCCGCATCGATGTCGACAAACGCCCCGAACTCTGGATCGATTTCGTCCACGCCTATCATGAGGCCCGTCCGAATGCCCGCTTCGTTCTGGTCGGCAGCGGCCCTCTGCTGCCCCGCGTACGCCAGCGTGCAGCCGAACTCGGCATCGCCGACCGGATACTGTTCGTGGGCCGTTCGGCCAGCGTCGGCTATTGGCTGGCGAAGATGGATGCCTTCGTGCTGCTGTCGCGTTTCGAGGGCCTGCCCAACGTGCTGATCGAAGCCCAGCTCGCTGGCATTCCGGTGGTGACCACGCCGGCAGGCGGCGCCTGCGAAACCTTCGCGCCGGGTGTGACGGGGCTGGCCACCGACACGGTCGAGGCCGTCGATCTCGACGCCTTGTGCGCCAAGGTCGGGCACGTCGTCGACTGGCGGCATTCGGATCCAAGCCTTGCGGACCGCATCCGGCAAATTGCTTCCGAGCGTTTCTCCACCACCCTGATGGTGCAACGAACCGTGGATTTGTTGGCAAGTCCGCCGGCGGCAGATCCTCCGGCCGAGCAACCGCGGAAATACAAGAGAGCCCGTGCCCGCTGAGTCCCGTCGTCGATGACAACCCGGCAGCAAGCAAATCGCCAGCGTCAGTTGGCGAAAACAAAACTTAAAATCGAAATTAAATGTATATTTTCAAATATAATATTCTAATTTGCGAACTATTAGAAATATAATTTAATTAATTTTTGTTTAATTATTGCCACTATGCCGTCAAATTCAGGTGCTTAACTGGCCTCCTGGCCCAAAAATACACACAGATTCGTACCGAACGTTTCTGGTCGCTTCCTTACGATCAGATCAATTGATCACATGTGGTGATCGCCGAGTGCCTACCCAGGCAATATGACGAGTGAGATAGAAGATGGACATTGCGAACGACGCCTTCTCGAAAGCCTCCTTCGGCCATAGCGTCATTCCCGGCCCTGCAAGCTGGACCCAGTCGAAGCGGCGCATCTCGCCTTCGGCGCCGGAATTGCGCAACCATCTCGAAACCATGCGCGATGCCTGGCAGGCTTCGAACTGGGACGCGGTGATCGCCGAGGCCGACAAATTGCTGGCAATTTCGCCCAGTCATGCCAATGCGCTGAAGATGCGTCTGAGAGCGGCCATCAATGCCGGCCAGCTCGACAAGGTCGCACAATCGGCAATCGCCGCTGCCGAAGTGCATCCCTCGACCGCGTTCCTGGCAGCCAAGAAGCTCCTGAGCAGCCAGCAGGTCGAGGACGCTGCCAAGGTCCTGATCGCCATTCGTCATGCCGATGCCGGCACGATCGAGGGTTTCGACGACATCACCGCACGTGTCGGCAGTAATCTCGCCAAGGCCGCCGCCGAGCTCGACCGGGCGGGTGACCAGGACGGCTATCGTCGCGTGCTTCGCCTCGGCAACGCGGTGGCTCCCGCCGATCCGGTCCTGCGCAAGCGTATCATCGCCCTGCGCAACGACGTGGTGGACCAGGCCAAGCAGACCGATCTCGAACAGGATCCCGCCGGCTTTGCAGCCGCTTGGGAACAGGTCCTCAAGGTGGATCCACGCCATCCCACGGCGACCAAGCGTCTGGCGACTGCAGCCGAACGGACCGGTACCCCGGAACGCGCCCTTGAATTGTGGTCGCGTCTGCTCGACATCGATCCCACCGATCAGGTTGCCGCCAAGCGCCTCGCCCGTGCCGCCGGACAAGCCGAGCTCGAATATACGGGCCTGGTGACCCTCTATCAGGCCGGCCTGGCCGCGCCCGAGGTCGACTATGTCGGCCGCCTGATCCAGCGCGTCCGTCGCGCCGCCAAGCTCGCCCTGCGCGGCGGCGAGGCCCGCCAGGCAGCGCTCCATCTGGCCCTGCTGGCCAAGGTCGGCCAGGACGACGACGAACTGCAGCTGCTGCGCCGCAAGGTCGCGGCGATCCTTTCCAAGGAGCTGAGCGCCCATCGCCGCGAGAAGCGCCCGGCGGAGGCTGCCGAGGTTGCCTATCTCCTGCTCCAGATCGATCCGGAGAACGTGCCGGCCCTGACGGCGGTGGCGCATCATCTCTACCAGACGCACGCCTTCGCCGACTCGGCCAACTACTACCAGCGCGTGCTCGAGCTCAAGCCGGACTCGGCCACCCATTGGCTGCATCTGGCGCGCGCGAGCCACCGGGCCGGCGATCTCGCCACGGCCTCGGCGGCCGTGACCCGCAGCCGCGAGCTCGCCCCGGACAACAGCGCCAGCAAGAACCTGGAAGGCTTGCTGAACCTCAAGCTGGCGAGCTGAGCCCAGAGCCTCCTGCGATCCGGCGTTCGCGCCGGCCCTCGCAAGACGCATCCGAACGAAAAGTTGGAGCAAAGGCGCGTTCTCCCTGAACGCGCCTTGTTCTGAGGAGCCGGAGATCAAGGTGAGCAGAGTGACCGAAGCGCCGAAGCTGCATCGTAACGGCGATGTGCCGGCAGAACATGTAAGTTCCAGGACGACCTCCTTCGACGACAGCCAGCTCGAAGGGGCGGCAATTGCCATGGGCAGCGCCCTGCACGGTTCCGGTTCTCCCGCTCGCCACAAAGCCAAGCTTGCAGCCGTTTCAACGTTGCAGGCTTCTTCTTCCGACACCGAGCTCCAGGCCGCGCTCGACCGCGAGGCGGCTGCGACACGGCGCATCAGGGAACTCGAAGCCGAACTGGCCGAGCGTTCCCTGGCCGAGGACAATGTCGCACTCACCACCCGGCTGCAGCAGCTGGAACGCGACCTCGACGTCTATCGCGAGGCCAAGCGTAGCGCTGAACTGGCCGTGCTCGACACGCGTAGCGTCTGGAAACACGCCGAGCAGCGCATCGCCAAGCTGCGCGAAGGCCATACATACCGGCTCGGCCAGGTGATGATGACCGGCTTTTCGAGCTGGCGCGATGGCATGCGCCTGCCAGCCCGCATCGCCGAATGGTATCGCGACTATCGTCATTCCCTCTCGCTGCCGGCCGATCTGGTGCCGACCGGTGCAGCCCCCGAATATCTGCAGCTGTCCGAGATCGCCCTCGCCAAGGCGCAGAAGGACGGCCTGACCGCAGCCGAGCGCTGGATCCACGACCAGCGCCCGCGTGGCAGCGTGCTGTCGCGCGTGCTGCTCGACCTGGCCAAGCAGGCCAGAACCGCCGATCCGGCCGCGGCCGTCGCGCTCGCCAAGGCCGCCGCCGAGGCCGACCCGAACGAGGGACGGATCAAGCTCCTGGCCTTCACGCTCATGGATACCGGCTCGATCGACGAGGCCAGTGCCATTCTCCAGGAAGCCCTGCGCGCCGGCGCTGCCCTCAATGCGACGGAAACGCGCCGCTATGAAGAGCTGATGGCGCTCGAACGGTTCAAGGGCCAGGGCATTCGCCTGCCCAAGCCCGTATCGCGCAAGGCACAGGGCACGCGTCTCAACATCCTGCTCTATGTGCCGCAATCCCTGCCCTATCACTGGTCCGCCACCAGCATGCGCACGCATGCCCTGGCCCAGGATCTGACGAGCCTTGGCTGTTCGGTGCGGGTGGTGACCCAGCCCGGCTATCCCGTCCGCAACACTGGCGCCTCGCGCAAATCCGGCCCCGATATGGTGGATGGCATCGCCTATCATCGCATGGCCCCGATAGAGGCCGCTCCGGCCATCATCGATCAATATGCCCGCGAGGCCGGCGTGGCGCTCGGACGGATCGCCAGGACACTGGAAGCCGACGTCATCATGGTATCCGGCGAGCTGGAGGCGGCTTATCCCGCCGCCATCGCCACCCGCATGACGGGCGCCGATCTCGTTCTCGACTGCCAGCGCCTGGCATCGACGGCCGATGCCGCGCCCGCCAACGACCGCGAAGCGCTCTTTCGACAGGCGGACGACGTCCTGGTGGCGGAGGCGAGCCTGATGCTGGCCCGCTGGCCCGGCGCCACGGAGGCCCTCTCGGCCCGGGGCGTGCCGGCCGAAAAGCTCCTGTTGCTGGGCGAGAATGCACCCGCCTTCAAGCACGACGAGAAGACTCCCGCCTGGCGCAGCGACCCGGCCCTCAAGGACCGGCTGGTCCTTGGCTATGTCGGCGATCCCTATGACGACCTCGACCTGGACGGCATCGCCGACGCCTTCGACAAGCTCGTGGGCCATGGGATCGACGCCGGGCTGGCGGTTTTCGGCGTGGGTTCGCGCTTCCTCAAGCTGCATGAGCGCCTGAGCCATATGGGCCATGGCGAGCGCGTGCTCTTCCCCGGCCGTCCCAAGGTCGGCTCCATCGCCGAGGCCTACAAGGCGATCGACATCTTCGTTACGCCCGCCCTGGCGGGTGTGGCCCGGAGCGAACGGACCCGGTTCGACCTCGTCGATGCCCTCATGCATGGCAAGACCATCGTGGCGTCCGACGGCCCGGTGGCCCGCGCCATCCTGGGCAATGCCGCGGTCTGGATCGAGGACGGCGAGGACGGCCTGGCCGAAACGCTGCGCCGGCTCGCCGGTGACGCTTCGCTGCGCCATGCGCAGCAGGACAAGAGCGCGAGCCGGGCTGAGGAGTGGCGTGCCTTGTCATCGGCAAACGCGCTGGTCGAACGGCTCCGCAAGGCCCGGGCGGTTCCCTCGTCATGATGGCCTTCCGCACCCAGCCTGCCGTGCAGCCGGTGGATGACGCCGGCGCAAGCGGCGCCACGTCGGCACCGGTAGCCCACGAGATCTCGGCACGCGACATCGTTTCGGCCGCGGTGGCCAACGGCCTGCGCGCGGGCAATGGCGTGCAGCGCGTGACCACAGCCGAAGTCAACCGGGCCCGCGACATCTCCAACGCAATGCGCCGGCTGCCCGAACTCACCGAGGCCCTCGACAAGCTGCTTCCCTATGTGATCAAGCATCCGCGCGAGGAGCGCTTCCAGGCCCTGGTCGCCCGGGCGCTCGAACGCGTGCAGGACCCGCGTGCCCTCCTGGTCTGGCGCGGCATAGACGAGCGCTTCCCGACCTCGCGCGAAGCCTTCTTCCGCGTGCTGCGCTGGACCATCCGCATCGACGGGGTCGATGCCGGCAGGACACTTCACAGCGAGCGCTTCCCCGAAGAGCCGGAAGATCCCTCGCAGCTGCTGATCTATGGCCGCGGCCTGATCGAATTGAAGGATTTCGACGGCGCCGAGGCCGCCTTCGGCCAGCTCGTCGAAATGGACAACACACCCGAATCCGTGCTGGTCGCGCTCGGACGCCTCTATGTCTCGCTGGGACAGCCGATGCGGGCGCGCGAGATCATCGAGTTCGCACGCGACAAGTTCGGCGAGACCAAGCACATCGCCCAGACGCAGGCGCGGATCGAACAGGACCTGCGCAGCCTCAGCGAACTCGTGCCCGATCACGCCGACAGCGACGACCATTTGCCCAATCTGGTGATCGAGCGCGTGTTCGAGATGGCCATCGCCCAGCGGGCGGCGACCGCGGACTTCGAGCCGCGCCGCTTCGTCGGGCCGGTGGTGCTGATCAATGGCAGCCTGGGATCGGGCGGGGCCGAACGCCAGTTCACCAACACGGCGCTCGGCCTGAACCGGGCGATCCACTCGGCCAGCCCGATCGCCGATACCGACATCATGGGCCCCATCCATGTGGTCTGCAGCTCGCTGCATTCGCGTGCCGGTGCCGATTTCTTCGTGCCGCAATTCGTGGAAGCGGGCCTGCAGATCCATGAATATTCGCTGTTTGCCGAATATGGCGGACGCCCGCGCTATTCCCGCGTCAAGGAGCTGATCGGCTTCCTCGACCACCTTCCGACGCAGATGCGGACGGGCGTGGTCCGCCTTACCGACGCACTGAACTATATCCGCCCCGACATCGTGCATATCTGGCAGGACGGCTCGGTCCTCGCCACCGGCCTCGCCGCCCTGCTGGCCGGCGTGCCGCGCATCCTGCTCGGCGTGCGCACGCTGCCGCCGGAAGATCGCTTCGAACGCAACAAGCCTGAATATGAGGCGGTCTATCGCTCGCTGCTCTCGGCACGGGGCGTTGCCATCGTGGCGAATTCCCAGGCCGCCGGCGAGCGCTACGAAGCTTGGCTCAAGCTGCCGCGCGGCTCGGTGCGCATCATTCCCAACGGGCTCGATCCCCTGAGCACGGCAACCGACGAGAAGACCCTGGCCCTGACCCAAAAGCTCGAGAGCTTCGAGGTCAAGGCCGGTTTCACCGTCGGCTCGGTCATGCGATTTGACGACAACAAGCGCCCGCTGCTCTGGCTGGAGACCGCCGCGAGCCTCGCCGCCCGCGTGCCCGATGCCCGCTTCATCCTGGTGGGTGACGGCCCCCTGCTCGGCAAGGCGACCGCCTATGCCGAGGAATTGGGCATCGCCGATCGCGTGCTGTTCACCGGCCGCTCCCCCCGCGTCGGCCATTGGCTGTCGCATATGGACGTCTTCCTGCTGTTGTCGCGCCATGAAGGCCTGCCCAACGTGCTGATCGAAGCCCAGTTCAGCGGGGTTCCGGTCGTGACCACGCCGGCAGGCGGCGCGGCCGAAACGCTAATGCCGAGAGTGAGCGGCACCGTGTTGCCTTCGATCGACAATCTGCAACCGGATGCCATCGCCGGCGAAGTGCTGGCCTGGCGCCGCGACCATCAGGACCGCGCGGAACTCGCCGCCAATGTGGCGAAATGGTCCCGCGAACGCTTTTCCATGCGCCGCATGCTGGAACTGACCGTCGATGCCTATCTCGACCGCTAATCCGCGAGGCGACAACGCATGAAGCGAATGACCGAACAAGATACCAAGGCTGCGGATGCCAGGCAGGCGATCGACGATGTCCTCGCTTTGGCCGGTGACGGCCGGATGCAGGACGCTCTCGCCTTGCTGACGCCGCCCGTGGCCGCCATTCCGCGCAACCGCAACCAGGTCCGCCGCCTGGTCGTCGCCCCCGCCATGCGCGCCGGTGAACTCGACACCGCCCGCCTCTTCCTGGAACGCCTGGTCGAGGCCAATCCCTCTTCCAGCGACGACCTCCTCACGCTTGGCAGCGTGATGATGCGTGCCGGCCGCCGCGACGCAGGCCAGGCGCATATCGAACGGGCGGGAGAACTCGACCCCGACAATCTCGCCATCGCGGCGGTGCGGCTGCAGGCCCTGGTCCAGGCGACCGATTTCGACGCCGCCCGCGACTTCGCACGCCGCTATGCCGACCGCAGCCCGGACCATGCACGGCTGGCTCAGCTCTGCCTGATCGCTCTCGCGCGAGCGGGTGATCTCGATACAAGTCTCGTCATCGTCGAGCGCTTGCAGGACCAGCCCGACCTTACCGCCGACCTCGCCCTCGAAGTCGCCCAGGTCCTGCAACTGGCGGGGCGCCACGAAGAGGCGCTGGCCATCGGCCGCACGGCGCTGGAACAGGGCGGGGAGTCGCCGAGGCTGCACCTCGTCGTCGCCAATGCGATGCTGTCACTCGGCGGGGAAGACGCGCAGATCCTCGAGCACCTGCGCCAGGCACGCGACAAGGCCGCCAAGGACGTGCTTCTCCTGCGCACCCTCGGCGAGACCCTGCTCAGGCTGCGCCAGAATGAAGAGGCGGTCGACGTCCTCAGGCAGGCGAGCGCGCTGGCGCCGGATCTGCGCAATCTCAAGATGCTGCTGGCACGCGCGCTGCGGCTGGCCCGCCACTATGACGAGGCGGCCACGCTGCTGCGCAAGCTGGCACAGGAAGACCCCCATTCGCCGGCCTTGCAGCGCTACACCATCTCGACGCTGCTGCAGGCGGGTCTGGAGGATGAAGCCCAGGGACACTATGCCGATCTGGTCGGCCGCAAACGCGCCTATCTCCAGGGTTCCTTCACCGATGCGCTCGCCCGCCTCGACCAGAACCTGGCCAGTGCGCCCATCCCCAAAGGCAGGCTCGACTTCGCCTGGTCGCTCGCCAGCCGGCTTGCCGGCAGCGAGCCTGCGGACCGCAACGCTTGGGACGACCGGGTGCGCTGGGGTTGCCTGGCCGACCTCTTGCTCCTCGACTGGCTCGAATGCGCTCCCGAGCGGGTGGGCGAAGTGGCTGAAATGCTCGACGGTATCGATGCCGCCGTAGCCGGCCTCCGCAACGGCTTGGACAAGGGCAAGGGTGCTCTGCTGATCAGCCCGCACATGGGACCGATGTATGCCGGGCCCCTGGCGCTGCACATGGCCGGCATTCCAATGAAATGGCTCGCGTCCGCCCCCAAGATCGCCTCCTTCCCGCATGTCGGCTCCCTGATCTCCACCAGCGAGCATTCGGAACTGGAGGTGACGCGCGAGGTGATGACCTCCCTGCGCCACGGCAATGCGGTCATCATCGCCATCGACGGCGCGATGAGCCCCGCGGCCCCGCGCGTCGGCTGGGAGGGACGGAGGGTAACCTATTCCCCGTTCGCCGCCGGGCTGTGCTACCGCCTTGGCGTTCCGAGCTTCATCACCATCCCCTATTGGCAGGACCGCCGCGTGAAATTCCACGTCGAGGCCATGCCCGCCAAGCAGGAGGGCCAGGAATTCCCCGCTTTCGCCCAAGCCTATCAGGATGCCTTCTTCCGGGAAGTCGAACGGCAGATCCTGCGCGGCCCCGAAAACCTCCGGCTCAGCGGCGGCATCTGGCGGGGGATCCGCTGATGGCTCCGCCCCTCACACATAACCAGTCATCCCCCATCGAGCCTCGCAGGCCTGCTTGTGAGCGCAAGAGGAATGGGATGACGAGACCTCCATCCACGAAGGAACTCCATCCCTTTTTCGAAACCTGTCCGCCTCCCGCAGGAGGACGGTGACCTACGGACGATCTGCCGTTCCAGGCGATCGACCCACGCAACAGCCCCCAGGGCGTCGCAATGACAAACCGCAAGGAGTTATGTCTTGAGTCAGAAACGCAAGATCGCAGTCATCGGGCTGGGTTATGTCGGCCTGCCGGTCGCGGTAGCCTTTGCCAAGCATGGCTATGACACGATCGGCTTCGACATCGATCAGACCCGCGTCAAGGAACTACAGTCCGGCGAGGATCGCACCCGCGAAATCTCCAGCGAAGAGCTGAAGGCAACGCCGCCGATCTTCTCCTTCAATCCGGCCGATCTCAACAAAGCCGATTTCTTCATCGTCACCGTGCCGACCCCTGTCGACAGCGCCAACCAGCCCGATCTCGGCGCCCTGCGCGCCGCCTCGCGCACCGTCGGCGGCGCTCTCAAGCGCGGCGACATCGTCGTCTATGAATCCACCGTCTATCCCGGCGCAACCGAGGAAGAATGCGTGCCTGTGCTGGAAAAGGCCTCGGGTCTCACCAGCGGCGTCGACTTCACCGTCGGCTACTCCCCCGAGCGCATCAATCCGGGCGACAAGGAACACACCTTCACCAAGATCAAGAAGGTGGTGTCCGGCCAGGACGAGGAGACCCGCGGTATCGTCGCCGACGTCTATGGGTCGGTCATCACCGCCGGTGTGCATGTCGCTCCCACCATCAAGGTGGCCGAGGCCGCCAAGGTGATCGAGAATGCCCAGCGCGACATCAACATCGCCTTCATGAACGAGCTGTCGCACATCTTCCAGCTCCTCGACGTCGATACCAGCGACGTACTCGAAGCGGCCTCCACCAAGTGGAACTTCCTGCCCTTCAAGCCGGGCCTGGTCGGCGGCCATTGCATCGGCGTCGACCCCTATTACCTGACCTACCGGTCGGAGAAGGCGGGCTACCATCCCCAGGTCATCCTGTCGGGCCGGCGCATCAACGACTCCGTCGGCGAGCGCATCGCCCGCGAATGCGTGCGCCTGCTGCTGCAGGAGGGCCGCAAGGTCGAGAACGTGCTGCAGCTCGGCCTGACCTTCAAGGAAGACGTGCCGGATCTGCGCAACTCCAAGGCGGCGAGCATCCTCAAGGAGCTCAACCGTTTCGGCATCCAGACCGCAGTGCACGATCCCTGGGCCTCCAATGAGGAAGCGCTGCACGAATATGGTGTCGAGCTTTCCGAACTGGACGAGGTCGAACCGGCAGACGCCATCATCCTGGCCGTTCCCCACAAGGAATATGCCGCCAAGGGTTGGCCGCTGATCAAGTCGCGCCTGCGCAACGGCACGGGCGTGGTCATGGACGTCAAGGGCGTACTCGATCGCGCGACCGCGCCGGAGGGTGTCACGGTCTGGCGGCTGTGACCTCGCACTCTTGAACGCTCAACGCATCATAGGCGCTTCGGCGCAATGCCTGTCCCGCTTCCGCGGGGCAGGCATGGGCTCTGGCATCCCCTTGCGTCGACCCGGCGTGAGGATGAGGCCTTACGCCCATTGCGTTGCCGGGCAGCACGCAGCCCGTTACTTCCCCAGCCGTCACCGGCCCATGGCAGACAGAAGGATCATGGCCGATGACGTCAGCTGAAGTCCTCCAACAAGATTGGGACGGATATCTCATCCTGCTGCGCCACGCGCTACGCGATCTGCCTGACAACAATGTCAAGACGCGGCGAGCCGTCTACAATCATGCTGAAAAGACCCAAAAGCAGATCTTCGACGAAGATGAGAGCGAGACCGATGCAGAGGATCTCGACTATCATCATCGTCTATTGAGAACGACGATCCGGATCCTCGAAAACGACATCCGTGCCGACATCGACGTCTTCGCCGACAACTATGCGCCGCCGGATCTGCGCGAGGCCGCCAACAAGCTGGCCGAAGCGCGCGATCTCAGGCGCTCCCGCAAGCGCAACGCCGCAGCCAGGGAGGCACGGCTTGTCGATGGCGGGGTGCAGGAAGACTATCTCAGCCGTGCCAGCCGACAGGACCTGGAGCTGATCGCCCATCTCAGCAACGGGCTGTTCCTGGCCGATCCTGCCCGCGGGAAGAACGGTCACGGCACCCGGGTTGCCGGCGCGATCGGCGTGGTGCGCGCCATTCTCATCGTCCAGTTCCAGCTCATCGCCTCCGAAAGTCGCTTCGGCATTCTCTGGATGCTGATTCAGCCGGCCGTGTTGCTGACGCTGATCTCGCTGATCTATTTCATTCTTCAGACGCAGTTCATCATGAACATGGACGTGCCGACCTTCGCCCTGCTCGGAAGCACGACTTGGATCATGTGTCGCCAGGTGATCTTCCGTGTCAGCACGGCAGTCGCGCATAACCGCGTCTTCATTAATCTGCCTCCTGTCCGGCCGATCCATCAGGCGCTCGCCTTTGCGATCCAATATCTGATCATCTACGCCGTGGTCTTCATGATCCTGCTGACCTGCGGAAGGATGGTCAACATGATCACCCTTCCCGCCGACGTGCCGAAGGTGGTCAGCTACGTCGTTGCGATGTGGTCGTATGGCCTGGCGATCGGTCTCATCTTCGGCAGCATCGCCGTGCACTGGCCGTTCTTCCTGCGCCTGGCTTCGGTGCTCGAACGCGGCCTGCAGCTGTTCTCATCGGTGTTCTTCGTGACCGAGCAGCTGCCCGAGGAATATCGCGCCTACGTGCTGTGGTCCCCGACCGCCCATGGCATGCAGCTTCTGCGTGCCGCCTATTTCCCGGGCTACGCCTCCTCGGACGCCAACCCGACCTATTTCTTTCTGTGTCTGATCGCTGTGTTGGGCGTCGGCCTCCTGGCCGAAAAGCACGCACGGCCTCGCATTCAACCGGTGTGAGGACCATGATCGCGCTCGAACATGTCGTGGATACGCCCATGGTGGGGGGAACGCCCTATCCCATAGCGCTCGACATCACCATGACGCTGCCGATCCGGCGCTACGCCGTCGTCTCGCCGGATCCGATCGCGCGCAAACCCGCCATCGACCTGTTCGCCGGCCTGCGCCCTCCAACCAGCGGCCGTGTCGTCCGAGGGGGCAGTTGTTCCTGGCCCATCGGACGAGCAGGCTTTGTCCGTGGTAAATTGAGCGGGAGACAAATTGTAGCCTTAATCTCCCGTTTGTATCATCTTGACTATAGATTCTGTATATACCTCGTCGAGTCGATGTTGACTCTGCCGGAATATCTCGACGAGTTCGTAGAGCATTGGCCGGCCACAGCGCGGCAGGAATTTGGGTATATTTTGCCGCTCCTGCCGACATTTGACATCTACGTCGTCGACGGCACGTTCCCCTATCGGAAAGATCGCTTCACCTTGTTGTGGAGAGCCCTTTTCGAGCAGCGTATTGACGGTCGCACGCTTCTCCTGTCGACCGTCCGCAAATCCGAAGTCGATGAGTTCTGTGACACCGCCCTCATCCTCAATCAGGGTCTGATCGAAATAGAGAGCCAACTTGACGAAGTCCTCCGCAAATTCCCTCTCCGTCCCGACATCAACGACACTGGACGAGGTCAACCCGAGCCCCTTGTCGACGATCAATTCGCTTAAAGGCGAGATCGCTCCGGAAGAGAGTGCGGCGTTTCTGCGCTACCAGCACAAGGTAAGGCGCCGGAGGCGGCGTTTTTCCTTGATCGGACTGATGCTTGCTTTGCTGCCATTGGCGCTGACGGCATTCTATGTCTTCGTTGTCGCCACGCCGCTCTATACGGCGGAGTCGCGGTTCGCGATCCGAGGCGGCGATGTCCAGCAGCCGGTCGGCGTCGGTGGCCTGCTCTCGTCCGGCTCGTCCGGCATGGGTGTCAGCGGCTTCGTCGATGGCTACGCCGTGCGCGACTTCCTGCAGTCGCGCGAAGCGATGGACGGGCTCGCCAAGAAGATCGACCTCACCAAGATGCTCACCGAGCATCCGGCCGATCCGCTGGTGAGCCTGCCGGACAATCCGTCGCCGGACGAGCTGTATCGGGCCTATAAGTCGCTGGTCACGGTGCGCTACAACATGATCGAGCAGATCGTCGTCCTGCAGGTCGAGGCCTTCACCCCGGAGGACTCCGTCAAGATCTCCAATGCGTTGATCGACCTGTCCGACACCTTCGCCAACAAGATGAACCAGCGCGCCCTCGACGACGCCCTCAAGGTCGCGCAGGAGGAAGTCAGCCGCAGCGAACAGCGTTCGGCGGCGGCTCGCCTCGAAGTGGCGAACTGGCGTAACCGGAATGCCAATGTCGATCCGACGGGTGACCTGACCGTGCTGACCAATCTGATCGGACAGCTCGAAGCCCAGCTGGCGGCTGCCCAGACCGATCTCGGCCAGATCAAGGCGACGCAGGGCGACAATCCGCGGCGCAAGAGCGTGGAGACCCGGATCGTCACTCTCCGCAAGGAAATCGATGATACCCGCCAGCGGCTGGGTGGCGGCAGCGAAACGGTGGCCAAGCAGCTTTCCAGCTATGAAAGCCTGAAGATCGCGCAGGACTTCGCCGACACCAACCTGGCTTCCGCACGCCAGTCTTTGGACCAGGCGCGCGTGGCGATCCTGCGCCAGCAGCGCTATGTCTCGCCGATCGCCCAGCCCAAGGCCGATTACACGCCTACCTATCCCCAGAAGCTGACCGCTCTCGGCTCCGCCCTGCTGGTGGGGCTGGCCCTGGCCTTTCTCGCTTCGGTGACCGGCGGCCTGATCCGCAACGCGATCTCGGGCCGGTGAGGTTTGGCGATGAAGCTTGGCTCCGGCTGTTCAACTCTCCAATTCTCCCGCTATCCCATTCATGCAAGGAGTGACGCGCGATGAAGGTATTCGTTCTGGGTTCCTGCCGTCTGCACAGGCCGATGGAAGAGATCGCCGCCACCGGGCGCTGCAGCCACTATGACGGCGGTTCACGCGCCTATCTGCACTCGGTCGGCGAGGCCGTGCAGCGTCTGCGCTGGATGCGCGGCGAATGCCAGATCCCCGACGGTATGGCGCCCTATGTCTTCTCGACGGAGCGCGTGCCCAGGCTTTCCGCCAATGCCCAGAAGGAACAGGCCAAGGCCGATTTCCTCCTTGTCGAGGTCGCTTCCGAGAAGGAGTTGATCTGCGACGGCATCTATCTCCAGCTCAACTATCTCCACCGCCATTTGCTCAGCCCGCTGGGCGAAGGAGGCAAATTGTGGTGGAAGGAGATGCTGCAAAAACGCTGCATCTCGGCCGAAACCGCCAAGAAGGTCATCGCCTCAGAACAGTTCGCCGAGGCGGGTTTCGGGGAGGCCGACGCCCGGATCCTGCGCAACGCCCGCTGCGAACTTGCCGACGAGGATGCCTTGCGCCAGGGCCTGATCGAGCTCAAGCAGCTGTGGGGCAAGCCGATGGCTGCGGTATCTCATGTCGGCCTGCCGCTGCAGGACGGGCGGGTGCTGCAGAGCCGTGAAACCTTCATCGCCCGGGTGAAGAAGATCGGGGCGGAACTCGGCATTCCAGTCTTCGAGCCGCGCGGCGTGATCGAGGCCGTCGGCCGCACGCGTGCCCTCGAACGCCAGGGCGCCGATCTCGATCACTACGACCCGGGCTTCGAACAAATGTATGGCTGGTATCTGCTCAACCGCGTGATCAAGCCGAACGCTTCCGTCATTCCCGACCTGGCGGCCTGACGGCCCGCCGCGTCGGTTTTATCCACCTCGGAGCAAAGCGCGTTTTGGTGCAACCGCCGCTCTGCTCCAGCTCTTCATCGTGACGCGTCTTTGCGATTCTTGGCGATACCGCCAAATCGCAAAACGCTATGAAAGGACTGACCCTTTATGCGCTTTCTGATTACCGGCACGGCTGGCTTCATCGGCTTCCATCTCGCCCGCCGCCTGTTGGCCGACGGCCACTTCGTGGCAGGCGTGGACGGCATGACGCCGTATTACGACGTCACGCTGAAGCAGGCCCGGCACGCCATGCTCGGCAAGACCAATGCGTTCCGCGAACACATCCTGATGCTGGAGGATTTCGGTGCGCTCGAGCAGGTCGTCGCCGACGAGAAGCCCGATGTCATCATCCATCTCGCCGCCCAGGCGGGCGTGCGCTACAGCCTGGAAAATCCGCGCGCCTATGTCGATGCCAACCTGGTCGGCACCTTCAACGTGATGGAGTTGGCCCGGGCTCATTCCGTCGGCCATTTCCTGTTCGCCTCGACGAGTTCGGTCTACGGCGCCAACAAAGACATGCCCTTCAACGAGCGCGAGCGCACCGATCATCCGCTCACGCTCTACGCGGCGACCAAGAAGGCCACCGAGGACATGGCGCATTCCTATGCGCATCTGTGGAAGATCCCGACCACGGCCTTCCGCTTCTTCACGGTCTACGGCCCCTGGGGCCGGCCCGACATGGCCCTGTTCAAATTCGTCAAGGCGACGCTGGCTGGCGAGCCGATCGACGTCTACGGCCATGGCAAGATGCAGCGCGACTTCACCTATGTCGAAGATCTGGTCGAATCCATCGCGCGCCTCACCAAGGTGCCGCCCGTGGAGGGCCAGCCGGTCAGCGACATCGATTCCCTGTCGCCGGCCGGGCCCTATCGCGTCGTCAATATCGGCGGCGGCCAGCCGGTCGGCCTGCTCGACTATGTCGATGCCGTCGAAAAATGCCTGGGCATGCCGGTGAAGCGGAACTTCCTCGACATGCAGAAGGGCGATGTTCCCGCGACCTTCGCTGCCGCGGATCTCTTGGAGCAGCTCATCGACTACAAGCCGACGACGACGATCGATGTCGGCGTCAAGAACTTTGTCGAATGGTACCGCTCCTACTACCGGGTCTGAGTTGAGCTCGGACTTGCAAGACACCCCCCGGCCCGGCTCGCCGCGAAGGAATTTCGCGACGGGCCGAAAGCCAGATCCACCTCCCCCGACTGGGGCAAACGCCGAGTTGTCAAGATGACCCTAGCCTCTCCAGCGGAGTCGCATACGCGCGCAAGCGTGGCACTCTTCAAGCTTGAACGCTTCGCCGAAGCTGCCGAGGAAGCACGGACCGCCCTGGCGATCACGCCCGACGACAATATTGCCCTGCGTACCCTGGCGCGCAGCACTTTGAGCCTGGGCGATATCGAGGGCACCATCGCGGCCCTCACCGATCTCCTGCCTTCTTCGGTCAACGAGGCCGTTGCCGGCATTCGCGCCCTGCTGCGCCATGGCGAGGTACAGGCGGCGGCGCACGTCTCGGCGGTGGCACCCGCCAGGATCGAATCCTGCGATTCCGAAGTGCTGCCGCGCATCGTCACCCTGCTCCGCCAGCAGGCACTGCGAAAGCAGAACCCGGCACCGGAGCGGATGGCAGCCTTCGAAATGGCGCTCGCCCTTGCTCCGGACAATGCCGCCCTTCGCATCGATTTCCTGAGGCTGCTGGCCTCGGCAGGCGAAGCCGGAGCATTTGCCCACAATGCCAAACTGGTTACCGATGCAACGGCCCTCGCCGATGCTTCGGCCACCCTTGCCCGCGATGTCGGCAATCGCGCCAGGCAGGCCTTCCGCGACCAGCGCTGGCAGGAAGCCCATGAATGGCTGCAGGCCGGCGGCCGGCTCGGCCTCGAACAGGCAGCGGGCGATCTTGCCGAACGCATCAAGGCGCGCCGGCTCGCCGAAGCCCGCAAGGTGCTGGTCGCCAAGGAGCCGGACAGCCAGGAGCACACCGCCGCCCTGCTCGCGGATTATCCGGAGGACGGCGCCGCCCGCAGCCTGCATGCACGTGCCCTGATTGCCAACCGTCACTATGCACAGGCCAAGACGCTGCTGCAGGCGGTCTCCGCGCAGGGCGCTGCCACCGCCGACGACTATGTCCAGCTTGCACGTGCCTGCCGGGCCAGCCAGGACATCGAGAACGCCATCGGCGCCTGCTTCGATGCCCTCGCGTTGCGCCACGAGGATCCGACTGCGCTGGTCCTCCTCGGACATCTCCTGCCGGGCCGGGAATAAACGACGGCCTCCGGCTCCGCTGGAGGCTGTTTCACCCTGCGGGCGAGGTCGAGAGGCCGCGCATGCGCATATAGATCAACGGAAGAGCCATGCTGCAAAAACATGTGAGTTTCGGCATTGCCGTCACCGCCTCCCTCCTGGTTGGGACCGCAGCCCTGGGGCAACAAAGCGTGGCGCATCCGGAGACCGTGGACCGCATCCCGCGCGCCCAGATCTTCAACGGTCGCATGAAGTCGCCCGCCAACCTGCCCAATGTCGGCTTCGTCTGGGGCTCCAAGACACCCCTGCGCTCGAACAAGGTGATCGACAGCTTCTACTACCCCAACCAGCGCGATCTCAACCGCGCCCATACGGCGGAATGGTACAAGGCCAATCATCCCAGCTGGATCACCTATCAGTGTGATCAGCAGACGCCCTCCTTCGGCTACACCTATTCCTGGGGTGCCTATGCGCCGCTGGACACCAGCAATCCCGAGGTGCGCCAATATCTCTTGAAGACCTATATCGAGCCGGCCTTGGCCAAGGGTTATCATTCCATTGCCTTCGACAATGTCGCCCTGCCCAACACTGACAAGCGCTGCGGTGTCTGGCGCGACGGCAAATGGGTGCAGCTTTTCAGCGGGCAGTCACGGGATCCGGCTCATACCGCCCAGAAGCTCGATTATATCGGCTGGCTCGCCAAGGAAATCCATCAACGCGGCGGCCTGATCGCACTGAATGCCAAGATCGACCCCAAGCAGCCCGACGAGACCAAGGCCCTGATCAATCTCGCCGATATCTGGGTCGATGAAGGCGGCTTCAGCGACAGCTGCCGGCGCCGCATCACCGACGACGCCTGGCGTCTCAAGCGTGAGTTGATCCAGCAGCGCAAGGATCGGGCCTATGTCTCGATCAACTACACTTGCACGAACGGCTCCGCTCCCCCCGACAACGCCGAGTTGTCCTGGATCGTCGCCAGCTTCCTGGTGAACCGCAACAATCGCAGCTATCTCGCCGTACTGCCGCAGAAGGACACCGGGCGCTGGGTCGAATATCCCAATCTCGATCCGCCTGTCGGGCCTCCCACCGGCGCTTCCCAGCTTCAGGGCACAACCGCCTGGCGCAACTACCAGCGCGGCTATGCTGCCGTGAACTTCTCGGACCGGGAATCGGCCACGATCCAGCCGCCCGCCGGCAGCTGGCGCGATCTGTCCGGCCAAGCGGTCAACGGTCCGATCGAACTCAAGCCGCGATCCGGCGTGGTGCTGCTCCGGGCGGAAGGTTGATCGCAGCAGCGCCGGCCGATACGGGACGTTCGACATGAAAATAGCCGGCTTTCAGCCGGCTATTTTCATTGATTTTCTGCAGACAGGATCAAACGGACCATTGTCTCCCGGGGAGCCCGGACGGCTCGCCCGCGCTCCCCGGAGCTTTTTCTTCAGCCCTTGGTCTTGGCCTCCTTTTCCGCCTTCTTCTTGGCGCGATAGGTCTTGGCCCAGCCATCGATCCCGACCTGTCGGCCACGGGCCACCGCCAGGGCATCGGCGGGCACATCCCGGGTGATCACCGAGCCGGCGCCGATATTGGCGTTATCCCCGATCGTCACGGGTGCCACCAGGGCCGAGTTGGAGCCGACGAACACGCCCGCGCCGATGTCGGTGCGATGCTTGAGATAGCCGTCATAATTACAGGTGATGGTGCCCGCACCGATATTGGCCTCGGCCCCCACCCTGGCATCGCCGATATAGCTGAGATGGCTGATCTTGGCGCCCTTCTCGACGCTTGCCGCCTTGACCTCGACGAAATTGCCGATCTTGACCTCTTCGGCGAGGTCGGCGCCCGGCCGCAGCCGGGCAAAGGGGCCGACCGAAGCGCCACTGCCGACATGCGCGCCCTCCAGATGGGAGAAGGCATGGATCACCGCGCCGCTCTCGATAGTCACGCCCGGGCCGAACCAGCAATTGGGCTCGATCATCACGTCATTGCCGATGCGGGTGTCATGGGAGAGGAACACGGTTTCGGGCGCAGTCATGGTCACGCCTTCGCGCATGGCATGCGCGCGCAGACGCGATTGCATCACGGCCTCCGCCGCGGCCAGTTGCAGGCGATCGTTCACGCCCTGCACCTCCTCCTCGGCGATCGGGCGGGCGACGGCCCGGAGCCCTCGCCGATGCGCGATCTCCGCTGCGTCGGTGAGATAATATTCGCCCTTGGCATTGTCGTTGCCGATGGCTTCGAGCAGGGCAAGGCCATGCTCGCCGCTGAGGGCCATCAGGCCGCCATTGCAAAAGCCGACAGCCTTCTGCTGAGGCGTGGCATCCTTTTCCTCGACGATGGCGGTGAGCGCATCGCCTTCGACGATCAGCCTGCCATAGCCGGTAGGATCGGCCGCATGGAAACCGAGCACGGCGACGCTGGCGCCATCCGCCAAGGCTGCCTTGAGCGTCTCGATCGACTGCGGACGCACCAGCGGCGTGTCGGCATAGAGCACGATGATGTCCTTGCCATCAGCCAGGGCCTCCTTCGCCGCCAGCACGGCGTGACCCGTGCCCTTGCGCTCGACCTGGGTGAACACGGCGCAGCCGGGCAGTTCTTTCTGGGCGACCTTGGCGACATCCTCCCGGCCGGGGCCGACGACGACGGCCGCGTCGGTGATGCCGGCCTGCTTCACGCTCGCCAGGACATGGGCCAGCATGGAACGGCCGGCGATGGCATGAAGCACCTTCGGCAGTGACGATTTCATGCGGGTGCCTTCACCTGCGGCGAGGATGACGGCTAGGGTCGGTCGAGACATATCATGATCCGTATATGTTGCGATAAGTTGCCCGCGCTCTGCGAGATGTTCGGTATCAGTTGAACGAACGACAGTTTCAGTGTCAGAGCGGCAGGGTTACGTCATTGACGGGAACACTCCTGTCCTTTCATCATGACGTTTGTGTGATTCTTCGATCGAATCCTGAGGCTTTATAAAGTTCCAGCCATCGGCGATCAACGCAGGCCTGCTCAGGGAGAGCGACGGCAGAAAGCCTATCGACGAGGATCGTGTCAGAAATGCAATCGGGCGAAGGTACGGCGGATGATTAATTCGCGGCCGGAACCGAGCAGCTCAGATCGCCCTCCTCGCAGTTGAGATAGGTCTTGAAAGTCTTGATGCGATCCTTGGTCAGGCCATCGCGGCACTGCGTCACCGCCAACGGATAGAGGGTGCCACCGGTGACACCGGCACTTGAAAAATTGCATTCGGCGTCGCGAAAGGTGACCCAGGCTCTTTGCGCCGCGACCAGCAATTTCGTTTTATCCGCATCACCGTTCAGGCGTTTCTGGATCTGCCTGTAGAGGGTGTTGAGCTCACCATCGGACGCCTTCAGCGATGTGCTTGCACATTGATTCAAGGCAGCCTCGTCACTGGCATTGGCGCAGTTCGCGGCCGCGAGGGCCGACCCTGCCGTGGAGAGGAGCGCAAGTCCTACCACAGTGGTTCGCATCAGGTCGGATAGCCGCATGGCCGTTCTCCTTGAAATGACAGGGTGATCGTGAAGATACGCCAGCTTCTCATAGATTACGGCTGGAGGCATCGGACCGGTACGACGGTAGCGCCGTTCATCAACAGAAAGGGTCTTTTCGCTTCGCCGAACTGGCGGATTCGGGAGCAATTTGCGCCAATCCGCCGCGGCCGGCGCAAAGGCCAGGTTGCATAAAGCAGTTGACACGCCTCCAAATGCTGGCATCTTGTATACCAGAAAAATCAGAAACAGGGCGGAACCTCCATGACCAGAATGCGAGCAATCGACGCCGCCGTCAGGGTGCTGGAACGCGAGGGCGTGGTGTGCGCCTTCGGCGTGCCGGGCGCTGCGATCAACCCGCTCTATTCGGCCATGAAGGCACGCGGCTCGATCAACCATTACCTTGCCCGCCATGTCGAAGGTGCCTCACATATGGCCGAGGGCTACACCCGGGCCAGGGCCGGCAATATCGGCGTCTGCATCGGCACCTCCGGCCCGGCCGGCACCGACATGATCACCGGCCTCTATTCGGCGGCGGCCGATTCCATTCCGATCCTGTGCATCACCGGCCAGGCGCCGCGCGCTCGCCTCTACAAGGAGGATTTCCAAGCCGTCGACATCGAGGCCATCGCCAAGCCCGTCACCAAATGGGCCGTCACCGTGCGTGAGCCGGCTCTGGTGCCGCGCGTGTTCCAGCAGGCCTTCCACCTGATGCGCTCGGGCCGCCCCGGCCCTGTGCTGATCGACCTGCCCCTCGACGTGCAGACGGCCGAGATCGAGTTCGACGACGAGAGCTATGCCCCGCTCCCCGTCTACAAGCCGGTGGCGACGCGGCTCCAGGCCGAGAAGGCCATCGCGCTCCTGCAGACGGCCGAGCGCCCACTGATCGTGGCAGGCGGCGGCATCATCAATGCCGATGCCGCCGACAAGCTCGTCGCCTTCGCCGAGCTGACCGGCGTGCCTGTCATCCCGACCCTGATGGGCTGGGGCACCATTCCCGACGACCATCCTCTGATGGCCGGCATGGTCGGCCTGCAGACCAGCCATCGCTACGGCAATGCCACGCTGCTCGCCTCCGATTTCGTCTTCGGCATCGGCAATCGCTGGGCCAACCGCCACACCGGTTCGGTGGAGGTCTACACCAAGGGCCGCAAATTCGTGCATGTCGACATCGAGCCGACCCAGATCGGCCGGGTCTTCAACCCGGATCTCGGCATCGTCTCCGATGCAGGCGCTGCCCTCGATCTCTTCCTTGACGTGGCCCGTGACCTACAGGCGCAGGGCAGGCTCAAGGACCGCTCGGCCTGGGCCGACGAATGCCGCGGGCGCAAGAGCAGCCTGCATCGACGCAGCCATTTCGACAATGTGCCGCTGAAGCCCCAGCGCGTCTATGAGGAGATGAACACCGCCTTCGGCCGGGATGTCTGCTACGTCTCGACCATCGGCCTGTCGCAGATCGCCGGCGCCCAGTTCCTGCGCGTGCACCACCCGCGCCACTGGATCAATTGCGGCCAGGCCGGCCCGCTCGGCTGGACCATTCCCGCCGCGCTCGGCGTACGTGCCGCCGATCCCGACAGGGAGATCGTGGCCCTGTCCGGCGACTACGACTTCCAGTTCCTGATCGAGGAACTGGCCGTCGGCGCCCAGTTCAAGCTGCCCTATATCCATGTCGTGGTGAACAACGCCTATCTCGGCCTGATCCGCCAGGCCCAGCGCGGCTTCGACATGGATTTCCAGGTCCAGCTCTCCTTCGAGAACATCAATGCGCCGGACCTCGAAAGCTATGGCGTCGACCACGTCGCCGTCGCCGAAGGGCTCGGCTGCAAGGCGATCCGGGTCCGCAGTCCCAACGAGTTCAGCCAGGCCTTCGAGAAGGCCCGCGAATGGATGCGCGAGCATCAGGTGCCCGTCGTGGTCGAGTTCATCCTCGAGCGTGTCACCAACATCGCCATGGGTCCGGAGATCGACGCGGTCACCGAGTTCGAGGACATCCTCGACCTGCCCATCCGGTCGGAAGCCGTCGCGGCCGAATAGCCGGCTATCGCTTCATCCCACGCCCACGTCCCTGCCGAGGAAACCGTTCCTCGATCGGACAGCCTCGTCCTCAATTCGCCTGAACCGGGAAGCCAGCCATGCCCCGATTTGCCGCCAACCTCACCATGCTGTTCAACGAAGTGCCGTTCATGGAGCGCTTC